>JBASRM010000716.1:0-8073 GCA_049273835.1 Blastocatellia bacterium | reverse complement strand
TATCAAAGACTGGCGGCTGTTGGAATGTGAACTGATCCGCGCAAAAAGACCCATTGCTCATCCGTGGGTGACCAGGCGGCTTGCACGGGAAGCGCGGATTGAATCGCTTAACCGAAGAGGGGGAATCGGGATGGGAACTCTCATACAGGATCTGCGATACGGCGTACGAATGTTGTTGAAGAGCAAGGCATTTACTGCGATCGCCGTCCTTTCGCTCGCACTTGGCATCGGCGCCAACACCGCTCTCTTTAGCCTGATCGACGCGGTGCTGCTCAAGACGCTTCCGGTCACAAAACCAAATGAGCTAGTGCTGTTCAACTGGCTTTCGGGGCCAAGGGGCTTGTCGCGCGGCATCATGGGAAGCATAAAAACCGATCCCGCGACCGGGATGCGAACCAGCACTTCCTTTTCCTATCTCACCTTTGAACGATTTCGCGATAGCAACGAGACGCTAGCCGACGTGTTCGCATTTGCTCCCCTACATCAACTGAACGTAAGCGTTGACGGCCGGCCGGAAATCGCAAGTGGCCAATTGGTCTCGGGAGGTTACTACTCGGGGCTGGGAGTCAAAGCGAGGATGGGCCGAACGCTTACGCCCGATGACGACAAAGCCGATGCCCCTCCGGTCGCGGTGATCACTTATCGCTATTGGCAACGGAGGTTCGGGCAAGACCCGGAAATCGTGGGCAGGACAGTGATCGTTAACAAAGTTGCTTTGAATATCATCGGGGTCACTCCGCCTGAATTCCGGGGAGCGTCCCAGGTTGGCTGGTCGCCGGATCTCACAATTCCCTTCTCGCTGCAGCCCCGGGTCGATCCGATCGAGTCCGATCTGAACGGGCCATGGTTCTGGTGGCTTCAGATTATGGGGCGGTTGAAACCGGGGGTGACGCCGGATCAGGTGGCGGCTAGCTTCCAAAACACTTTTCAGAAGAGCGCGCAGGAAGGCTGGGACGCAGCGCTGGCCCGTTTCCCTCCGCGGGCACAGACGCAGAACGCCGCGCCGCGCGATGTTCCGCAACTCAGGATTGGATCCGGGAGTCAGGGTCTCACGGAGTTGCGGAGCGACTATGCTCAACCCTTGAGAATACTGATGGCGATCGTCGGATTCGTGCTGCTCATTGCTTGCGCCAATGTAGCCAATCTGCTGCTGGCCCGATCCGCGACCAGGCAGAAGGAAATCGCGGTGCGGCTGGCGATCGGCGCGAGCCGCTGGCGATTGGTCAGGCAACTGCTGACTGAAAGCGTGCTGCTCGCAGTCCTGGGCGGTGCGGTGGGTGTCGTGCTCGCTTATTGGGGCAAAGACCTGTTGCTGAGTTTGCGGCCGTGGGGCGGCGCTCAACTCTCGCTGGATCTCAACCTCGATTTGCGCGTGCTCGGTTTCACATCCGCAGTTTCGCTGGTGACCGGTCTGCTATTCGGACTTGCGCCCGCGTTGCGAGCCACCCGAGTTGATCTGATGCCGGCGCTCAAGGACAACGCCAGAAGCGTAACCGGTTCTCGTTCGATCCTATCAAAGTCGTTGATCGTTGCTCAGGTGGCGATGTCCATGGTGCTGTTGGTGGGTGCCGGACTCTTCGTACGAACGTTGAGGAACCTGCAAAACGTGGACGTGGGGTTCAACCGCGAGAACTTGCTGTTGTTCAACGTTGAGCCATCGCTAAATGGCTACAATACCGCGCAGATCGCTCAGCTTTACCGCCGGCTGACTGAGCGGCTTGAAGCCGTGCCCGGCGTGCAGGCGGCCACGGTATCCCTTATTCCGTTGCTTAGCGGTCAGGGTCAGACCAGAGGTCTAACCGTGCAGGGACACGCATCGCAGCCGGGCGACGAGGACAATGCCAAGGTCAACACCGTCGGGGAGCATTTTTTTGAAGCGTTGGAGATACCGATACTGCTGGGCCGCGGTCTGAGCCCTCGCGATGATGAAGCTGCGCCGCGGGTGGCGGTTATCAATCAAATGATGGCGCGCAAGTACTTTGGTGACGAAAATCCATTAGGGCGGCGCTTCGGGTTTGAGGGTCCGGAAACCAGCGGAAGAATCGAAATAGTCGGTGTCGTGAGAGACGCGAAGTATACCGGGATGCGTGCGGAAACGGAGCCTACCGTTTACCTGCCATATCTGCAGAGTATCCCAAGGCAAGCCACTTTTGTCGTGCGCACCTTGGGGAATGCAAGCGCCATGACCCCCTCGATACGCGAGGCAGTACACGAAGTGGACGACAACCTACCGCTGTTCGACGTGAAGACTCAAAGCCAGCAAGCAGATGAATCGCTCGCGCAGGAGCGGCTCTTCGCCTCGCTATCGAGCTTTTTCAGCGTGCTTGCGTTGCTGTTGGCCTCCATAGGGCTTTACGGTGTGATGTCCTATGGTGTCGCCCGTCGAACGAATGAGATAGGCGTTCGAATGGCTTTGGGCGCGTCGGCGCGTCGAGTTACTCGGATGGTGATGGGCGAATCCATGATTGTCGTGCTTATCGGTGTTGTCATCGGACTGGGTGCGGCCCTCGCGACGACTCGGCTGATCGCAAGCATGCTCTTCGGACTGATGCCTACGGACCCAGTGACGATTGCCTTTGCATCGATGTTGATGATTTCAGTCGCGGCAGTTGCGGGTTACCTCCCGGCGCGAAGAGCCTCGAGGGTCGATCCGATGGTTGCACTGCGGTACGAGTAGCCGACCAGCTTCACGTTACACCTCACCGGCCGTTGAGTTCGCTAATTGACCCGCCACGATGTTATGAAATCGCGGATCTTCAGGCTCAGGAACACAGATCGTGTCACCAGTCCAAGGCGTTCAATGCCGGACGAGGCTCTCCCATTTTCAGACATCACCACGCCACCGCCGAACACCGCGGGCCAGTTCATCCCAGGTCCCTTTCAGATTAGCTTAAGCAATTATTCAACATAGGATCGCGGCGGTGTATGGCACGACGTTTGGCTAATCATAAGGTTATTGCCGACTCTTCAGGGCTTTAAAACCGCGCCGGAGGAAACTGCTATGCGCTACAACAGCGCTTCAAAGCTGGTCGGATATGTGGTTCGACCATTTGCGATTCGCGGAATATCAGCGCTAGTCGTATTCGGATGCACGGAGGTCATCGGGCAATCGGCGCCTCCGCGTGAACCTCAGGACTCGACTGTCGCTCCAGCACTCACCGCGGGAGAACTCGCGACCTTTTTCGATGGCTTGATACCGGTGCTGCTACGCAAGGACGACATCGCCGGCGCGGTCATCGCTGTGGTTAAGGATGGTCAGGTCCTCTTCGCAAACGGTTATGGATATGCGGATGTCGAGGCTAAGAGGCCTGTATCCGCGAACTCAACGCTATTCCGACCTGCATCAATCTCCAAGCTGTTCACCTGCACCGTGGTGATGCAACTTGTCGAGCAGGGTAAACTGGATCTCGACGTAGACATCAACCGTTATCTCGATTTTGAAATTTCGGCGACGTATCCGCAGCCGATCACGCTGCGCAACTTGCTGACACACACTGGGGGCTTTCAAGAAACGATTCGCCACCACACCGTTCCCGACGGCGGCCGAATTCAACCTCTCAACGAATACCTACCCGAGCATCTACCGCCTCGGATATTTGCGCCGGGAGGGACGCCGTCCTATTCCAACTATGGCAATGCGCTTGCGGGCTACATCGTCGAACGGGTCTCTGGGCAACCGTTCGAAGAATATGTTGATGAGCACATCTTCCGGCCGCTGGGTATGCAACACTCGACATATGTCCAACCGCTTCCCGACTCGCTGAAACCACTGATGTCCAACGGCTATCGATAGCTCGGTGTTCAAGCTAGGAACGCTTTGGGGGCAGGTGAGGATTTCCAACAAGCCTGATGGAACGATAAGTACCGACTTAATCAATGAGTACGGACAGCCAAAGATCTTGCGCGAGGTCTCACCTATGAAATATTGCGACGGGAAATGGGAGGATTGCATTGCGTTCCGACGGGACGATGCGGGCAAGGTGCAGGCGGTCGTTGATTTTCCGCACGTCGTCTTTCAACGGGTGCCGTGGTATGAAACCCGGCCCTTGAACCTCGCAGTGATAATTCCCAGCGTGGTGGTGTTCGGCGTGACGTTGGCGTTATGGCCGGTCGCCGCGGTGACGCGCCGGCACTTTGGACGCAGGCTCGAGCTCAGCGCCTCGCGCCGGTGGAGACGCCGTTTGGTGATTCTGGTATGCGCGATCAATCTGACGTGCATACTTGCAGGCCATGCGCTGTTCAGAAGGCTGCCCGATCCCAGTCTCGAGGTTTGGGTACACGTTTTCCAGGGTCTCTTAATTGTGGGGGCTTTCGGGACGCTGGCTGTTTTGTATGACGCAGTGCGGTGTTGGCGCGACCCGGGGAGATGGTGGTTTAGCAAGCTGCACGCGATAGCCGCGGCGTTGGCTTGCCTTGGTGTCGTGTGGTTCGCTTTGATCTGGAACCTGTTCGAGTTTTCGAACCGCTATTGAGCCCTCTCTCGAGGTTGTGAGCCGAATTTCCACGAGGGTATAGTTTTGAATTGAAGGTGAACTTCGCCTCTGGCCTGATCGTAGCCTTTTGCAGCAGCGAGCAGGAGCCAACTAGACAGGAGGGTTCGATGCACTGTCCAAGATGTGGCCAACAACTGATGAGCGCTGTTCGGTTTTGTTCTCAATGCGGGTTGCCGCTTCATCTGATATCTGAGATTGTGGCTAACTCCGGTTTGGCTCCCGTTGATGCCGCCGCAATGAAGAAAAGGACACCGCGAAAAAAAGGAATGCGATTGGGCGGCCAGTTGATGTTCATTGCCCTGGTATTAACGCCAATATTCTTTGGGCTGTGTTTTGCCGTTGACGCGGGCGAACCTTTACTTGTTCCGGCGACTATCTTCTTCGCGGGCTTGTGCTGGATGCTCTACGCACGCATCTTCGCCGACGATACTGCTTATGTTAGTCCGACCAATCATCCTCCTCAATTTAGTAACACTCAACCAAACTCTTTCATGCTCTTTCCTGATAGAAGACCGCTTGCGAGTCTTGATCCGAGACGAATGAACACGGCAGATCTTCCACAATCATCCGGTGTCACCGATCACACAACTCAGCTATTCGATTGAGTATGTCTTAGTAAGAGACGGTACTCTCCACTGGGTATGATCAACTCTCAGGAGCCCGTTCGCGTTCGCAGCAAAACCTGTCTCTTGACCTTAGGAATCGGCCGTGGCTGATTTAGTCTCATGCTCCTTTCGTTCCTCGATCGGCGAATAGTTGCGTTCCCCGTAACCCAGATAAACCTGCCTCGGGCGCGCGATCTTCTGCTCGGCATCAAGAAGCATTTCCTCCCACTGGGCCAGCCAGCCCGAGGTGCGCGGTATCGCGAACATCACCGGGAACATATCGACCGGAAAACCCATAGCCTGATAGATGATGCCCGAGTAGAAATCGACGTTCGGATAAAGCTTGCGATTCACAAAATACTCGTCCTCGAGTGCGATCCGCTCAAGTTCGAGCGCGATATCAAGAATCGGGTTCTTGCCGGTCACTTCGAACACTTCGTGAGCAACCTGCTTAATAATTCGCGCGCGCGGATCGTAGTTTTTGTAGACTCGGTGACCAAACCCCATCAGCTTGACCTCGCCGTCCTTCACACGTTTTATGTACTCCGGAATGCGCTCCTTTGAGCCGATCTCTTTGAGCATGCGAAGCACTGCCTCGTTAGCGCCGCCGTGCAGCGGACCGTACAGCGCGGCAGCCGCGCCCGCGACCGCCGAATACGGATCGACGTGCGAGCTTCCGATGCTGCGCATGGCGCTCGTGCTGCAATTCTGCTCGTGATCGGCGTGCAGGATGAAAAGCACATCGAGAGCGTGCTCGAGCACCCGATTGGGTTTGTACTTCACTTCCGTCATCTTGAACATCATGTTTAGGAAGTTACCCGGATAACTCAGATCATTGTCCGGGTAGTCGTAAGGCATCCCGACGCTGTGGCGGTAAGCAAAAGCAGCCAGCGTCGGCATCTTTGCGATCAATCTGAAAATCTGATGCCTGCGCGCTTCAGCATTGAAAATGTCTTTCGCATCCTTGTAAAAGGTGGACAGCGCTCCAACCGTGCCGATGAGCATCCCCATCGGATGCGCGTCGTAGTGGAAACCGTCCATGCATTTCTTGATCTGCTCGTGAATAAAAGTGTGATGGGTGATATTCCACGACCATGCTTTGAGTTGAGCCGGGGTGGGCAACTCCCCGTTTAGAAGCAGGTAAGCGACTTCGAGATAGGTGCTGCGCTCGGCGAGCTGCTCGATCGGATACCCGCGATAGCGCAGAATCCCCTTGTCCCCATCGATGAAAGTGACTCTGCTCTTACACGAAGCAGTATTCATGAAAGCAGGGTCGTAGCTCATCAAACCGAAGTCATCGTCTGAAACTTTTATCTTGCGCAGCTCCATTGCCCGGATTACTCCATCCTCGATCGGAATCTCGTACTCGTTTCCGGTACGATTGTCTTTTACGGTCAGCGTATTCGAACTCATATCTCCTCCCTCTCTGGTAAGCTGCGTCATTTTTCTGTCACCCTCCAGGCTGAAAATAGCATGGCTCGCCAAACAGCGAAACCCGGCGCGGGGTTCAACACTGGTATCTTTACTGAATGAGCCCACGAACGTCATATTCCTCCTCCCAGCCGTTTGGATTTGCTCAGTCAGCCCCAACGAAAGAAACTACCCGCGGACGCGCCCGGTTGCGCCTTTCCGTAAACTAGCTTTATTCTCAACATTGGCCGGCGTGATATAGGAAGGCGCGCTGGCCGTTTCGAAATTTATGCCCAAGATTCTGGTAGTTGAGGATAATCTTGATACCCGCGAACTGATTCACCTACATTTATCGATCGAAGGGTTCACGGTAGTCATTGCCGCTAATGGCCGGGAAGGTCTCTATATGGCCGGAGCCGAGCGCCCCGACCTGATCATAACCGACGTCAACATGCCTGAGGTTAGCGGGATTGACATGGTCAAACAGCTAAGGACTAATCCGGAGCTGGAAAAAACGCCCATTCTGGTATTGACCGCCTTCGGCAGAGAAGAAATGGACGAGGGGATTAGAGCCGGGGCAGACAGGGCCATGAACAAACCCGTGCATCTCGATGCGCTGATGGACGAAGTGAGAGAGCTGCTGGCACGATTGAATCCATAATCCTCACCATTTAGGCTCTTAACCATTCGCCCCGATTGAGCGACCTAATTTCACGGTTGAACGTGATTTTCCACCCCTGAATAGGGTGCAATCCGGAATGATCCGTGTCATAATGTAAAAGGATTGCGTGGGTGTTCGGATTAGTCTCGGGGTGCTTTGTGGCAAAGATCCTGGTTGTTGAAGATATTCAGGACACCCTCTCCTTCATGAAGTCGATGTTGGAGCTGCAAGGCTTTGACGTAGTGGTTGCAGAAGACGGTCAGGAGGGCCTTAAACAAGCCTGCTCCGAGTCACCCGATCTCGTAATCACGGATATCAGCATGCCGGTTCTGAGCGGGATCGATATGATAAAACAACTCAGGACAACGCCCGAAGGAAAGAACTTGCCGATTCTGGCAATTACCTCGTACGGAATTGAAAGGGCAATGCAAGCCATCAAGGTTGGGGCGGACCGCGCACTGCCGAGACCTGTCGAAAACCACTTATTGCTCGCCTTTGTTCACGACCTGCTTCCTAAAAGCTTGTAAGCTCCTTTTACGTACTACAGTCGAGGGGTAGGCTTTCAGCCCCCAGAATTATTGTCTAGGCTCTGATTGTTTTTTATGAGTAGGTTCAGAGACCGCACGACTGGAAGCGCGCTGCTCGTTGAGCAACGCACTCACAATACCGAGTTCAGCCATGGAACTCAGTCCCAGGTGAGCAAATCGGAGCGCTGTCGAATCGGCATTGCTTGGATCTCGTTGTGCCATAGCTTTGAATAACGGTCCAATTATCTCCGTTAAGTCAAGAGCTTCGTCATAGCGAATGGTCTGCACAGGTAAGCTTACCCAGGATGCCAATGCTCCTCCAACGTCCGACTCTGCGAACAATTCGCCATTTCTTGCGAGCTTATTCAGGACAAATA
>JBASRM010000715.1:0-7917 GCA_049273835.1 Blastocatellia bacterium | reverse complement strand
GGCATCAGATGACCCCGAACAACGAACGGCAAGCCCTGATCCCGCAAGGCGCAAAAGTTCTGGCAAATCCAAACGGAACTGCGCCCGGTATTAAGATCGATCAGGATGGCAAGCTCATCATTTTGCTGCCCGGGCCGCCTCGAGAGAATCAGCCGATGTTTGATGACTATGTGATGTCGGATCTAGAGCGAATGTCGCGAGGTGTTCGTATCGCGCGGCGCGTCCTGAAGGTGACAGGGCTCGGTGAGTCGGCTCTCGACGAGCTGATTGCCCCTATTTATAAGGAATACACTAATCCTACGACTACGATTCTGTTTACCGATTCGGAGATTGAAATACATCTTACGGCGACCGCTGAAACCGCCGCGCGAGCAGAAGAGCTTACTGAAGAACTGACCGATAAGCTTGAACAGAAGCTCGGGTACTACGTTTACTCGACGACTGCCGAATCACTCGAAGAAGTGGTCGGCCACCGTCTTCGCATGAAGCAGTTCACAATTGCTACCGCTGAAAGCTGTACGGGCGGCCTGGTCGCCGAACGAATAACGCGTGTACCCGGCTCCAGCGACTACTTTGCGGGAAGTATAATAAGTTATACCGATGAGGCAAAGACACGCTTACTCGGGGTTCCAGAGGCGTTGATCGAGCGGCACGGCGCGGTGAGCGGCGAAGTCGCCGAGGCGATGGCGCGAGGAATAAAAGAACGAATCGGCGCGACCATCGGTGTGAGTGTAACCGGCACCGCGGGACCGGGCGGCGGCACGGATGCCGTGCCGGTGGGAACTGTTTATGTCGGGCTCGCCGACGACGTGGTGACCTCAAACAGGCGTTTGTTGCTTCCGGGAGATCGCCACCTGGTCCGCTGGAGGGCCTCGACCTCCGCGCTGGAAATGGTCCGCCGCCGATATCTGCTCTGATGTGTTGTCCGGTTTCTGATTTGAAGTCTCCGACTCGAGTCGTGCGATGCGGGTAAGATTGCTGTTTGCACCTGTGCACGGCTTCAGCGATAAACCAGAAACGAAGCCAGAAACTGGAGACTATGCCCTCACTCGATAATCTCCTCTCTCAACTCGAAGAAGCAAAGCGTCAATTTGGCGCAGGTAATGAACAACGCACAAGGAAGCTGCTCGAACAGTTAAGTCGGCGCCGGTTTCCGGATGTTGCATCCGTCATACGGTTTCACGAGGCTCTTTTATTCATACGTTCGCATCCGCAGGGCCCGGCTTCAATGCGGGTTGCCGATGCACAGCTCGAAACATTTGGTGAGCGAGTTGCCGAGCTTCGATCTGCGGGGGCGGACTTAACACCGTTCGACTATATCGAGAATTCGGGCATCGCCGGAACCACCATATCGGGGTCATTCAGCTTTGACATCGTACGCCACTTGATTGCTCGCTATTCTTCGCACGTAAGAGCCGATTGGGACCGCCACGAAAATCCGGAGCGGCTTGGGGCGACATTGCCGCGATTCGTGCCGTTGCTCTGCGAGGATTCCCTTGTAGAAGCTAACGTCCCGTATCTTACCTGGCTTCACGCTGCAACTGGCGGGAAGCGGAGTCGGGATCTCGGATGGCTGGTGCGACGGTTCGAGCGATTGATGCTCTCCGAGAGAGAAAAAGCTGAGCTGTTCGATTCGCTCGAGATCCGCACCAACTGGGAACTTGTCGATTCGAGGGCCTCTCGGACGCGAAATATGCGCCGCGTGCGAACGGTCTTTTATCATACTTCGCCGTTAATTCCTCGGAGCCAGGTCCTTCTCGACAACGAGTTTCAGTCTCCGCCGATTAATGTGAAAAGGCTGTCTCGTTTACAAGGCAAAGCGATGCAAGCGATGCTGCGCGACGCGACGACGGTTCGCTATCGGGAACTATACGGCATCACACTCGGAGATCCTGATACGGTAGTGCAAGCAGACGTGGGACGCGGAGTCCAGATTTTTCTGTGGGGTTTACCGCTTGAGCGCCGGCTGCCGATGCGCGCCTATCACGCCGGGTTCGCGCTGAAGAACGGAGTTCCGATCAATTACGTTGAAGGCATCACAATATGCGAGCGAATGGAAATCGGCTTCAATACGTTTTACACCTTCCGCGAGGGAGAGTCGGCGTGGGTGTATGGAAGGGTGCTTCGACTGCTCAATCAGCTCGTCGGTGTGACCTGTATTTCGATCGACCCATATCAGATCGGCTTTCACAACGATGAGGCAATCGAATCGGGGGCGTTCTGGTTCTATCGAAAATTGGGATTCAGACCCACTAGACCGGAGCTCGTGCGGTTGATGAAGGCCGAAGAAAAGAAAATCGGAATTGACGCGAAATACCGCACGCCCGCAAGGGTGCTTCGGCGGCTTTCCGCGGGAAACATCGTTTACGAAGCGCCCGGTTCGCACCGCGGCGATTGGGATCGATTCCAAGTTCGAAAACTTGGGCTAGCCGTCAATCGCCGGATGTCAGATCAGTTCGACGGTAGTGCCGACAGGATGCGCAGCGGCTCGCTTGCATCAGTCTCGCGTGCTCTTGGCATTGAACCCAAGGTCAGCGAAGAGTCCCGCAGGGCAGTAGAAGACCTCGCGATGGTGCTGGCGTTGATTCCGGACCTTGCTCAATGGACCAACGAAGAAAAGCGAGACGTCGCTCGAATCATCGAGGCCAAGACCGGCGCCACGGAGTCGCGGTATGCACGTCTTCTCCAGAGACACACGAAATTGCGCGCCGCGATTATCAAAATAGGATCCGGTCGCTGAGTTAGCGGCGGGGCTGGCACGCGCCTCGGCGAGCGAGTCGAGCGGCTACTATTACCAGAGACGTGCGATTGGTGTTTGCAATCGATCGCAGGAAGCTACTGCAGAATTCTCACAGGCTATGCTTCTTTTTCAGATTGTGAACGTGGACCTTTGACACACCCAGTTTGCGCGCGGCGCGGGTCAGGCTGTTGTTTGTCTGGCGAAGCGCATTGCGAAGCAAGAACCCTTCGAGCGTGCGCTTAGCCTCCTGCCAACGCGGCAACTGATTTCCGTCAAACACGAGGCGATTGTCGTCAGTGAACACAATCTGCTCCTCGTACTTTGAGGAGACCCGATTGAACTCTTCTCCGAGCCATGCATCATCGATTTGGTTCAGCAGCTCACTTGCTCGAAGAAGCTCGGTTCTACCCGCGCGGGTGTCCACATTATGAAACGCCTCGGCAAGGTAAATCGTGGCTTCAAGTTCAAGCCGGCGCGCAGAAGACCCGACCGAGCTGCGACCTAATTCTGCCGCTTCGTGGAGCGCTTCGGTGGCGTCCTTAAACTCTCGCTCCGCAAGTTTGACGTGGCCGAGCGCGATGCGGGCGCGCAATTTAGTCTCTACCGAGGAGCTCTGATCGCTGAGTTCCCGTGCCTCGCGGGCGCGTTGACTGGCACTCTCGAGCTCACCTTTTTCGAGTGCAATCAATGCCAGCACTGCCAAAGCGTCGCTCACTCCTGAAGGTTCCTCACGACGCAGTTCGCGGCTCTCGTCGGCGAGTTTCTCCGCCCGCTCCAGGCGCTTAAGTCGGATCAAAGCTCGGCCGAGCTTCAGTTGACTTTCCGCGCGGTCCCTTCGAAGGTCGTATCTTTCCAGGACGATGTTGGCTTCTTTGTAGATTTCCAGTGAGTCCTG
This sequence comes from Blastocatellia bacterium, assembly GCA_049273835.1. GTDB lineage: Bacteria > Acidobacteriota > Blastocatellia > UBA7656 > UBA7656 > Onstottus_A. The sequence goes on along the minus strand of JBASRM010000715.1, from coordinate 4,282 downwards.
GAAGTCACCGAGAGTGCATTTGAGGTCTGCCATTCCTACCAGCGCACGGGCGTAGAAACGCCCTCGCTCGTAGATCTTTAACAGCCTAATTGCTTCCGCATAGAGTTCAGTCGCCTGCTCGATTTCTCCCCGGTCGGCGGCGGCGGCGGCCTGCTCCGCTGATATTATCCCACGCAAATACTCGGACCGTTTGCTCGTACGCCCTTTTAATCCATTTTGCGCCGTTTCAAGTTTCACCGCGGCGTTTTCTGTGGCACCTCCGGCGCGATCAAAGCGAGCCAGGTTAAGCAACGCGCGGCTGACGCCGAACGAATCGTTCAAGAACAAATAGAAATGGTAGGCCGACTGTAGCTGCGTTTGCGCCTGCTGGTCGTCTCCTCTCCACAGCGCAAGCCGCCCTCTAGTGAGTGAAAAGCGAGCCGCTACGTTGATGTCGCCGATTTGGGGTGCTACCTCGTCCAGCAAGGCGTTCGCGTCGTCAAGCCTATCGAAGTACATCGCAACCTCTGCGCGAATGACCATCTCCATCGGCTCATTCGTTCTCCGTTCCGAAAAAATCTCTTCTGCTGCAAGGAACTGACCACTATCTAGCAGCTCAACCAGACTTTCTTGCGATGCTCGCCTTTCCATTCCTTTCACCCCTCACCTGAATATTGCCCGTTATGCTGAACCTCGTGCAGCAGTCGCCAGGGTACACGTAGCCTGTACTCGAACACAGTGACCGTTGCACTTCTTTACCCTTGACTGAGTACTTACCTGAAACCTAACCCGGCGAGCCTCCAACAATCCATCCCCCTCGCCCGGTTAGCCAGATTCTAACAGTTATTCCGCCGAGCGAAAAGGCTTATGAAACAAAAGTTGAGCAGGGCTTGGTTTTATGAGGTGTGCAAAGCGGGATTATCGATTCGTTCCGGCAGAACGTTCTCGGAAAGTCATAATCGCTCGGATCGGACCGTTAATCGAGGGCAAGCCAAGAATTGTTTACTCTCTGGCGGGCGCTCAGGTTAACGCGGGATTTGCGGAAGAGACGAGAATACTTAGCAGGATTCGGTTGCCCAGGGGATCCCTACGGCTACCCCCGCTTGTCGAAGCCGGGGGCAGCCGCTCTAATCACTCTGAGACAGCATAGCGGTGACCTTCTGAGTCGCTGATGCCGCTTCCTGTCTCCGAATGGAATCTATGACCTAACGGGCAAGTGAACCACACTGAGTCCTCCGTGGAAGCTACCCGTCGCAGGGGGTTAAAGCACTTTGGGCATTTCATAATCTGTATTCTAACATGAGTTCTTCCTTTTGTGGCGGGTTTTTTTGGAAGCCATTTTCAAAGCAGCACATCCCTAGCGCAGATAAAACCATACTACCGTATCAAGAAATTGGTTAAGAGAACTTGACCAACAGGGGGTTTGGGGAAACCCTTTGGTCGAATGAGGGTACTTGGTGTGGGGTTTCAACCGGGCGTTGTGCAACTTGTTATGCGTACGTCGAAGGCTTCGGGCGAATCGGCAATAATCGCGCGTTTAGGTGCAGTTGCGGGCGCGGAAGGGTGACCTGCCGGCAGGCTCAAGTCCCGGAACCTGGATTACCGCGAGAACGATTTTTTTGTTGACTTTGTGACCGAGATATCATACATTCGCGTCCGCTTCAAAGATGCTGACACGTGGGATGGTCAGTTGCCTTACTTTGAGAGCTTCCTTTCTCTTGTCAGAAATTCAAATTAAGCAGACTTGGGGTCTGCGACAGCTCTGACCCATCTGTAGGCCAGGGGGACCGAACACTCAGGGTTTCAGGGATCCAGGGTAATTCTAAACACACTGTGGCAGTTAACCGAACTGCTTTGGATTGCGATCCAGGCAGACAAAGGAGGAACCTTAGAGATGAAGACCCTCAAGTTTTCTGTTCTGCTGTTGTTTGCGGCGATGCTCGTTTTGCCTTTTGCCATGACGAGTTCCGTCGAAGGTCAAGCTGCAACTAACGCTCTTGCAACCCAGATGGACGCTCGCGTGGACGACTCCGACCTGTTCAATAATCTGGGAGCCCTTGGTAACCCGGTCGACGAGTGCGACAACCCGGCCGTGCCGGGACGCTCGTTCCGCGATAACAAAGCTATATTCGAGGAACGGGAGGAGGTGGACGAAGGCCTTGGGCCAACGTACAACGACGTAGCCTGCTCGAGTTGTCATCAGGCTCCTGTTACCGGACACGTCACTCAGATCAACGAGTTTAGGGCCGCAGACGCAAACGGCAACCCACCACCGGGCGGTCAAACACTCATCCAGGACCGAGCCATAGCGCCGGGTGCGCAAGAACGAATCAACACCGGATTAACGCTACATGAATTCCGCTCGACCAGGACCGTTCTTGGCGATGGCTTTGTAGAGGCCATAGCCAATCAGACACTTATCGACAACGTAAACGCTCAGCCCTTCGCGCAGCGCGGCCAGCTCCGGACTGTGACTGTACTCGAAGCGGCTCCGGCGACTCGCATCGGCCGCTTTGGCCATAAATCCCAACACGCCAGCCTCCTGTCATTCTCTGCGGATGCGTATGTTAATGAGATGGGGATAACCAGCGTGTTGCAGCCCAATGAGAATAACATCCTGGGACAGTCGGCTGCTCCTTTTGATGAGGTAGACGACCCGGAGGACCCTGCCGTTCCCGGATTCCCGAATGGGGCGGATGTCCAGTCCTTCACTAATTTCATGAGGGCTTTGAGGGTTCCAGGCCGGGGGCCGATTACGGCTGATGTCAACGCCGGCCAGACCCTCTTTAATTCAATTGGGTGCGCGGTGTGCCACACGCCTCAATTCACAACCGCTCCGGTAAACACGGTTATCAACGGGGGAGCGTTCCAGGTGCCGGCAGCGCTCGCCAATAAAATAATCCGCCCGTTTAGTGACTTCGCACTGCACAACATCGGAACCAGCGCCGGAATCGGCGGTGAGCCGGGAGTCAACGACCGGTTTGCCACTACCACAATTGCGCTGTGGGGCGTGCGTACCAAACACCGCTTCATGATGCAGGGTAATACGGAGACGATCTTCGACAGCATTCAGGTTCACGGTGGACAGGCAGCAACCGCAAGGAACAACTTCAACAACGCGTTGAACAATACTCAGAAGGCACAGCTCATCGCGTTCGTTTTATCGCTCTAGCCGTAACAGTCGGTTTCTTTTCAAAACTGGCTTCAGAGACTCGTCGGACGGGCGCCTGACGAGTCTCTGCTTTCTCTTTGAGGAGAGTTAGGGATGTTGGCAAGAAAGGCAAGCATTGCATCAGCATGGTTAGTTGTTGTCATCCTGTCTATTGCGCTATCCGGATGCTCAAAGCCCGCTGCTCCGCCGCCCTTGGAGCAGCCTGCGCCACCACTAAAGGCTGAAGCGCTAGCACCGCCACCGCAGACCAAAGAAGCACCCGAGCCGTCTCAGCCCAAGGTTGAAGAAGTTCAAGAAGCTGTCAAACGCATTTTCAAGGACGCTGTGGTAATCGAAGCAAACCGGGAGCCCGGTTTTCTGGTTGGTGACTTCAATGGCGACCTTTCGCAAGACTTAGCGGTCATCATAAAGCCAGCCGACGGAAAGCTCTCCGAGCTCAATCAACAGTTTCCCGGCTGGATAGCCCGTGAGCCGATAAAGGACATTTTGTTACCAAAGTCCAAAGTTGTGGCGACTTCAGCATCCGGAAGACCGTTGTCGAATGCAGCGTCAGGACAAACCGTTCGCTTCGAACAGACCGATGTATTGTTGGCAATAATTCACGGATCGGGTTTAAATGGGTGGCGTGACCGGGAAGCAACACAGACACATTTGCTGAGAGATGTCGTCGGCACAAACATACGGATGCTTCGGCTCAAAGGCGCTGCCAAGGCATACAAGGGAATTAAGCCCTTCCCTGTAATTTACGGAGACTTGATCCAGCAAACGCTGATTGGGCAATCGGGATTTCTGCACTTCAGCGGCGGGGTTTATGGTTGGTATGACCCCAAAAACTACAAGCCGGTAATCGTGCCCGGACACTCAAGTCTGTCGGCTATGAGCGCGAGCTCGAAATCTACTAATCCGAATTCAACTGGAATTCGCCGGTGAGAGCAGGGCTCCAAATTGATCAGCTCAGCTGTTAACCAGGGTGGTCTTATGAGATTAAGAAAGTGGATCGGAGTCTTAGCCGCGGCATTGGTCGCCTGCGAGACTATGGCCTTCGCTTATCAAAAAATCAACCCACCGGTGACAAAGTCCCCAAGCAAGGCCGAGCAGCTAAGTGAGGTCGAATTTATCACCCCTGAGGAG
>JBASRM010000707.1:0-16913 GCA_049273835.1 Blastocatellia bacterium | reverse complement strand
CATTTGTTTGCCGCCTATGAAGGACCTCCTCTAGCGATCACACCCGCTTGCGCACTGACATAATCCTTCCCTATCCTGATTTCGGTGAAGATCCGCTTCTACCTCGACGCAGCCACGGGACTGCCGCACATCAAAGAAAGAAACAGCGATGAAACCGAGCAAATATCCAGCAGGCTGGAATGAACGTAAGATCCGCAAGGTGCTAAAGCATTACGAGTCGCAGACTGAGGACGAGGCCATCGCAGAAGACGAGGCTACCTTTGAGCTGAAAGACCAGGCCGTGATGGTCGTCCCCAAGAAACTCGTTCCGAGAATCACTCGGCTTATAGAGCAGCAACGTCCGCGCTCGAGCCGTGCGTCGAAGTCTTAACAGTCACCGGGTTCGTCCGTAACCTTGAGTGGGTGCGTACCTGCGACCCAAGCGCGCGCTCCGGAGTGCAGAGTCCTACTTGATAACCGTTATGGCAACACAAGCGCTTCAAAAGTCGCTCATCAAATTCATCCTCAACGGCGAGCAGACCGAGGTCGCGTTCGCACCGCACAAAACCCTGCTCGAAGTTCTGAGGGAAGACCTCGCGCTGACTGGAACCAAGCATGGGTGCGAGCTTGGCGAGTGCGGTACGTGTACTGTCTTAATAGACGGCCAATCGATTCTCTCTTGCCTTTATCTTGGTCTCGACGCCGAGGGCAGGGAAGTGACGACCATCGAAGGCATGGCCACCGGCGGGCAGCTTCACCCGCTGCAGGAGACGTTCGCCGATCTCGGCGCGGCACAGTGCGGCTACTGCACGCCAGGATTTCTCCTGGTTGCCAGGGAGCTGTTGGAGAAGAATCCTGGCCCAACCAGAGAAGAGATCAAAGAAGCGCTTGCGGGAAATCTTTGCCGCTGCACGGGCTACATCAAGATTTATGAGGCGGTTGAGTTGGCGGCGGCGCTGATGCGCGGCGAGCACGTCGAACCCGCGCAGGAAAGCATTTATGGGTTTGAGGTTTGACGGCGCCGGCTCATGTTTTCGGCAAGGTTTAGCTTGAGATGAAAACCAACAACGATCATAACGGCAGTGAATTTAAGGTCATCGGAAAGCCTTATCGCAAGGTCGATGCGCGCTCGAAGTGCACCGGCCAAACGCGATTCGCCGATGACATAGTTCTGCCGCGAATGCTCTTTGCAAAGCTGCTTCGAAGCCCCGTGCCCCACGCGCTGATCAAACGCATCGACGTTACCAAAGCCTTGAGCCTTCCCGGCGTCGTCGCAATCATCACCGGCAAGGATCTGCCGATCCCATACGGCATCCTTCCAGTCAGCCAGGACGAACACACGCTGTGCATCAATAAGGTCCGGTTCATTGGCGATCCCGTGGCTGCAATCGCCGCCCTCGACGAAGACATCGCCTTCGACGCGATGGACTTGATCGACGTCGAATATGAACGCCTCGAATCTGTATCTTCGATTGAATCGGCGCTGACGACGGAACATCCGCGGATCCACGATTACGGTGATGGCGGCAATGTTCACAAGAAGGTCTCTCTTGAATTCGGCGATACCGAAGCGGGATTCGCCGAGGCAGATCTCGTCCGCGAAGATGTGTTCTTCTACGAAGGCAACACCCATCTGCCGCTCGAGCAGCACTCGGCGATCGCGGTGTTCGATCACGATGAGAAGCTCACGCTTTGGAGCGCGACTCAAACGCCACATTACGTGCATCGTGCCCTCGCGAAGGTGCTGGAGATGCCGGCAAGTCATATTCGGGTGATCGCTACGCCGAACGGCGGAGGATTCGGCGGCAAGAGCGATCCGTTTAATCACGAGATCGCCGTAGCCAGACTGGCTATGATCACCGGACGGCCGGTCAAGATCACACTCACTCGAGAAGAAGTATTTTACTGTCATCGAGGCCGTCACCCCGTTTTGATGTCGGTGAAAACCGGAGTTAAGAAGGACGGCGCAATCACGGCCATGCACTTCAGGTCGTTGCTGGACGGCGGCGCATACGGGAGCTACGGCGTCGCCAGCACTTTTTACACCGGCGCACTTCAAACCGTGACCTACGACATCCCGCGCTACAAATTCGAAGGCGCACGCGTGTTTACAAATAAGCCGCCTTGCGGACCGAAGCGCGGGCATGGCACGCCACAACCGAGGTTCGCGCTCGAAGTCCAGATCGATAAGATAGCCGAACAGCTCGGCCTCGATCCGGTTGAGATCCGCCGCCGGCACCTGGTCCAACCAAACACTATCACCGCCAATTATCTTCGAGTCGGAAGCATCGGTCTGGGCGAGTGCATTGACAAAGTAGTCGAGGCCTCGGACTGGAAGAACAAGTTCAACAAGCTGGCGGATGGGCGGGGCGTCGGGTTCGCGTGCAGCTCCTACCTCTGCGGGGCGGGGCTCCCGATCTACTGGAACAACATGCCGCATTCGGGGGTGCAGCTTCGATTGGACCGCCAGGGCGGCGTCTGCGTGATGTGCGGTTCGATCGATATTGGTCAGGGATCTGATTCGATCCTTGCTTACATCGTAGCCGAAGTTTTGGGGATAGATCCGTTTGACATCCGAGTGGTGACCGGCGATACCGATCTGACCCCGGTTGACCTGGGCAGCTATTCGAGCCGTGTGACTTTGATGACAGGACAAGCGGCCCTGCAGGCGGCCGAACGGGCTCGCGAGTTGTTGGCCAAAGCAGTCGCCGAAAAACTCGACGCTCCGACCGAATGCATCTCATTCTCGGATCGCCGAGTGTTCGACGTGGAAGACGCGGAGCGAGGAATGACCTTCGCCGAAGCCGTGCAGCTTGCGGAATCGAGGTTCGGCACGATCGGGACCGTAGGCTCGTACACGCCGCCGCGCTCGCCGGGCAAATACAAGGGCGCCGGTGTGGGGCCCTCGCCGGCCTACAGCTATTCGGCCGCGGTCGCCGAGGTGAACGTCGATTCAGAAACCGGAATCGTCGTAGTCGATCGAGTATGGATCGCTCATGACATCGGCCAGTCGATCAACCCTGCGCTGGTGATGGGCCAGGTCGAAGGCAGCGTTTATATGGGCCTTGGCGAAGTGCTGATGGAAGAGATGGCTTATCGAGGGAATCGAAATGTCGTGCATAAGTTTCCGTCGATGCTCGAGTACAAGAGCCCAACCACACTCGAAATGTGTGATGTAAAGACGATTTTGATCCAGGGCCCGGATCCCAATGGGCCATTCGGGGCAAAGGAAGTCGGGCAAGGTCCACTGCTGCCTGTCCCGCCCGCGGTGGTGAATGCGATCCACGACGCGGTGGGTGTGCGAATCGACGAAGTTCCGGCAACGCCCGAGAAAGTGTTGGCGGCCATTCGCGCGAAGGCGCAAGGGAAAGAAGGCCGCGTAGGTCCGAAGGTGTTTCCTGTTGTCGTCTGGCCTGAGCCGATAAGAGTACCAACTCCTGCTGAGGGCGGCGACGGAAAGGAAATCCCCCGAGTGGCTGTGCATTCGAGGGAGTAGGGGGTAATGCATGGTCTCGAACCCGGTTGAGCGATTCACAATTGAGCAATATCTCGCAATGGAGCGGGCCGCTCAGTACAAGAGTGAATACATCGATGGCGAAATCGTAGCCATGGTAGGTGCTAGCGAGCTGTTATCGGAATCAATGACCCTGGCAGACGGACTCCATCTGAGTTCGATTGACTGTCGTCTGAAGCTATCCGTTGTCTACGATAAGATCACCGGCCGATGAGGAGAGGGAAGAGAAGAAATGATGCGACTCCCAAAGTTCACCTACCGCGTGCCGAAGATAGTTTCGGACGCGGTCAAGATGATCGGCGATGCCGGTCTTGAAGCATCGTTCGTCGCCGGTGGTACCGATCTGTACCCGAACATGAAGCGCCGGCAGCAGACGCCTAAGACTGTCATTTCGGTGACGCGTTTGCGGGAACTCCACGAAATTCGAGGCGACGCCGCTGTCGGAATGGTCATCGGTTCATCGGTTTCGTTGACCGAAATTTGCGAGCACCCTGTCATCAATCGCGACTATCGAGTCGTCGCCGACGCCGCGCGTCTCATTTCAACCCCGATCCTTCGCAACATGGGTACGATTGGCGGCAATCTGCTGCTGGACACGAGATGTAACTACTACGATCAGAACTACGAGTGGCGCAAGGGCATCAACTTCTGCTTGAAGAAGGACGGCGACATCTGTTGGGTGGCACCTTCGAGTCCCAAATGCTGGGCTGTTCAATCATCCGACCTGGCGCCCTTGATGGTTGCTCTGGGTGCCAAGGTCAAGCTTGTATCCGGCGACGGTGAACGAATGCTCGACGCGGCTGGTCTTTATAATGACGACGGCATTCAATATCTTCACAAACGTCCTGACGAGCTTCTCACCGAGATTCATCTGCCGAAAAGAAACGGCGTTCGGGCGGTCTACAAAAAGCTGCGGCGCCGCGGTTCATTCGATTTTCCAGTTCTTGGAGTAGCGGCCGCGATCGACGTTGCGCCCGACGGGACGGTTCGGGATGCTAGGCTGATCTTGGGAGGAGTCGCGCCTTTGCCGATCGAAGTGCCCGAGGCTCGCGAAGTCCTCGTCGGCCACACTCTCGACCGGGAAAGGATCAATGCCGCTGCCGAAGCGTGCTTCATCAAGGCTCGGCCGCTCGACAACACAGACTTCGTAATGGGTTGGCGCAAACAGATGGCTCGACCGTTTGTGCAACGCGCGCTTGAAGAGCTTCGCGAACATCGGTCCTAGATTCTCAAGTGTGCGTTGGCGACGCCGCGCGCCAACCCAGGGCGGCGCAGGCTTGCCCTGGGTACACGCTTTCACCCGGTGAGCGGGCTCATCGCCCTCATAAACAAAAACTAGTTTGACTTCGAGCCAACTCATCAACATCATGCTGCTGAGCGAGCCCCAGATTCCAATTGAACGGCTCCCTCTTCGGTGTGCCCATCGCTCTTGACTCTTCCCGGCTGGCTCAGAGGTCAGAAGGCCTCGAGCGTTCAAGTGATCGTTACCGAGGTCGCCTATGAAGGCAATAAAGCGAATTGTTCTAGCGACGTTTCTGCTCACGCCACTTGTCATCACTCTGACCGCCAAATCAAGCTCTCAATCACAAGCTCAACCCGCGCAGGCTCAACCCGCGCAGGCGCAGACCCCCGCGGCTGATGACAAATCGAAAGAAACCGCTGAGGAGGGCATTCCGGTCAAGAACCAACTTGTGATCGACCGATGCTCCGCCTGTCATAAGAAAGACGAGAAGGGAAATCTCACCCGCATCTCCTTCGAGCGCACAACTCCTGAAGGATGGCAGCAGGTCATAAAACGTATGATCAGGCTCAACGGGCTGACGATTACTCCCGACGAGGCCAAACAGATCGTCAAGTACCTGAGCAACAATCACGGTCTCGCGCCCGAGGAAGCCAGACCCGCCTTCTACGAAGCCGAAAAGCGCGTTATCGATGAGAAGCTGCCCGATGAGAGCCTGCGCGCTACGTGTGTCATATGCCACAGCCTTGGGCGGGTCCTATCGCAGCGTCGCTCGAAAGAAGAGTGGGAGCTGTTGGGGAACATGCACGTCGGACTCTTTCCGGTCGTCTCGTTTCAAGGCTTTTATCGCTTCCCGCAACCTCAGGGCGCGCCGCCTCCGACTGATCCGGACCAGCGCCACCCGGTCGATAAATCGCTCGATTATCTGACAAAGAACTACCCGCTGACCACGCCTGAGTGGGGGGCCTGGCGCGCCAATCTCCGGCCTCCAAAACTGCAGGGGCGCTGGCTGATCACCGGTCACCAAACAGGCCGCGGACCGATTTACGGCGAGATGATGATTGAACCGACGTCGGTCGAAGATGAGTTTAAAACCGGAATCAAGCTGCGTTATGTCAAAGACGGATCGGCCGTCACCCGAGCCGGGCGCGGTATCGTGTACACCGGCTACAGCTGGCGCGGGCGATCCAATTCAGTAGACGGCAAGGAGCCGAGTGAGAACCGAGAGGCAATGCTGGTTTCGCGCGACTGGTCGACAATGGAGGGACGCTGGTTTTGGGGCTCATACGATGAGTTTGGCATCGACGTTACCCTGCGAAGAATAGGAGCCGAGCCGCTCATCGCGGCTGTAGATCGAAAAGGGCTTAAGTCACCGTCCGCGGCTGTGCAGGTTCACGTCTACGGCTCGAATCTTCCAACCGATATCAAACCCGAGGAGATCGACTTTGGTCCGGGGATTAAAGTAACGCGAGTTGTAGGCGCAAGGAGCGACGACGTAACCGTCGAGGTGGACGTTGCGGAGGGAGCAGCGAACGGCTACCGGGATATTTCGCTTCGCCGCCACTTTGCGCCCCGCGCGATCGCGGTCTTCGATAAAGTGGATTACATCAAGATCGTTCCTGATGCGGGCATGGCTCGGGTAGGCGGCGAAAAGTTTCCAAAACAGTTTCAGCAGTTCGAAGCAGCGGCTTACAATCGCGGCCCGGACGGGAAACCGCAGACGCCCGATGACGTGAGCCTTGGATTGGTGGATGTCGAATGGTCTGTTGACGAGTTTCCCGCGACGTTCGATGACGATGACAAAGATTACGTTGGCGTGCTGGGTGCGAATGGTTTGTTCACGCCCGCGGCGGACGGACCGAATCCAAAACGCCGCAAAGGGGTGAACAATTACGGCGACATATGGGTGATAGCCACCTACAAACCGAAAGATGCACCCGCGGACGCGACGCCGTTGAAGGCCCGTTCATATCTGGTGGTCACCGTCCCGCTCTATGTGAAGTGGGACCAACCGGAGGTTTCTCGATGAGCGCTTACCGACAGGGCGAGTTTCACGCGTTCGAAGGCGGAGGGCAGAACTACCTTTATCTGGTGCCCAGCGCCGCGATCTTTGCCCTTGAAGATCTATCGAGCGCGTTGCTCGATCTCCTCGACGGCCGTGAGCTGAGCGGCGACCAGATCGTCGGCGAGCTTCTTGCGCGGGGATACCCGCGCTCCAGTATCGAGGAGACACTGGAAGAGCTTCACCAGTCGCACGCAGTCGTGTTCGGCGACGGTTTTCCCGAGCCGCCGCTGCAAGCGCCTCAACAACCGTTTCCCCTTCAAACGGTTGTAATGAATGTGACTAACCAGTGTAATCTGAGCTGTTCCTATTGCTACGAATACGGCGAGGACCGCATCGCAACGCCCGAGGGCAAGACGAAGTTCATGAGCGAGGAGACCGCTCGCGGCACCGTTGATTTTTTGCTCGACCAATCGCCCGGGCGGCGCGCTGTTCATCTGACCTTTTTTGGCGGCGAAACCCTGCTCAACTTCAAGGTTGTGAAATCCACAATCGAGTATGCGCGCGGGCGCGCCGCTGAGCTGGGCAAGTACATCGACTTCAGCATGACCACCAACGCGACGATGCTGAATGAGGAAATCATCAACTTTTTGGCGGACAACAACGTTGGTGTCACGGTCAGCATCGATGGGCCGAAGGAGTCAAACGATCGCTTCCGAGTCTTTCACAACGGGAAGGGAAGCTATGAGGTCATCGCGCCGAAGATTAAGGAGCTAATCAAGGTTCATCGCTCGCGGCCGATTGGCGCGCGGGTGACGTTGACCGCCCAGGTGGTCGATGTGAAGTCGATTTATCGTCATCTCACCGAAGAGATGGGGTTTGACGAAGTGGGGTTCGCCCCGGTCACTACCTCGCCGGTCAGATTGTACGCGATCGGAGACCGCGGGCTTGATCACGTTCTTGACCAGTTCACGGAGCTTGCGAATGAGTACAGGGATCACGCCCTTCAGGACAAACACCATGGTTTCTCGAACGTCAGCGACACGCTTCAGGAACTGCACCAGGGAGTGAGCAAAGCTTATCCTTGCGGCGCCGGGCTCGGGCTGCTCGGCGTATCGCCTTCGGGTGACATTGGGCTGTGTCATCGCTTCGTCGATTCGCCTGCCGGGAAACTCGGGCACATCGACACCGGTATCGATCGTCAAGCGCAGGCTGCCCATCTCGATCGCGCGCACATCAACACCAAGTACGATTGCCATACTTGTTGGGCGAGACCGGTTTGTTCCGGTGGTTGTTATCACGAAGCTTTTGTTCGCTACGGCGACACCTCACACGCGAACCTGCACTACTGTGATTGGATCCGCGGTTGGACCGATGTTTGTTTGCGTATCTACGGAGAGATTGCCGCTCGCAATCCGAAGTATCTCGATCGCTTCGACGAAAGGAAAGCGTTATGAAACACCTGAAAGCCGTCAACCGGAAGGCGCGACGGGTGGAGGAGTTTATTGCGTCCGAATACGGCGACGTTCACGCCTTGCAACAACAGCCTCCTCCGCAAAGGCCGCACTATCCGCTAGGTTGTTCGCTCGTGTTCTCGCCGGGATGGGAAACGGATTCCGCGGGTGGGACCGCCGGGCTCTGCCAGCCCGTCGAACGCGATCTTTACGATTGCTATATCACGTGCTTCTGGCCGGCCCAGGTTCCCGACCACTTCAACAACTATCCGGATTGGACCAGCAAGTGCGCGAGCGCCACAAAGGATTGGCGCAATATCGATCTGGTGTTTCCGTGAAGCGACTGTCGTGCGTCTTTCCACCGACGCGTATCGCAACAAGGGGGGCGCCGACGGAGCGATGCCCTGCAGGTCCGTGAGGTTCCGAATGCGACACATACTCTCTCTTGCAGCCGCTTTGCTGCTCATCAGCACTACCGCCTACGGGCAGCAAGTCAAACAAACAAATGGCGCGCTCATGTATCTGGGGACGTGGCCGGACAAGATTCTCGTCATCGATGATGCTCAACAGCAGGTGATCGATGAGATTCGGCTCGAGACCGGCGCACCCTTTCAGTTTGTTCTGTCACAGGACAAGAAAAAGCTGTTTGTGCTGACGACCAAGATGGCGATTGAGGTTGTTGATCTGGCCACGCGCAAGGTCACCAGCCACTTCGATCTAAACGAGGGCAACAGGCGGGTCTACCCGATGGGCGCGGCTCCCGATCCTCAAGGTAAGTACATTTACACCACGCTTCGGGTAGCCGTAAAAGAAGTGGACCGCTTCAAGATTGAGAAAGCCAAGTTTGCCGTGGTCGATCTCGAACAGAAGAAAATCGTGAAGACCTACGATTTTCCAAAAGAATACGATCAGGGGTTCGGTTTTCTCGCGGGATATAAAGTCTCGCCCGACGGAAAGTTGTTGTATGTGTTCAAGGAGGACATTCTGATTTTCGACTTGAGCAACTTCAAACAGGTAGACAAGATCGAGCTATCGAAGCCTCTGCACCCGGGTCTATTCCCAATTGTCTTCAGGGGCGACGACGACCCCAATGAAGAACCAGGGTTCGTCACATCGGTATTCAATGCCACAGATCCCGTGGTGCGCAGGTCCATATTCGGCATTGCCAGGATCAACCTTGCTACCAAGAGCGTGGATTTTACTCCGATCGGCCCTTCAGCGCCGATGAACAGATTTTTACTGACACCAGACCGTAAAAAAGGATACACAGTAACCTTTAGCGGACAGGGCGGCAATCGCCGGACCGAGTTCTGGGTATTCGATGTCGTTGCTCGTAAGGTGATAAAGAAGCTCGAATTCGAGAGCCGGTCGCGCTTCAACTTTGCCGTCAGCGGGGACGGCAAGAAGCTTTATATCTATGGAGCCGGCGCCACGATAGAGATATACGACGCCGATACGCTGAAGCTCGAAAAGACCATCAATCTACAGGGCGACGCTATCACGCAGTTGCTGGTGCTGAGATCACGGACTTAATGGCAACGCGAAAAACGCAAATCTAATAATTCGAGGATGGCGTACTACGAACCTGGTCGCGCCAGATCCTCTCGTTCAACCTAAGATGGAATGGAGCATTCACGTCAGCAGTCCGGCTGAAGTCGGGCGCGAACTGGTCGTTCGGGAGGCCGCAAACCTTAACGCCGGTTCGATGCTCGAGCCTCTCGTAGATCTGACCCGGAGCTTGATCGCCGAGTATTTCGGTGTGATCAGTTTTTCTCGTTGCGTTTACGGAAATGAATTCTGTGAGCACCTCATTCCTTCCGCTCAACGGCTTGAAGAGGTGATGAGTCGGGTTCGTGACCACGGCCTGCCTCTTACATTCATCACGCCATATGTCAGCGACGCCGGTATCGAAGCGTTGCGGCCACTTTTTGAATTGTTGAACGAAGAACCAGACGGGTGCGAGGTTGTCTTTAACGACTGGGGCGTGCTCAACCTTCTGCGACGCGAATTCGCCGGATTGATTCCGGTGCAGGGCCGGCTTATGAACAAGTCCTTGCGCGACCCGCGCGTCACCGGCGTCTATGCGACAACCGACGCGCCGGGTCCCGCTCTTGTTTCGCTGCGTCGCTCGAATCTCGACTGCCCGAGTTACACTCAATTCCTGTCCGAGATGGGAGTTGATTCGGTGGAGCTTGATAATCTGCCGCAGGGCGTCGATCTCAGCTTCGCGGAGGATGGAATGAAGGCGAGCGCCTATGTGCCGTTTGGCTTTATCAGCACCAGCCGCATCTGTATGGCTGCCGGGATTCACTATCAGAAGCGTGAAAAGTTTCAGCCCGGTGCGAGTTGCCACCACGAATGTCAGACGCATCTGCTCGAGTACAGCTACACCAACACGCCTTTCGGAAACAGGGATCAAAAATTCTATCTGAAGGGCAACAGTTATTTCTACGTTCACACTGAAACGATGCTGCGTAGCCTGTTCGAGCAGGCTCGTTCGGGTCTGATTGAACGAATTGTTTTTCAGCCGAGATTACCGATGACATGGGAGCGTGCTTGAAGAGATGAAAGTTCTGGCCCCGATCAGTGCTTACGATGAGCTCGAGATGCTGGCTGCAAGCGGCGCCGAGGAGTTTTATTGCGGAATCGTTCCGCGCGAGTGGCTCGACCGCTATACCGGCGCAGTCTGGCTAAACCGGCGCAGCCCGAAGGGCGGAAGCCTTGAGACGCTTGCGGAGATGAAACGGCTCGTAGACGGTGCGCACCAACTGGGAATACCGGTTTTTCTCACGTTAAACGCGCCTTACTACACAGCCGAACAACTTCGGTGGGTCATTGAGCTCGCCCGAAAACTGGACGGCGAGGCGGGAGTTGACGCGCTCATCGTGACCGATATCAATCTGCTGATGCAGCTCTCCAGGGCCAAGTTGAACGCCGCGCTTCACGTCAGCTCGGTTGCCGCGACCTTGAACACCGAAGCGATTCGATTTCTGCTTCAATTTGGACCGAGCAGGATCATCCTGCCGCGCAGTCTGACCATTCTCGAGATCGAGAGAATCGTAAATGCCACACGCGATCAAGTCGAAATCGAAGTATTCATGCTCAACGACGGGTGTGCGTTTGAGGAGGGGTTTTGCTCGACCACTCATCATCATACGGTTGGCGCATTCTGCACGAATCTTTCCGAGATGGACACCGAGTTCGAACGGAGTGGCGGGCGGGAGCTTACGGGTAGGCAGAACGCGCGGCTTCGCAGAAATCTGACAGACTATCGCGAATGGATCTGGTATGTGAACGGCAACGGGTGCGGTACGACGCCGAACGGTCTGCCGTACGGGCCTTGCGGGTTGTGTGCGATACACGACTTCAAGCGAATCGGAGTTGCATCGCTGAAGATCGTAGGACGGGAGGCATCACCGTTCAAGAAGCTGGCCAGCGTTAGGATGGTGCGGGCGATCGTAGATCAGGTGCGGGCGGGATCAGAGAAGCTCGTGGTGATCGAGCGGGCCAAGTCGTTGCGTGGCGATCGTGCTCACTGTGACTCCGGGTATATGTGCTACTACAAGGTTGAGCAGTGACGTTTTGCCTCTTTGCGCGAAACAATTTTACAGCGAGCACTTCAATACTCAGTCGTTTTGAATACACCGCTGATCTTCGCTGCCTTCGGGTTCGCTGATTGGCGCTGATCAGCGTGAATCTGCGTTACGTTAGTCAGCGAAGATCAGCGTTGATTGCTACTCGTAAGGGCGCCTCAGTCGTTTTGAATGCACCGCTGATCGTCGCTGCCTTCGGGTTTGCAGATTGGCGCTGATCAGTGTGAATCTGCGTTACGTTAGTCAGCAAGTGAAGGACGACTATAAACGAATCTTTGCTTACGTTATTCCCTACTGGCGCAGGCTGTCGCTGGTTCTTGTCTTAAGCCTCGTCTCCACTCTGCTCGGGCTTGCACAGCCATACATAACCAAGCTGCTAATTGACGAAGCATTGCTTCGCCGCAACATGAAGGCTCTCATAACCGTGGCGGTATTGATGGTTGTCGTCACGGTGCTCGGGTTCGCTCTCAACATTGCGAGCAGCTATCGATATGTTGCGGTGTCGGCGGCAGTCTTGTTCGACATGCGGCTTGCGGTTTACAGGCATTTGCAGAGGTTGTCGCCCCGATTCTACACGCGCACCAAACTCGGTGAGATCGTCTCTCGCTTGAACAACGACATCAGCGAAGTGCAGCGTGTGGCGGCCGACACGCTGCTTGCAGCCGTCAGCAACGCCATTTTCCTGATCGGCAGCGTGACGATCATGCTCCTCCTGAATGCGAAGCTGTTCTTCGTGAGCATCCTGTTGATTCCGGTCTCGGTGATTTCGTTAAAGCACTATCGCAAAAAGCTCACAGACAGAGTGAGAGGGATGCGCGAGCGAAGCGCCGACATCGGGAGCTTTTTGATAGAGAGTTTGATGGGGATGCGGCTGGTTGTGACCTCGAACACTCAGGAAGACGAAGTCGCCAGATTCCGGGAAAAGAACCGGGGCTTTGTCGATGCGTTGCTATCGATGCAGATGGTCTCGTACTTTGCCAGCGCGCTTCCGGGCACGGTTCTCACTCTCAGCACGGCGCTGGTCTTTCTATACGGCGGCAAGCTGGTGATCGATGGAGTGATGACGGTGGGCGCCCTGGTGGCCTTTATGGCTTATCACATGCGGCTGCTTGCACCGGTGCAGAACTTGATGGGACTGTACACAAGCGTGGCGACCGCCCGGGTGTCGTTGAATCGCGTGTTCGAGATACTGGAGACGCCTGTCGAAGTAAATGAAGCGCCTGATGCCGTGGAGCTCAATCATGTCCTCGGAGACATTGAGTTCGAAAACGTCACGCTCAAATACGACCGCGACACTGTCGTGCTCGACGCAGTCAGTTTCAAGATTCCCGCGGGCTCACTTTGTGCCATTGCCGGATCAAGCGGAGTCGGAAAATCGACGATCGCCGATCTGTTGCTTAGGTTTTACGATCCGCAATCAGGCGTGGTGAGGATGGACGGGGTTGATTTGCGCGAGGTCAGGCTCACCGACTTGCGCAGAGAGGTTGTCCTGGTCGAGCAAACGGCGTTTCTGTTCAACGCGACCATAGCTGAGAACATAGGGTACGGCCGCCCGGAGGCTACCCGGGAAGAGATCGCACGCGCTGCGACGGCTGCTTCGATCGATGCGTTCGTTCGTACTTTGCCGGAGGGCTATGACACCCAGGTTGGCGAGCGCGGGCAGGCGCTCTCGGCCGGCGAACGCCAGAGAATAGCCTTAGCACGCGCGCTTCTCAGGGACCCTGCGGTGTTGGTTCTCGATGAGCCAACCGCATCAGTGGACCCGATTACCGAGCAGATGATCGCGGCCGAACTTGGGGAGTTGATGAGAGGTCGGACGACCATTGTGATATCGCATCGGCTTTCGTTGATTGAACGCGCCGACCTGGTGATCGTGATCGATGACGGAAGGGTGATCGAGATGGGAAGGCCCGATGAGTTGCTAGCCACCGGAAAGGCGCTGGCTTCGTTGTTCTCTTAAGTGCCGTTCGTGGCCTTTAACGTTGTGGGTAAGCGATGCTGGTATGGCAACCGCAGTTCGCGGGATTTACAGGAAGAGCAGTCAAGGTCGCGATCATCGACAGCGGCGTCAACCCGGCTCACCCTCACGTAGGAGGCGTAGAAGGTGGAATCAGAATATTCTCGGGCGAAGCCGACTCCTCCAACGACTTTCTGGACTACATTGGCCACGGCACCGCGGTCGCGGGCGCGATACGCGAGAAGGCCCCCGACGCGCTGCTGCATGCCGTCAAGGTGTTTGATCGCGCGCTAACGACGAACATTGAGTCGATCATAAAAGCAATCAACTGGTGCGTTGCGAATCAAATGAGCGTGATCAATCTCAGTCTCGGCACGGCCAACCTAGAGCATCGCGATATTATCGAGAAGGCGGTCCATCGGGCGTCAGCGAAGGGAATTGTTGTCGTCGCGGCACGCGAGATGAATGGCCGGCTCTCGTTGCCGGGCTGTCTGTCATCCGTGATCGGCGTGGCGGTGGATTGGGACTGTCCGCGCGATCGCTACCTGGTGAAAGTCGTCGATGGTGATCTCATTTTTGTGGCGTCGGCTTATCCGCGTGACATACCTGGCGTGCCGCGAGAGCGAAACCTTAACGGCATCAGCTTCGCGGTCGCGAACATGACCGGGTTCGTGACGCGAGCGAGGGAGTCCGCTCACGTTGGGTGTATTGATCAGCTCAAGAGATTGCTCGTCGAAGAATCAACGAGCGAATGAACAACGAAGAGCCTTGTTGGCTAAGTTAAAAGGACTGTGCCCGTTAGACGCAACGGATTGCACCGTTGTACTATGACCTTTGCGTGGGCAAGTACGATAAGCTTTTACTTGAGATACTAAGAGGCACATCAGACTCCAACATTCGGTTCGATGACCTGTGTCGGTTATTGCCGCGACTAGGCTTTGAAGAGCGGATTCGTGGTAGTCATCACTTATTCAGAAAGGCGGGGGTCGAAGAGAGAATAAACTTGCAACGGGAAGGCAGCAACGCGAAGGTGTATCAGGTACGGCAAGTTAGAGCTGTCATTCTAAAGTATCATCTCGGAGAGGAGGAATAATGCAGAAATACGAAATCATTCTTTACTGGAGCAATGAGGACAAGGTATTCGTCGCTGAAGTTCCTGAACTCCCCGGATGTATGGCTCACGGCACTACGCCGGAAAAGGCATTGAAGAATGTGAATCACGCAATTGAACTATGGATCGATACGGCGAAAGAATTTGGAGATAGCATTCCAGAGCCTAAGGGAAGGCGATTAATGCTAGCTTAAGAAACCTCCAGCCGGTATGGAACTGTTTATTCGTAGCTGAGCGCGCCAATTTGATCAAACGAGAAGCCTTAATCACAGGCGAAACCGTCACGCCGGCGATCGTGGCCCTCACGGGAACGTGGACAAGTGGATCCAAGTTCAGGAGTAGGCTTAGGGAATCTTTGAGCTGCTTAGAAGAACTCACGGCGATGGAATGTTGACAAATTTGAGACCGGTCGCGTCTTGGTAGCTGGACGTTGGGCTCCTTACGGACCACAGATAATGTATGCTGCGGCGCGACGAACAGTGGAGGGCGGACGCAACCTTCGCTCGGAATACTGGGCAATACCATACGAAGATGATCTCAAGAAAGTATCGGAGACGAAACCACGCACAAACAGATCACGGAGGACATCTGCGAAGTCATCCAAACGGATGGCAAAAAGACCTCGATAAAGCTGACAATATAGGCAAGCAAAGCAGGCAATCGAAGCTAAGCAACTGAATTCTGGCGACATGATCATTTAGTTTGTGTTCTCGGCGGTGTCTTGTGGAACAGTCACCACGGCCGTTGATTTCATTCGCACGCGAGGCATTGACTGCCAAGCGAAGGAGAGACAGCAAATGCTGATTCGGACACAAATCCTTGAATCCGGCGATCTTCAAATGGATGCTTACACTTTTGATCCTGAGGAATTCTCCGCGTTGGAGGAGACGCTCTCGGCAGTCGGTAGTACAACGTCATACGAGCCCCTCCCGGCCGACAGTGTGAATCGGAGAGGGCAAAGGTACCTCTGCCGCGCCAGCGAGCTATCTCGGTTGGAAGCGATCTTGGAAGGTCGCTTTGAGTCAAGCGGTCTTTTCTCCCCGTTGGCGGGGACGGGGCGAAACTACAAATGCAAGGAAGTAAATCTGTCCGGTGGTGGAGCAGGTTGCGAGGACATCATCGCGCCAACTACGAGTATCGCCCGAACGAAGTGTCTATTAATTGCACACCGAAACAAGTGGAGTGGAGGGGTTTCAAGCCCTGGGCAATGTCCCTAACGCCCGCGAGAGCGCTTTTTTTGGGTGTTACTCATACCTCAGCGCATCTATCGGGTCCAATCGCGCGGCCTTCATTGCGGGCCACATCCCGAACACCAATCCGATCCCGCAGGACACCGTTATCCCGGCAATCGGGGCCCACGCGGGAACGTGCACCGGCAGGATCAAGTTCACCAGCATGCTCAATCCCCAACCGATCCCTATTCCAAGCAAGCCCCCGGAACCGGTCAGTGAGATAGCTTCAATCAAGAATTGACGCAAAATGTCACGGCGCCGAGCTCCAATTGCTTTCCGCACACCGATCTCTTTAGTTCGCTCGGTGACCGAGACCAGCATAATGTTCATCACGCCTATGCCGCCGATCAACAGGCCTACGCTCGAGATTGCAAACATCAGAATTGCAATGCCGCCGGTGATCTGATGGAACTGCTCGGTAATCGCATCCGGAGTCGAGAGGCCGAAGTTGTCCTTCGCATCGTAAGCCACTCCGCGGCGGCGGCGCAGCAGAGATCGTATTTCGTCCTCGGCTTGACTCAGCTTGCCTTCCACGGCCTGGGCCATCACGAAGTGGTCCTTCTCGGCGGGGAACATCTTTCTCATCGATTCATAAGGGACGTAGACAGCGCGGTTTTGATTGCCGCCGTCGTTGTCGTCCATGAAGAAGCTGTCTCGCTTCTGGATGACGCCGATCACAGTGAAGGGCTTGTCGTTCACAAGTATCTGCTTCTCGAGCGGCTGCACGTGTGGGAAAAACTTGTCGGCGATGTCCGCGCCGATCACGCACACGTCCGCCCGGTGTTGGTTCTCGCTGTCAGTGAAGTAGCGCCCCTCGGCGATGTGCACCGA
>JBASRM010000299.1:0-10912 GCA_049273835.1 Blastocatellia bacterium | reverse complement strand
TTTTTCGATTCGCCTGAAGACGCGCGGCCCTACTTTCGAAGATTGCGCGAAATACTGGACGGCTTGAACTGCAACCGTCCGCTTGAGAGCAAACTTACCGAGCTGTCGATGGGGATGAGTAACGACTTTGAGGTAGCCATTGAGGAAGGTGCAACGATGGTGCGAGTCGGCACTGCGATTTTCGGCGCCAGATAGCGCGGTAGAACGAGGGACACTTGGAATTACTTGCTTTGCTGCTGGGATGGTTGAGCTCGCTTATCTGGTGGGTAACGGTGGCAGTCGCGGCGCTGCTTTTCTTGCGCGTGCTGCTGAACTGGGCGGGGACCAATCCTTTCGGACGCGTGAGCTACAACCTTACACGTTTGACCGAACCAATGGTCCGCCCGATGAGGCACCAGTTCGCGGGACGGATTACGCGATACGATCTCATCCCGCTGCTGATGGGTGTAATGATTCTAGTCACTGGACTGTTCATATCCGGGGTGATCGGCCAGTTCGGAAGCCTCTTGATTAGCGTGGGCGCGGCCGCCCTGCTTGGTTTGATGACTCCGAGGTTCTTATTGAGCACCACGATCATTCTGCTTGGTTCTCTTTACGTGGTGGCGATTTTCCTGCGATTCTTCTTACCGTTATTCGGCGTCAGTTACCGCAACAGCTTTTTTCGCTTTCTGTTCGTGATTACAGAACCGCTGCTCAAGCCGCTTCGCCGCTTTTTCGTGGCCGGGATGTTTGACTTTTCGCCGCTGGTGGCTATGTTCATCGTCCAGATCCTTACGCCGGTCATTGCGCGTCTTGTAGCAGGATGAGTCAAGCGGGTGATCGAGATCAAAGAAAACCAGGAAGGCATTAGCATCAAGGTCCGCGTTCAACCGCGAGCGTCGCGTACTGAGATCACGGGCGAGCACGCCGGCGCCCTGAAGCTGAGAGTCGCAGCGCCCCCGGTCGACGGAAAAGCCAACGACGAATGCAAACGCTTCCTTGCAAAGCTGCTCAAGGTGAGTGCAACATCGGTCGAGATCATATCCGGAGAGTCCTCACGCGATAAGGTTATTCAGGTTTCCAATATCAGCGCCCGCCGCGTTCTCGAGGCGCTCGGGAGGTAAGTCCAATGTCGGGACATTCAAAATGGCATTCGATTAAACATAAAAAGGGAGCAATTGATGCTAAGCGCGGAAAGGCCTTCTCGAAGCTTATCAAGGAACTAACCGTCGCAGCGCGAGGCGGGGGCGATCCTACCGGCAACCCGCGCCTTCGAAAAGCCATGGATGATGCTAAGGGACTCAACATGCCCAAGGATACGATGATGAACGCAATCAAACGCGGCACCGGTGAAATCGCCGGCGCTGCGATTGAAGACATCACCTACGAGGGCTACGGGCCCGGTGGTGTGGCGGTCTTCGTCGGATGCCAAACCGATAATCGCACTCGCACCGTCGCCGAAGTCCGGCATATCTTCTCGAAGCATGGCGGTAACCTGGGTGAGTCGGGATCGGTTGGTTGGATGTTTCAAAAGAAGGGTATGATCATCATCGACAAGAGCGTAGCCAACGAAGAGAAGATCATGGAACTCGCGCTTGAAGCGGGCGCCGAGGATGTTGCCGGCGATGACGAAACCTGGGAGATGATCACCTCGCCCGAAGACTTCAATGCGGTGCTCGACGCGGTCAAGGCGGCAAGCATAGAGCCTATCTCATCCGACGTCTTGATGCGCCCGACTAACTCGGTCCAGGTTACCGGGTCAACCGCCCAGCAAGTTCTGCGATTGATGGAAGCGCTCGAAGACAACGACGATGTTTCAAACGTGGCCGCCAACTTCGACATACCAGCCGAAGAGATGGAAGCAGCCGGTCGAACGTAGCCAGAATTGCAAGCCTGCGCTTCGATATCAGAAGTCGAGCCTTGGAGGCATTCGTTGTTGTAACGTAGACCGCATCCAGCGAGGAGAATCTATTGCGCGTGATGGGGGTTGATCCCGGAAGTGAAACAACAGGCTACGGTGTAATCGAGAGCGATGGCCGTCGCTACGAACTTATCGAATACGCCGGCATCCGCTCGTCATCCAGGCTTCCATTCGCCGAGCGCCTGCTGGTCATCAGTAAAAAGCTCGAGGAGGTTATTCAGCGCCTTACGCCTCAAGCTTGTGCGGTCGAAGAGACCTTCTACGCGGTCAACGTAAAAAGCGTGCTCAAGCTCAGCCAGGTGCGCGGAGTGGTGCTGGTGACGGCCGCCCGCGCAGGGATCGCCGTTTTTGAGTACTCCCCGCTCGAGATAAAATCAGCTCTTGTGGGATACGGCCGGGCGGAAAAAGAGCAGGTACAGCAAATGGTGCGAGTGCTGCTAAAGCTGAAAGAACCGCCCCGTCCACTGGATGCGTCCGATGCGCTGGCTGTGGCGATCTGTCACGCGAACACCGCTTCAACGACAGCCCGGCTTCGGCCTATTGAATGCCGGGCAAGCCAGTAGTAATATACCCTCGTCAACAGGGCCGGTGGCTCCCCAACGTCGGAGCAGTCGGCGGGTATGCGCCTCCTGGAATCCACCCTCTTTCCTGAAGGCCACCCGTCAACTTTGCCAGCGCGCCCTTAAGGTAGAGCGCCCCTTCTATGGATCGATGCTAAAGCCATGACGGACCTCTACGGAATGCTCGGACTCACGCCTCGCGCGACCGCGAACGAAATAAAGTCGGCTTATCGAAGACTCGCGCGGAAGTATCATCCGGATGTCTCCGCGTCTCCCGATTCCGCCGCGCGGTTTGTGCAAATCAATTATGCGTATCAGGTGCTGAGCGATCCGCACCGGCGGTCGGCGTACGACAGAGGACAGTACGTCGACGCACAGCGGACGTTCTATGCATCTCGCCAGGCAGAAGTCGTGGCGATGCAGCGGCACTTTGACCGCATCGTCGATGAGTGGCTGGCGCGCGAGCGTCAGGAGACGGCTGCGCGATCCCACGCAGTTCTTCTGGTCGTGCCCCTTTTCCTCTCGGCGTTCTACGTGATGGTTTCAAAACCGACAATGATTGAAGAGTCGCGGCTGATCGGGAGAGTTGTGATTCTCGCCCTGGCGCTCTACGGCCTGGTCTATCTTGTAAAGAATCTTGCAGTTGTGCTTTCGCGCTACACCTACGAGGTTACCGATGAGCCAACGTCAGTGTTTCGCTCGCGGGAAGTGCCAAAGGACAAGTCGATCAGCCGGAGAGCGGGGTTGATATTCCTCGTGTGCGGGTATCTTGTGTCGATTGGCCTGGGTTATGTGGTCAGCAAATTCGTACCCGGCGCGGCCATGAGCTTCAGCACTTTGCTGGGGGCCTTTGTGTACCCGCCGATTGCAGTGCTGATAATAGGCAGCATTCGGCGAATCGGTGGGTTGTTGGATCGTCTGTGACGCCACCGGGTTGACTGGTCGCACCCAGCTTACGTTCAACCGGATCCGGACTATTTTTTGAAGATCCTCTTCGCGAACGTGCCCGATTTCCAGAGGCTCCCCACCGCGCTCTTTCCCTTTGCAGCGGAATCACTGATCTCGCGCTTCGCTACGCGGTTCTCGGGATCGAGTTGAAGGGCCTCGCGGAAATAGTTTTCTGCCTTCTTGGACAATCCCGCCTCCTTGTACAACTGACCAAGCTTGACGCGTATTTGCGCGTTGTAAGGCTCCAGTTCGGCAGCTCTAGAGAGGTGCAACTCGGCGTCTCGGCGGGTTCTGGGGTTGCGAATCAAGGCAAGGCCCAGATGATAGTGGTACGGAGCTCGACTGGGATCTAATTTGATCGCTTCCCGGAGCAGATGGACCGCCGCGTGATATTCCTTTCTTTCAAAACGCGCACGTCCCTGCTGGTAATAATGCTCAGCCATTTGGGCAGGCGGTAGCTGAGGACTGTTTTTAGTCGTTGCACTCAGTACGGCGACGCTCGTCGATTCGACCGTCGTCTGAGGTAATGGACCGGTGTTGTCTGGTTGTCCGTTTGAAGAACTGAGCTCACCGCTCGGGGCGTCCTCTTCATCAGGCGCGCCCGGCTCGTTCGCTGTATGCTCGGCGTTGGCTGGGGTTCTTGGGAGCTCTTTGGTAAGCGGGCCCGAACCCTTTCTGATTCTACCGTCATAAGTCGCGCGGGTGGCGGGCTGGCCCAGGGTGTCGTATGCATGAGTGATCAATGCAAACAGGGCTTCGAGTTTGTTCCGCAATTCGCCGCTGTCGCGCTGGTGATAGCGGTCCGGATGATATTTTTTCGCCAGATGATAGTACGCGGCCTTGATCTCAGCCGTTGTGGCGTGCCGAGTAACTCCTAGAGCGTCGTAATAATCGGCGGAGGTGAGAAAGTGAAGTTGCCGGGAGACATCCTCTCGCACACGTTCGAGCGATTCATCGGCCTCGGCTTGCTGGTCTTCTTCTTCCTTCTCTCGATCAAGAAGCTTCAGAAAACCGGATGCAACCAGCGCACAGACGGCTCTCTGGGCATCCGCTTCTCCAAGTCCGCTCAACGCTCCGACTTCACTCACAGCGGTTGGGGATTCGATGCGTGAAAGGATGTAACTCTCTTGTGGAAGTAATCTGCCTGTGTCCCCGCGAGACCCGCTGGCTCTAACCCTGAGCACAACGCCGTCCGGAGGAACAAGTGCGTCCGCGATTTGTTGATCGTTTGCGGCGTGACGCGCACCTTCCAGCAAGACGTCGGCAGCGCTCAGACCAAGGGTCACATCGTGGGCGGCCCGAATCCGCTCATCAAATGAGTAGTCGCCTTGTGTCCATTCAAACAACGAAAGGATTATTTTCATCACCTGCGACGAAACCATCTCGCGCATCTTTCCGTCTTCGAGCAGGCCCATTTCTACCAGCGCAGGGCCCAGTCGGTGAGCCTTCCCGGCCTGCTGTTTCGCTTGCTCGATCTGATCCTGGGTCAGCAGCGCCTCTTTGACCAGTTTGTGATCGAGCTGCTCGTTTGTGATATTGCTTATAGCGAATGTCGGCGCGCCCGACTCGAAAAAAATCGCTTTGATCGCTTTGCCGCGTGACAGCCTAAGCAATCCGCTTGAGTTCTTGTTGGCTATCTCGCGTATGAGATCTGGAACAAGTTTTTCGCCTAGTGTTCCTTGCACCGGAGCTTCCTGTGAGGAGGTTGGCTACATAGAGCGGTAGCCAAGAGTGTGAGGTGTAAGGGCAAGTCGGGGGTCAGTGCTGGGTCATTGTAATTGGAAACCATGTGACGTGCAATAGTCTTCCCGAACTCAAATCACAACCGCGCAGCAATGACACCTTTGCTTCTTCCGCCGTGGCCTTCTGCTAAAACTTGACACACCATCGGGCAATCGGTTAGCGTGTAACGTTGCTTCGACGCAGATATTCGCAACAGGAGTGACTAACCACAGTGAAGCCCGATATACATCCAAAATATGTAAAAGCGACCGTGCATTGTGCCTGCGGTGAGACATGGGAGACACGTTCGACAAAGTCGGAGATCCGGCTCGAGATATGCTCGAATTGCCACCCGTTTTTCACCGGAAAACAAAAACTCGTCGACACAGCCGGCCGGGTCGAGCGGTTTAATCGTAAGTACGGCCGCAAGACTGAAGCCTAGCTCGTCGACAATCCCATATTGGTTGCCGGGCCGACCGGTCGCCTCCGCGCGCTGACACTTCCCGGAACGGAAAAGTGAGCCCGCCGAATGCGAGAACCAGGCGGCACTCGGGCAACCAATATTTTTTTGCGTAACAATCAGAGCTGTTATGAGAGACGACCAAATAATAGTCGGCGGGCAGGCGGTCATCGAAGGCGTGATGATGCGAGCTCCGCATTCGTATGCGGTTGCGGTGCGCCGGCCCGACGGACAAATCGTGTTTAAGGCCGAGCGCCTGCCGGTCCTCGCGGAGAAATACCCGCTGCTCAAAATGCCCGTACTTCGCGGTTCCGCCGTGCTGATTCAGTCAATGGTGCTCGGCATAAAAGCGCTGAACTTTTCCGCGAACGTCGTCTTTCACGAAGCGGGGAAAGATGCGCAAGTTGAAGCAGTCCAACTGCAAGCTGCGGAGGCTGGTATTGTATCCGGCAGATATGCGCCAGCAAGCATCGTCACTGCGGAAGCCAGGCCCTCATCGGCCACAAAGAAGAGCGGTACGGCAGCCGGCGCGGTTGGCTCGATAATCTTTGCCCTGTTTTTCAACGTCCTCCTTTTTATCGTGCTGCCACTCTTGCTGACAAACATTTTGTTCGTGTACCTGGGCGGCGGCACAATCGACGCCCATTCCGCCAGCGGCAAGTGGTATGCAGATGGGTGGGCCTGGCTTCGTTCCGGCCTTCATCCGGTTCGGCCTTCGGTTGCGTTCAACCTCGTAGACGGCATAATTCGGATGACGTTCTTTCTGATCATGATCACCAGTTTTTCGCTGCTGCGCGATATTCGTCGAGTCTTTGAGTATCACGGCGCGGAGCACAAAGTCGTGTATACCTGGGAAGCCGGCGAAGAGCTGACAGTTGCTAACGCGCGCACAAAGCGCCGCCAGCATCCGCGTTGCGGAACCAGTTTCCTGATGGTCGTGATGCTTGTTTCGATCGTTGCGTTTTCGGTTGTGAAGTTTGATTCACTATTTCTTAACTTCATGGTCAGAGTGATGCTGATCCCGGTAGTGGCAGGGGTGTCATACGAGATTATCCGAGCCTCGGCGAAGAGCAGCGCTCAGTGGTTTTTCTCGCTGATCACCAGACCCGGTCTCTGGCTTCAGAACATAACGACCAAAGAACCTGATGATTCTCAACTCGAGGTCGCGATCTATGCGTTGAATGAATCGCTGAAGTTGGAGCCGATTAGTTAGTAGTCACAAAAGCCATGCTGGACAAATTAGATTCAATCGAAGAGAAGTACGAGGAACTGACGCGGCAGCTGAGCGATCGTGAATTGCTGTCGGATCAGGCGAAGTATACCCGAACTGCAAAACAGCACCGCGAACTCGAAGAAATCGTCGCAAAATACCGGGAATTCAAGGCGCTTGACCGCGGTATTCGAGAGACCCGGGAGTTGCTCGAGAACGATGACGATGCGGAAATGGTGAACCTGGCCCGCGCCGAACTGGGCGACCTCGAGCAGCGGCTGACAACCGTTGAAGCCGATCTCAAGCTGCTGCTTCTGCCCAAAGATCCTAACGACGAAAAAAACGTAATTCTGGAGATTCGTGCCGGAACCGGCGGAGATGAAGCTACCTTATTCGCAGCCGAGATTATGCGCATGTACTCGCGCTACGCCGAGCGGCAGGGCTGGCGAGTTCAAGTGCTCGATGCCTCCGAGTCGGGCATCGGAGGAGTCAAGGAAGCTATCTTGCTGATCGAGGGCAATCGCGTCTACTCCAAGCTCAAACACGAATCAGGCGTCCATCGCGTCCAGCGCATTCCACAAACGGAGGCGTCGGGCCGCATACACACCTCGGCGGTCACAGTTGCGGTGCTTCCGGAGGCGGAAGAGGTTGATATCAAGATAGACCCAAAGGACCTGCGCATCGACACGTTTTGCTCGTCGGGTCCCGGCGGCCAGTCGGTCAACACGACTTACTCGGCGGTCAGACTTACCTACCTCCCAACCAACACCGTAGTCTCGATGCAAGATGAAAAATCGCAGATCAAAAACCGAGAGAAGGCGATGCGAGTCTTGCGGTCCCGGCTTCTGGAGATGGAACAGGAGAAGCAACATCAGGCAATCGCAAGCGAGCGACGTTCGATGGTCGGCTCGGGTGATCGCTCGGAAAAAATCAGAACCTATAACTTCAAAGAGAACCGCGTCACCGACCATCGCATTGGATACACGTCTCACCAGTTGAACCTCTTTATGGAAGGCGACATCGGCGACTTGATCGATGCGCTGGTTGCCTACTATCAAGCCGAGAAGCTTAAGGAAGAAGCCGCTGCCTAGTCGGTGATTCCCGGTTTAGCGCGCCGGGTTTCGGTCTTGCGGAACCTACGAAGCCGGAACAACAAACCAGAAGTCTGATGCCCACCATTTCCCAAGCCGTAACCGAAGGTTCAAGCCGGCTTAAGTCTTCAGGCGTAGACCGCGATCGTCGTACAGCCGGACTTCTCCTGTGTCACTTGCTCGGCGTAGACCGCACCTACCTATTGACCAGGTCTGCCGAGTTAATCGACGACGCCTGTTATCACTCCTATCTTTCGCTTATCGAACGACGGGCTTCCGGCGAACCGGTTCAATACATCACCGGCCATCAGGAATTCTATGGATTGGACTTTGTTGTAACTCCTGACGTTCTCATTCCAAGGCCCGAGACCGAATTCCTGGTCGAACGAGTGATCAAGATCTTGGAAGAATCACCCGAGGAGTCGCCGCTGATAGTCGATTTGGCCACCGGCTCGGGCTGCATCGCAGTTGCTCTAGCGGTGCACATTCCGCGCGCTCGAGTGATAGCAACTGACATTTCGCGCACCGCGCTAGAGGTTGCTAAAAGAAATGCAGAACGAAACGGCGTCGGCACGCGGATCGATTTCCGTGAAGGTGACTTGTTGACGCCGCTCGACAAGGGTTCGCTGGCCGGCGCGGTTGACGTTCTGGCGTCGAATCCGCCCTATGTCAACGAAGGCGTATCTGAGTTGGTTCCACCGGAAGTGCGAGATTGGGAGCCAAAGCAAGCTCTATTCGGCGGACCTGACGGGCTGCTTTTTTACCGCCGGCTGCTCTCCGAGGGTTTCAACTATCTCAAGCCCGGCGGTTCAATGGTCCTGGAAATCGGGTACGGCCAATTCGACTCCATCACGAGCCTCGTCGCCGGGTCTGGCTTGGAGCTGGTGGAGGTAACCCGAGATCTTCAGCACATTCCCCGGACGATCAGCATGCGAAAGGCGTCGTCAGAAACTTCTTAGCCGGTTCGCCTCATCGATCGCAACTTGCGCATCATCTTTTGCTCTGCTAAGGAAACGGGTATGAAACTGATAAACATTCTGTGCACTATCGCGATTCTCTTCCCGACTGTTGGCGCTCAGAGCCTTCCTCCCGCCACACCTTTGCTATCACCGTCCGTTTGCGGAAAAGGTGTCTTCCTGTTCTGGGTTGGCGAGCAATCAATCGGGCGGGAAGAGTTCGAGATCAAATGCAGGCCGGGCGGCGGCTACGCGGCAAGCGGTCATACGGACTTCAAGGTGCCAGGAGCGTCGATGGATTTGAACACAACGCTCGAAGTCGACAAGTCGGGGGATCCCATGTCCTCTACAGCGAAGGGCACGGTGAACGGCCAGCCATTCGAGCAGTCCATCGTCGTGAAAGCCGCGGCGGCTACCGTCAACACCAGCGGCGCCACCAAGGAAGTCCCCTTCGCGAAGGGAACGTCTCTTCTGGGCGGTAACATTTTTTATATGTTTCAGTTCGTCCTTGCCCGTTATGACTCGGCAAAAGGCGGAAGCCAGGAATTCCAGATTTTTCCAGGCCTTACCGCAAAGATCGCGCGCGTAGCAAGGGACCAGGTTCAAGCCGGCGGCAATGCCGCCGCCCCGGCTCCTTTTCCGTTCGATCGGTACAGCATCACATTGGGAATGTCGAACGTCATTGCGTGGATCGACGCGAAAGGGCGCATTGCTGTTATGGCGGTGCCTCTCCAAAACTTCGCCGCGGTGCTCGAGGAATACTCGAGTTTTGTCCCGTCCTTCAAAGCCATTCTTGCGGCAAAGATGAAAGAGGCGGATGTTGATTACGCAGCTCCCGCGGCCGCCGCGTTCACCGCCGAGGAAGTCACGGTCGAGGCCAAGGGCTTCACGCTTGCAGGCACGCTGCTTTTGCCGAAGACGGGCAAACCGCCGTTTCCGGCGGTCATCACCATTACGGGTTCGGGTCAGCAAACGCGCGATGAATATCTGCCGCTTCCCGGTCTTGAAAAATACAGACCCTTTCGACGGATCGCAGAAGCTCTCGCAAGCCGGGGCATAGCGGTGCTGCGGGTCGACGATCGCGGAGTCGGAAAGTCGAAGGGCGGCGATACGCTCCTCGTCTCGACCAGCGCCAACTTTGCGGATGACGTTCGCGCGCAAGTAGATTATCTTCGCGAACGCCGCGAGATCGATCCCGATCGCATTGCGCTCGCTGGTCACAGCGAAGGCGGTATGATCGCGCCGATGGTCGCAGCAAGCGATCCGCGCATCGCGGCGATAGTGCTCATGGCGGGTACGGGCAAACGCGGCGACGCGATCATCGCCTATCAAGTCAATCAAGGTCTGGAGGGCGATCCAACTTTGACTGAAGAAGCCAGAGCCAAAGCTCGTGCCGATCAGCAAGCTGCTATGCGCAAGGCAATCGATGGTGACCCGTCGGCGACTGAGGCGATGCGCAGCTCCTGGATGAGATACTTTCTCGCCTACGATCCGCTGCCGGCGATTCGCAAAGTCCGACAGCCGATATTGATCCTTCAAGGGGAGCTTGACCGACAGGTGACCGCTGACCAGGCGGAGTTGCTTGCGAAAGCGGCTGCCGAGGGCGGCAATCCCAACGTTACCTCGCGGGTGTTTTCGGGCTTGAATCATCTGTTCCTGCCGGCCAAGACCGGCGCGGTCACCGAATACTCTTCGCTCAGTACCAATGCGATTCCCGACGACGTGATCAAGCAGCTAACGGATTGGCTTGCCGAGAGGCTCAAGGTCGCGAAGTGACGTACTCCTACTAATCATCGCGTTTGCAGCAACCGTTTTAGCATGAGACTAAGCCTTAGTTTCGCTTTGATGATCTTGATCGCGGCGCCAACCCTCAAGGTGAACGCCATCACACGCAGCAACGCGGTTCCACAAGTCGATGAGCCCCCAAAAAGAACGTTACAAAGGCCGTTACGCGTTGCGCTCATCGGCTTCACTCCCTCAAACGGATCCTCTGGCTCTCGCGAAATCGAGTCCGCACTTTTTGAAGCGCTTGCCCGGGACCAGCGCGTTTCCCTGATCGACGATT
>JBASRM010000687.1:0-4297 GCA_049273835.1 Blastocatellia bacterium | reverse complement strand
TGATCCTGAACCCGAAGAATGAAGGCTTTGCTCGCGCGAACAACCAGGGCATCGCGCGCAGCACAGGCGAATACCTCGTGCTGTTGAACAATGACACCATTGTTCCCCCCGGTTGGTTGAGCCGTTTGCTTCGACACTTGCACAACACCGGCGTTGGAATCGTCGGTCCAGTAACAAACTTTGTCGGTAACGAGGCTAAGATTGAAGCCCCCTACGAAACGTGGAGCGAAATGGAGGAATTTACCAGGCAGGTTACGTGGGCACGAGACGGCCAGGCTGCCGAGATACATATGCTCGCGATGTTCTGCGTGGCCATGCGGCGCGGAACCTATCAGCTTGTAGGGCCGCTCGATGAGCAGTTCGGGATCGGGATGTTTGAGGACGACGATTATGCGCAGCGGGTAAAGGCGGCCGGATTGCGCGTGATGTGCGCAGCGGACGTATTCGTGCACCATTTTGGCCAGGCAGCATTCAAGAAGCTCATCGAGCGCGGAGAATACGACGACTTGTTTGAACGGAACCGGAATCTCTATGAAGCGAAATGGAACGTCGAGTGGATACCACACAAAAACTCGCAACTGAAATTTGAAAGCTCAGCCAGGCCGGCAACCGCTGCTCAGATAGCGGCAAAAAAATGAACCGATTCCGGCAATCCATGCGGGCGCAAAGATAGCCAAAGCACTCTCAATCTTCGGAATCCGGTCGAATAGCTAACCCTGGCGAGGCGGTTAAAGACTACGAAGCGAAGCCCGGGCGATGATCGACAATATCTAACCAAGATCACCGTCGCCCTTCCGCGCGGCCAGGCAATATGGTAGATTTTGCTTCCCCTTTCCTGTAGCTACATCGAGCAATTTTTTTGGAGTAAAAAATGGACCTGAGAATCTATTGCAGTTGGTGTAACGATCACGCGTTCCGGGTTGATAAGGACACGGCAACTCATGCTGGCATAGTGGTTCTAACCTGCCCCAAGTGTGCGAAGGAAACGAGAGTGAGTCTTCGCTCCTCGGTGGAGGTAGTAGTTTTGCCAGGCGGTATGGAGTCTATCTCACCGGGCGAAATGGAGAGAGATACTCTGACCTTCAGATCCTGGACTGGACCGGGCGCTCATACCCAATCTTCCGCGGTGCGGACGGAAGAACCGGCTGCCAGCTTCCTTTTCGATCAGGGAGTTCGGGAATCGGCTTTCGTGCCGGCCGATCTGCCGTACTCGGAGATGGAGATTCTTTCGATCCCGGGGCCTGTTCGAACGACATCAGTACCTGATTCGAAAAAAGATGACAGCGACAGGCTTTTCAACAGCAGGGTGAGTGATCCCTCGGCAAAACGAGGCAGGACATGGGTCATCGAGCAGTCACAACTCCCCTGGTATGATCAACCAAATGCGCTCGAATTGTTGGATCGTCGAAGGACAGAAGAGCAATTGAGCGACGACGATTACAAAATGCTCCACCAGTGGGCTACCGACGGTTACTGCATTGTTTCGGGGGTGATTCCCGAAAAGCAGATTGACTCGATGATGCGTGATTTTGATGATCTGTGGACGGCCAGCCGGCCATTTGACGGCTTGCAGTTTTTTGACCTACGGCTCGGGCCGAACGGTTCACTGGTGACCTTGACTCATGCCGAGTTGCTCAAGGTTGACCTCACCAGGCGTCTGAAAGCGAGAGACAGTTCCAATTGGCGGATCAATCATTTCGATGCTTACTCGGAAGGCGCGAGGGCCATTTTTTACAATCCCGAACTGATCCGCTTGACGGCTTTGATCTTCGGGCGTCGATCGGTTCCAGAAGCCACACTTAACTTCATGTACGGCAGCGCTCAGGACGCACATCAGGATACCGCCGTCTTCCACATTTTTCCGCCCAACTACATCATTGGAGCGTGGATCGCGTGCGAAGATATTTCGCCCGACTCCGGGCCCCTGATGTTTTACCCGAAATCGCATCTCGAGCCGATCTTTGAAAAGTTCGACAATTACCCGCAGACCAATTTGAGAACCGCCGACCCTGTGCTCTTTAAGGCGTACCACGATTACGTGGAGGAGTTGACGGACAAGTACGGTCAGGACCTGTTCATCGCAAAAAAGGGAGAGATCTTACTGTGGCACGGCATGTTGCTGCACGGCGGCAGTGAGATAAAAGACCCGAGGAAGACTCGCAAATCTTATGTGATTCATTACACCCCTCCGGGTATGAATGTAGGCAATGACATAGAAGGGCCGTTCAACTGGTAATCGCAAGCCGAGGTTGAGGTGTTGTTGTTTCGCAGCGCGAGCGAATCGACCGCTGATCTTCGAATTAACCGCTGATTTTCGATGAGTGGCGTAACGCTGGTTTTCGCGGATCAGCCGCGATCGCGAACCGAAGGCTGCGAGAATCAGCGGTGCTCGACTAATCCTTCCGTCCAGCTTTCATGTTCCCTGAAATGTACAATTCAACTCTTTCGGGGTGTTGAACAAATCCATACTCGTGCCGGCATACTTCACGCGAATTGAATGAGGCTTTCCGTCCTTGAGTCTGGGCGGAACTATGTAAATGAATCCGTGTTTTCCGTTGCCTTTTTGAGCGGCCACCAGGTCTTGACGAAACTCGTCAGCGGTCACTGTGGCAACCAGGATGCCGCCATCGTAGATCTCGACTTGTATGGGATCGTTAGGACGATTGCTGTCCCATGCCCAGCCGATGATGGAATCGCAATCTGTGATGTCGTGATAGCCGAGATACATAGGCGGCCCTGAGCTGGGTGCAGTGCTTCCGCCCTCCTTCAACCCGCCAGAACAAGCCGACAAAGCCAGGCTCACAGCTAAAACAAAAACTCCGCCTGGTGATCTTGATGCTCGACTGATCATTCTCCCTCCAACATATCAGTTTCGTACAAATAAAATCTGACGTACCCGCATTCTACGCAATACGCAGTTAATGGCGGCCCTAGGGTTTGCGGCAAAGCACCTGGTACTGAGCGCCAAACGGCATGCCGGATACTAATGGTTCGAGGCCTCGCAGCCAGCTAAGCACCCTCGGGAAGATGAATAGGAAACTGGTGCGAGCTATTTCAAACCCACCGGCTTGCAGCAAACTTCGCGTCTCCGGAGGTGTAAGAGTAATTGCATCTCTGTCGAACGGGATGCGGCTCATTACGTATCGCGTACCCGGGTTCCACGGATTGTTCTCCCAGAGAGCGAAAAACCCGCCCGGACGCAACGATCGATAAACACAATCGACCGCGTTGGCGCGCTCGTCGACCGGGATATGATGGAAGACCCCATTGCAGAACGCGAGGTCGAATTGTTCATCCGGACGATACTCATTGAAAAGCAGGAATCGAGCGGAGGTTGAAGAGTATTCTCGTCTGGCGGCCTCGAGTGATTCCGGCGAGACATCCACGCCGACAACAGATTCCGCGCCGATCAGATCCAAGACAAAAGGAGTAGCTGACCCCGTGCCGCATCCGAAGTCAAGCGCTGATCGAGGCTGTACTCCGATCTGTCGCAGACAATCTGCCAGCCACGCAATGCGACCTCGAGCGAAGTAGGTCTTGTCCTCGCCGGAGACCGAGATTCCCTGGGCCAGGGCCGCGTCATAGTGCGCAGCGTACCCGTCAAACTCGCGTTTAACAGAATCTCCACTCATCGGCGTCGCATACCCAGGATGCTCACGAAGAAGCTGGACAAAATGGTTTGGAACCCCAACGCCGTGAGCATTGCGCCCGGGATCACCCATCTCATAGTTTGGCTATAGTCCAGGCGCCCGAATTCGTGTAGCCGCCATTGATTGATGGCAACCACAAGGAGCACCAGGCCTGCCAGCAGCGATGCCGCGCCGGCGATTAGCCCTCGCTCCAGATATACGTGCTCGAAGAAGCGATTCAGATGCGGGTCTTCCGGCATCAGGCCTTCGCTGATCGCAAAGGTCTTGGTAAAAACGGCAAAAAGGATTGATTGATAGCCGCAGAGAATCGCGAGGCTTGAAAACAAAAGGGTGTGCGCATCGAAAGTCAACTGCCCTATCGTAAATCCGGGCATTGCCAATGCGTAACCAATGATGCCTGACAAAATGAGCAACGCTCCCGGTATCAGAAACAACCATCGAGGGCTGTACATCAGGAAGAACCTCAGCGTGCGCCATCCGTCGCGGAAAGTCTTTAAGTGTGGTGCGTGCGATTTGCGCCCATCCGGGTGCAGGGTGATCGGGACCTCCGCAATCTTTGCATCGTAGAGGCTCGACTTGATTATCATCTCGGTCGCGAACTCCATGCCCGTGCAACGCTGCTTCAAGCTGTCGTAATGCGCCCGCGT
>JBASRM010000680.1:0-1872 GCA_049273835.1 Blastocatellia bacterium | reverse complement strand
GGCGCCGGTCTCGCCCAGCAGTAGGACGGTGGAATCGCTTGGGGCGACGGTCTGGACGAGTTGGAGGACGTGTTTGAGGGCGGGGCTATGGCCGACAATCTGATCGAAGTTCAGTTCGGAGCGGATCTCTTCTTCGAGGTAGAGTTTCTCCTGCGCGAGCTTCTCCTTGAGTTCCGAAATCTCCCGGTACGCCAGCGCGTTCTCGAGGGCGATGGCGATCTGGCCCGACGCCTGGCTGAGGAACTCGACATCCTCTGGCGCGAAGACATCCTCCGTCGTGTGTCCAACCGCCAGGACCCCGAGCGCTCGATCGTGGTTCGCGAGTGGTATGAAGAAGTGACTCTTGAAGCCCTCAGCGACTGCTAACTTATATCCCTCGG
The DNA here is from genome assembly GCA_049273835.1 of Blastocatellia bacterium. Taxonomy (GTDB): domain Bacteria; phylum Acidobacteriota; class Blastocatellia; order UBA7656; family UBA7656; genus Onstottus_A. The sequence continues at coordinate 1,492 of JBASRM010000680.1, read as the reverse complement.
GATGGATGTCATCTGCATCATATGTGTTTACGATGACGGGTTTCAATGTGTCAAAAGCTCGTCTTAGGGGGTCATTCCTGGGTGGGGAGAGTCGCAGGCCTTCCTCAAAAAATCCTTTTCCCTGCGGTAAATCGAGGGCATGAACAATAAAACTCCCTGATGCCGAATCGGCCAGATAAATTGCTACTCCTTCACAGTGCATGACCTCACGGATGTTGGCCGAAACGGCGCGCAACAGGGAGCGAAGCTCCAGGTTCGAATTTATGCGGTTGGTCAGATTCAGGAGCAATTGGAGCCGCTCGTTTTGACGTTGTAGTTCCGCCTGCGCAGCTTCCACCCGCCGGAGATTAAGACTGTCATCAATGGCGAAAGCGGCCACACGCGCAACGTGCCGCAAGAAGCCGACATCGTCAGCACTGTAAATAATCCCCGGAGCGCTGGCGATACCCAGCGTGCCCAGTCGCCGGCGTGGCGTGGTCAGGGGAACACGAACAACTGAGCCGATGCGGGCGCCAATTGTTGCAGCCCATTGTTTCAGGCGCGGGAACCTCTCGTCGTTGTCCCAGTCAACAATGTGAAGCGGTTCCTGGCTGTAGTAAAGGTGCCAGATGGGCAACTCTTCGATTCCCCCATCCGGCAAAGGCAACGCCCCCTTGCCCCACGTGTGCCATTCGACTTCGTCGGAATTCTCTTTCAAGGCGAGTATGTCGAGATGGTCGAAACGGATGACGCTGTTCAACTGATCGGCCAGAGAGCGTGCCATCTCTTCCGTATCAGAGCAGGCAGAGAGTGCGTCAGCGATGCGAAGCAGCGCTTCATAACGCTCGGCAGTGCTTCCCGACGCGAATTGCATTTCTGTGCTCATCGCCCACACTCCATTCTCTGCGGGATTGCGGAGGACAGAGTATCATAGAATCCAAGCGTCTCTCTGTACTGTTAAAGAGCAAGTATTGTCAACTCTGATCAATTTCTGAGCGCAGCCACCGCAGGCGACGACCATATCGGATTCGGTCACACAGTTGGCAATTACACCCGACTGGCTGGCACTCGTTCAACCGTTCGCAGTTTTGGTGTCAGTGACGTTGTCAGTTTTGACTCTCAACACTTGTTCCCGAACCCTCACTCTTCAATCTTCTTCATATTTCAACGATTGGCAGCCAGGCGAGCGCTTTTTGTTGCGGCATAGCCGTTGCCCTTACCAGGACTAGGAAAGGAAAGCTGATACCAAATGGCAAAGAAAATCCTTCTTCTCACCATCACACTCGCCACGATAGCAGGAGGCACAGGGTGCAGCCTTCGCAGCGTTGCCACCTCTGTGCCTTCTCGCGTCTTCCGCGATATGGCCATGCGGTAAGCGTGCGTCTCTTTCTCGAATTCAAATTTTCTCTGCTATGAGAATGATTAGTCACATTGCCTCACTGAATACGGCGTCTAGCCGAGCAATCAAATCCAGAGAGGCACCATGCCGGCGCTCGGTGGCGGGAGCCCGCGG
>JBASRM010000665.1:0-2862 GCA_049273835.1 Blastocatellia bacterium | reverse complement strand
AAGATGAAAACGGGCAAGTGACGCATATGGTGGTTACGGTGGAAGCTCGGGAATTAGGGAGAGCAAAGAAAATCAAGTAAGCTGCGCATGAACCGGTTCAACCCGGGTTCAGATGCGCATGGGTTTGTAAGGTGCACAGATTTCGGATTGGACGCCGCCGACGAACGTTTCAACAACCTGGCCGCGGAGCTTCCACCCGACGAAGGGCGTATTCCTGCTCTTTGACTTGAAAATCTGAGGATCCACTGTCCATTCGCGCTCCGGATCGAAGACAGCTACATCGGCGTTCGATCCTTCGGCGAGCGTGCCACCCGGGAGCGAAAACACTCGCGCGGGGCCAATCGTTAGCATCTCGACAATGCGCGCGAGCGGGATCCCGTTCGAAAGAAGCACCCCGAGCGCAACTCCAAGCGCGGTTTCGAGGCCAACCACCCCTGACGGCGCCCGGTCGTACTCAAGCATCTTTTCATCCGAGTGATGCGGCGCGTGATCCGTTGCTATCGCGTCGATCGTACCGTCGCGCACTCCTTCGATCAAAGCCGCCCGGTCCTCTTCGCTCCGAAGCGGAGGACTCATCTTGGTGTTTGTATCGAAGCCCACAACTGCCGACTCCGTCAAAGCCAGATGGTGCGGTGTTACTTCGGAGGTTACCGGCAGGCCGTGCTGTTTGGCGCGGCGAACCAGCTCGACCGAACCCGCAGTCGAGATGTGGGCTATGTGGACTCGCGCGCCGGTCAGCTCCGCAAGCATTATGTCTCGAGCGACATGGCTTACTTCAGCAGAGCTGCTCATTCCTTTCAAACCTAGCAATGTTGAATAGCGCCCCTCGTTCATTACGCCCCCGGCCGAAAGATTCAAGTCCTGACAATGATCGACCACCACCAGCCCGTGATCGCGGGCGTATTCCATCGCGTGGCGCATCACCTGGCTGTTCATCACAGGACGGCCGTCGTCTGAGACCGCCACAGCTCCGGCCTCTTTCATCTCCGCCATCTCGGCGAGTTCTTCGCCGGCCGACCCTCGAGTGATCGCGCCGACCGGATAGACGCGTGCAAGCCCGGCCTCTCGTGATTTGTCGATGATGTAGCGGGTTACCGACGCATTGTCGTTAACCGGTTTGGTATTCGGCATTGCACAAACAGAGGTGAAGCCCCCAGCCACGGCGGCGGCCGCGCCGGAAGCAATCGTCTCTTTGTATTCCTCGCCGGGCTCCCGAAAGTGAACGTGGAGGTCGATAAATCCAGGTGTGACGACCAAACCGCTCGCCACAAAAACGCCGGCACCCTCTGCGGTCAGTTCTCTTGCTATGGACTTCACAAGGCCGTCCTCAATCAACAGGTCGGCCGTATCATCCATTTGCTGAGACGGATCGATGAGCCGCCCGCCTTTGATTAAAAGCTTCACAGCTTCACTGGGCCTCCGTCCCAATCAGCAGGAATAAAACTGCCATTCGTACGGCAACACCGTTGGTCACTTGATCGAGTATCAGTGACCGCGCGCCATCCATGACCTCGGAGCTGATCTCGATTCCACGATTTACCGGCCCGGGATGCATCACGATGCATTCAGGCGCGGCAAGGTCCAGCCGTCTGAGGGTCAACCCGTACTCGATTGAGTACTCTTTGAGCGAGGGGAAAAACGAATCGTTCATTCGCTCGCGCTGAATACGCAGCATCATCACAACGTCTGAACCCGCGATTGCTTCCTCGATGTGTTCGCATACCGTGATCGATCCCTCTGAATCCTCGATGAGTTTATCGTAGTGCGGAGGAATGAGCGTTCGAGGGCCGGCGACCCGGATGTGCGCGCCGAGCTTGGTCAACAGGTGTGTATTCGAGCGTGCAACCCGGCTGTGCATTATGTCGCCGATGATTGCAATCTGGAGCCCGCCGATGCGCCCCTTCCGTTCGCGGATGGTGAACGCGTCCAGCAGAGCTTGAGTGGGGTGCTCGTGCGCCCCGTCGCCGCCGTTGATGACCGAAGCGTCGATCATTCTGGCAAGCTGATGAGGCACGCCCGGCGATGGGTGGCGAATGATGATCGCGTCAGGCGCCATCGCCTGGAGATTTTGAGCGGTGTCGATCAACGACTCGCCCTTGGTAAGGGATGAGCTAGAAGCCGAGATGTTAACCGAATCGGCCGACAGCCGCTTGGCGGCTATTTCAAACGAGGTTCGGGTGCGAGTCGAGGCTTCGAAGAAGAAGTTGATGACGGTTTTGCCGCGGAGGGTGGGCACTTTCTTGATCGTGCGCTGGGAAATCGCTTTGAACGAGTCGGCCGCGTCGAGGATGGTGTTGATCTCCTCGACCGAAAGCTCTCTGATACCCAGAAGGTCTTTTTTTGTGAACGCCATCTCGCGCGTGATACGGAAATGTGATGCGTGAAAGGAGATCACGTATCACGCGTCACCCATCACGATATTATTCGTTCTCCACGACTATGACCTGCTCGTCTTCGTCGTAGTCCTGCAGCATAACCTTGACGATCTCCGCATCGGTTGTCTGCACCTCTTTGCCGACGTAATCGGCTTGGATCGGCAGCTCGCGATGACCGCGATCGATCAACACCGCCAGTTCAACCCTTCGAGGACGGCCGAAGTCTACAAGCTCGTCCAGCGCGGCGCGTACGGTCCGGCCGGTGTACAGCACATCGTCAACCAGCACAATCGTGCTGTCGGTGACGTCGGCGGGTATCTCGGTCTTGTTGACAACCGGACGCGGGCCGACGGTGGAGAGGTCATCGCGATAAAGAGTAATGTCCAGCTGGCCGGTCGGGGGGCGGGTGCCTTCGAGCTGCTCTATCTTGTCCGCGATCCTTTCGGCAAGAGGGACTCCACGGCGGCGAATCCCAACAAGCAACAGG
>JBASRM010000640.1:0-6082 GCA_049273835.1 Blastocatellia bacterium | reverse complement strand
CTTAATGACAAGTAGCCTCCGCTTTGTTTTTGATACAAACACTATTGTCAGCGCACTGCTCGTATCCGATTCCAAACCTCGACGGGCGTTTGAATCGAGCGCAAGACCGAGGCAAAATTCTGATCTCCATGCCAGTCCTCCTGGAAATCCACCAGGTACTAGCTCGGAGAAAGTTTGACAAATACGTGCCGTAAGAGAAGCGAAAAGAGTTTCTGGCAGCTTTGGTCAAGCACGCTGAATTCGTTGAAATCACTGAGGAGATTAGTGACTGCCGTGACAAAGACGATAACAAGTTCTTAGAACTTGCCGTCTGTGGGAATGCTCAATGCATCGTCAGCGGGGATGGGGATCTGCTTGAGTTGCATCCGTTTCGTGGTATCCGGATTCTGCAAGCACAAAAGTTCCTCGATGAATTCTAGGTGGTCTAGCCAAGCCACGACGCCTACCGATGGATCGCGCTATCCCACTAGACGCCCAACACCCCTTGATTAGGCTCTTAATGAGGGAGTTCTAAACCGCGGTTCGGTGGTTTTAGGTTAAGCGAAGGATGCTCATGAGAAAAATAGATTGCAAAAGACTCGGGCTCACAATGTTGCTCGCAATTGGAATTGTGGCCATCAGCGCCTCACGACCGGCGAGCGCCAGCCAGCAGACGGATGTGCAGGTCCCATCTTACTCATTGAAGTTTGGCGTCTTTGTCGTGCGTTTCGATTCCGGCGGCACCTTCACGCTCGAGGGCACCGGCTGGCCCCGCCTGGCTGGCAACTGGAAAAGCAAGGGTGATGAAATCGAGATGTCAATGACCGGCGGACCCAAAGGTTGTGAAGGACCCGGGCGATATCGCATCCGCCTGGACGGTCCCCACGTCAGTTTCGACGTCATATCGGATGAGTGCACGCCTCGAAGAATGATTATCGACCAAAGCACCTGGGCGCCGACTTGAGAGGAGAAAACCATTGCCCCGCGGCGCATCGTCAGGACAACCGGCTCGCGCGCGCCTTCGCGGCCGGATCCCAACACACCGACGGGGAGTTGGCCGTCTTTCCGCGGACCGCAGGCTTCAGGAATAGCGGAGCGGCAGAATCTCCCCGATCGCTGGGACGGCAAGACCGGCGAGAATATTCTCTGGCGCACGCCGATTCCAGGGCTCGCTCATTCCAGCCCCGTCGTCTGGGGGAACCGAATCTTCGTCACAAGCGCTTCCAGCAGCGACCCGAAGGCGACTTTCCGCCCAGGTCTGTATGGCGATGGCGATGCCTCAAAAGATCGCTCGCAGCATCGATGGATGATCTATGCGCTCGACAAACGAATTGGCAAGGTCCTCTGGGAGCGAGTCGCCCACCACGGCGTGCCGGTCGACAAGCGCCACATCAAATCGACCTACGCCAACTCGACTCCCGCAACCGACGGCCGCATAGTCGTGGCGTGGTTCGGCTCGCAAGGTGTCTACGCTTACGATGTCAGCGGGCGCTTTCTCTGGAAGGTGGAGCTGGGCCGGCTCGATCTGGGCGCATACGACATTCCTACGTACGAATGGGGCCCCGCCAGTTCGCCCATCATCTGGAACAATCTGGTCATTCTGCAGTGCGACACCCAGAATGATTCATTCATCTTGGCTCTCGATGCCGACAGCGGCAAGACGGTGTGGAAGACCGAGCGCGACGAGATTCCATCGTGGGGCACGCCGACCGTTGCGATGACTTCGGTCGGGCCGGTCCTGGTTGCGAACGCGTCCAACTACGTTCGGGGTTATGACCCTCGCACGGGAAAGGAGTTGTGGCGGCTCGGGGGGAGTTCGAAGATCACCGCGCCGACGCCGGTCCTTTCCGATGACATGTTCGTGGTGGTCAGTGGCCGGGGCCCCGAACGTCCGATTTTTGTGGTGAAGGCCGGCGCTCGCGGAGACCTTACATTGCCTCAGGGCAAGTCCAATAGTGAGGCGATCGCATGGAGCCGCACGGGTCGCGGATCCTACATGCCGACCCCGCTAATCTATAACGGCATTCTTTATGTGCTCGCGAACAACGGTCTGTTCGACGCGTACAATTTGCGGACCGGCGAGGAAGTCTATCGTCAGAGGCTGCCGGTGGTCGGGAGCGGCTTCAGCGCATCGCCGGTAGCATCTGACGGTAAGCTCTACCTCTCGAACGAAGACGGGGAGATGCTTGTGATCGCAGCCGGGCAGAAATTCGCTCACATAGCAACGAACTCAATGGGAGAGATGCTGATGGCTACGCCGGCCTTGTCGGATGGCGTGATGTATGTGCGCTCATCGGCGAGCCTGTTCGCAGTCGGACGTAAGCACTGAGCGACGGTTCGAGGCGGTGGGGAAGGAGCTGCTTGCGGTGGCTTGCGATGAGTTAGCCTCCAAGGTGTGGAGGCCCACCAGGGCATCGTCTCTTCAACAATCTTCGTGGCTTCGTCCGCGAGGTCTAGCTGCACGCCTCGGCGAGGCGTGCAGCGCCCAGACGATCTCAAGTTACACCGGCGCGAATCTCGCAATTGGTTGGTTTGAAACTTAATCTAGATGCGCTAACTTGCAAAGCAAATGTACAGATGAAAGGAACAAAACAAACCATGCACAGGAAATCTACTCCCCTTTTCGCGCTGGTTATTTTGCTATTCGCCACTGTCGTAGCCCAGGCGGATAAGCTTGACGACTATGTGAAAGCCGAGATGCAGAGGCAGCATATTCCCGGCACATCGATCGCTGTCCTGAAGGACGGGAAAATCATCAAGGCGGAGGGTTACGGCCTGGCAAATGTTGAACTAAACGTTCCTGCAAGACCGGAAACCGTCTACAAAATCGGCTCCGTTAGCAAGCAACTGATCGCCACAGGGATCCTGATCCTGATTCAGGACGGCAAGTTGAGCTTCGATGACAAAATCAGCAAGTTTCTCGAAGGCACTCCCGATACCTGGAAAGAGATTACCGTCCGGCATCTGTTGACCCACACATCGGGACTCGTCCGCGAGGCGCCCGGTTTCGACCCGCTCAAAATCCAGGACGACGCGGATGTTATAAAGACTGCCTACCCGTTGCCGCTGCGCTTCGCGCCGGGCGAGAAGTGGGAGTATTGCAACGTCGGTTACTTTTCACTGGCTGAGATTATTCGCAAAGTTTCCGGCAAGCCCTGGGGCGATTATCTGAATGAGCGTTTGTTTCTGCCGCTCGAAATGAACGCCACCCGCACCACTACAATGACCGAGATTATTCAAAACCGTGCGAACGGCTATGTCTGGAGAAATGGCAAACTGGAAAATGCGAGTATCCTGTTGAGCTTGCGCCCGAGCGGGGCGTTTCTCTCCAGCGTGCTTGATCTGGCAAAGTGGGATGCGGCGCTCTACGCCGACAAAATACTCAAGCCGCCGGTTCGCGACCAGATGTGGATGCCGGTGAAATTGAACAGCGGCGCCACGCATCCGTACGGCTTCGGCTGGGAACTAAGCGCGGTGACTGGTCACAAGCTGGTGCATCACGGCGGTTCGCTTCCGGGTTTTCGCTCCCAGATCTCGCGATTCGTGGACGATAAACTGACCGTGGTTGTCCTGACGAATGGCGATAATGCAAACCCGAATTCCATCGCGCTCGGCATCGCGGCGTTTTATATACCTGGTTTAATACCGGAGCGCACGGTCGCAAAAATAGACCCCAAAATCCTTGATGCGTACACAGGGCAATATCAGCATCCATCGGTGGTCTTCACGGTCACCCGCGAAGGCGACAAGTTACGGTTTCAACAAGGGTCGAACTCGGAAAAACAGGATCTGCTGCCGGAAAGCGCAACCAACTTTTTTACGAATGAGAATCGACGCCTCACCTACAGCTTCGTCAAAGATGAAAAAGGAGAAGTCGCCTATCTGGTAGTTCAGCTGGAAGGCCGGGAAACGGGGAGGGCGAAGAAAATCAAGTGATCTCACCGGAGCCGCGCCAGCGGGTTTGGCATGAGTCCTTCAAATTTAGCGCGTGGGCCGGTTATGCAAGACCTTAAACGATTGTATCGCCTGTTCTTGCCGGACCTATGATACGGCCGGAGTATTAAACGCCAATCAGGGTAGCCGAGCGCTCATCCTTCGCCCGGTAGCGTTGCACCGGCCCGGTGATGTCTAGCGTGCGGCGTCCGCAATATCATCCTTTGAAGAGTTTGATGCATCCAGTACTTGACCATCGAGATCTGCTACTTGACGCGTGGAGGACCAACAACCGCGTCACCGTCTTCCTTCTCGACCATCTACCCGACGAGCTATGGGGAGCCACAGTGCCGGGGGCGCCACGACGGACCGTGCGGATGATCGCCGGCCACATCCACAATGCGCGGTGCATGTGGATCAAGACGCTAGGAAAGGAACACGGCATCGCGGTTCCGCAAGCCGTCAATCGATACAAGGTTGGACCGAAGGAGCTGATTCCAGCACTTGGGCACAGCAGCCGCGGCATCGCCAGTCTGCTGACGCTCGGTTGTGACCGAGGCGGTGCGGTCCCCGCCTCCTCATCGTATACCTGGCGCAACCTTCCCCTCGACATCGGGCATATCCTAACTTATTTCGTCGCGCATGAAGGTCACCATCGCGGGCAGATTGTAATGCTCGCCCGCCAACTGGGCTATCGTTTGCCCGTCGAGATTACGGGTGGTCTTTGGCATTGGTCAAAGCTGGCGAAGGACGCGGGGGAGTAGACTTCGCTGACGTTAAACAAGGCGATGCAGCCGAGCGCGCGGATGCAGTGTATCGACGCTCGCCATCGCCGTTAGCGCGCTTGCTGATCTTGATCGTTTCGGCCGCCGGAAGTGTCCATGCTCAGCCTCATCGAGATCATTCTCGACATAGGAGAGAAGTTTTTTGTAGTCGGCTTCTATTGGCAGGTCCGGGCTGACTTCAAATAAGCGGGGCAGCATACAGTTTATTCCGGCCGAAAGCTGCTTCGCGGCTCTGCTTCAACCAACAGCGCCGGTCTGTCACAAGGCCCTAGTCGATTTGGAATTAAGGTCATCTGAATTGTATTGCGCTGTCATGACGGTCAAGGCCATGGGTGTCGCAGAGCAGGAGGGACACTCCAGTTTAGACGGTCACAGGGAGCGACTGTTTGCGTGCCCCCGTATTGTCCTGAAGGCTATTCTCACGAGCGCCGTCGAGTTTGGATTCAGCAGAATGATGGTGAGGATTAAACGGTGGCAGTTTTCTTGAAGCAGATTGGGAATTGGCGTGATAGGCTTCACGCTGCCAACGCGCGTGACCAGCAACAGTATAACTCGCGGTCGCGCGGGAGCCGGCACAGCCGAGGTCTGTTGGTTCGACCAGCGCCCTTGAGCCGCCGCCCGGTGAACCTGGTCGTTATGCGGACGAGTAGTCCGTTTGGAAATTGCTTAGGGGCTTTGTGATGATAAGAGCTTGTCCAACTTGCGGCCGGCCCTTAGATGAACACAACCGGCATATTCGCTTCGGAGTTCCAGAGCCAGTCTTAAGTATTCCTGAGGAAGAGCGTGCGGCGCTCACCTGGGGAAATGATGTTCTTATGCAGGTCGAAGGAGTCGGAGGCTTTGTCCGCATCCTGGTCCCGATCAAACTGACGGGCGGGTACACGGTGACTTATGGTGCGTGGCTTTCGGTCGACTCGGCGGACCTTCGTCGAGCATGGGAGGTGTGGCAGGATTGTTCATACGAGCAACTTCGTCTCAAGGGCGTGTTGGCGAACATGCTTCCGGGCTGGGAGAATGAAACTTACGTCAAGCCGTTAGAGGTAGCTGTTATCAATGTTCAGCACACGCCTTACGCGATAGACAGTCCTGATGATTTCATGCGTCGCGTGATTAAAGATGAGTGGCCCCACGAGTTTGTCTTGGCAGCCATTGAGCCCTATGAAAGTTGATAAAGGTAGCGTCAGCCGCCGCATAGCAGGTTGCGTGCAGTGGAGCGCGGCGATCAGTCGAAGGCAAGAACTTTTTTTCGGCCAGGGACTATGGTCTTAACTTTTTGTCTCACTAAAGGGGTGCACCCCACCCCGTAACGAAAACACGGTCTAAGCAGGTTGATGATTATCAAACAGTAACTCGAAGCCGTGATAGAGTAGTTGACGATTTTAAGG
>JBASRM010000637.1:0-2787 GCA_049273835.1 Blastocatellia bacterium | reverse complement strand
CGCATCGCGGGATCAACATCGTGCCGGCGCTCGAAAGTCTAGTGGGGGATATTCGCCCGGCGCTTCTGATATTGCTTGGAGCGGTCGGCTGCGTCCTGCTGATTGCCTGTGCGAACGTGGCTAACCTGTTGCTGGCGCGAGCGACGACGCGGCACAAAGAGATGGCTATTCGATCGGCGCTTGGTGCGAGCCGCGCGCGAGTAGTGCGACAGCTTCTCACCGAGAGTGTATTGCTCTCGCTAGCAGGTGGAGCGCTGGGTTTGCTCGTCGCACTCTGGAGCACTACGCTTCTGGTCCAGATCAGTGGGGACGATGTTCCTCGCGCGGCGCAAATTGGGCTCGATTTGCGAGTCCTCGGATTCACGCTGATGGTTTCTCTGATCACCGGTGTGATTTTTGGCCTTGCTCCGGCGATTCACTCATCAAACACCGACCTGACCGAATCATTAAAGGAGGGAGGCAGAGGCTCGTCCGATGGCGCGAGACGAAACCGGCTTCGCGGCGCGCTGGTGATTGTCGAGGTGGCGGTGGCGGTGGTATTGCTGGTGGGCGCCGGGCTGCTCATACAAAGCCTTCGTCGCTTGCAGCAAGTGAGCCCGGGATTCAATCCGCACAACGTGCTGACCTTCAGCATTGGTTTGCCCGAGGTCAAGTACAAACCCGAGCAGCAGGTCACATTTTATCGGGAGCTCAAGTCGCGTCTCGAGTCCCTGCCCGGTGTCAGATCTGCGAGTGGGGTCATGCCGCTCCCACTCAGCGGCGACCGGATGAGAGTGACCTTCGAAACTGAAGGACGACCGATTTCAAGGGCCGAGCTTCCCGCCACGGAAATTCGAACGGTCGGACTCGATTACTTCAAGACCGTTGGGATTCCGCTAATCAAGGGCCGAGACTTCACCGAGCGCGACAATCGGAAAGCACCTCCGGTCATCATCGTCAACGAAGCGTTCGCAAGACAGTTTTTCCCCGGCGAAGATGTGGTTGGCAAACGAATCAAGCCCGGCATTACCGCCGACGATGAAGAGCCCGGAATGCGCGAGATCGTAGGTTTGGTGGGCGACGTAAAACACCGAAGCTTGAGCGCGGACTCGGATCCGGAAGCATACGAGCCGCACGCACAGCTTACGTTCGATATGTCGATACTGGTCAAAACCGAAACCGACCCGCGCAGCCTGATAAACGCGGTTCAAAACGAACTCAGGGCAATGGACAAAGACTTGCCTGCTTACAGCATCAAGACGCTTGACGAATATCTGTCGGCATCTGTAGCTCAGCCTCGCTTCAATACGCTATTGCTGGCGATCTTCGCCGGGATGGCGTTGATCTTGACCGCGGTCGGATTGTACGGCGTCATGAGCTACTCGGTAACTCAGCGCACACACGAGATAGGGATTCGCCTGGCGCTTGGAGCTCGTCAACAGGACGTGTTGAAGATGGTCGTGCGGCAGGGGATGGCGCTTACGGCGATCGGCATCGGCGCGGGTTTGCTGGGAGCGTATTTTTTGACACGATTGTTGGCAACGCTTCTGTTCGGCGTAAGCGCAACCGACCCGGTGACGTTTGTGGCGATTTCGTTAGTCCTGGCAGCGGTGGCGTTGGGAGCCTGTTTCATCCCCGCTCGCAGAGCGACGAAAGTAGACCCGATGATCGCGTTGAGGTATGAATAGCGCTAGCTCTCCGATTGCGGCGAACCCATTCGCATAGCGGAGCACAGAATCTCACTACATTAAATGACCGCTTATGCAAAGCCACGTTCCCAGGAATGAACATCCCCTTTATGCTAACGTGCTAAGCTCGCGCCAGTAATTCTCAGCATATTATAGATTTGAGATGGTTAGCGCTCCTGGCACAGTAGTTGGCTAGGCTAACCCGGGGTGTTTTTCTCCACGAGGTCACCATGAAAACCAAAACCTGTTTAGTTCTCGCGGTCGCAATGGTCTTTACATCGTTAGCCCACGAGATATCAGGCGCCGATTCGAGTCAGAAGTCGATGAGCCGGCCGCCTGGCAGCTTCCCGGCGGAGCTGCTGCCACGATTCGAACAACAACTCGACTTCATACGCCAACAACTCAAAATCCCGGCAATGTCCTGCGCGATCGTCAAGGACCAGAAGGTCGTCTGGGCAAAAGGAATGGGCTACGCCGACCTCGAAAATAAGATTCCGGCAACCGAGCACACCTCTTATCATCTGGCTTCGCTGACCAAAACCTTTGCTTCGACGATCCTGATGCAGCTTATTCAAGAGGGAAAGGTCAAACTCGACGATCCGGTTTCCAAGTACGGAATACTACTCGAGAGCGAAGGAATCATTCGGGTCAAGCATCTGTTCTCGCACACTTCTGAAGGTAATCCCGGCGAACGCTACAGCTATAACGGAAATCGGTTTGGCGAGCTCGACAAGGTTGTTCAAAAGGCGGCCGGCAAGTCGTTCGCCGAACTGTTGATCGCCAACATCCTGGATCCACTCGAAATGAGCGAGACCGCCCCGAACGTTCCGCGTGTTACTAAAACTACATCAAGAACAGCCGATCCGAAGACCGACGAGGAATTGAAGTCCGCGGTTATGAGCCTTTTTGCCGCATTCAACTCGGGCAATGTTGATCAGGTCGAAAAATACCTTTCGCCTCAGCAAAACGCCTTCAGTCGCGAGGGAGGTCCGCTGGAACGTTTTGTCGATCTCGATCAATTCCGCAGCGACCTTCGCGGCGGAGTCAAATTCAACCTTCAGGTCCACGATCTGGAAGCGGCGATCTTCGGTGACTCCGGTTTGACGACATGCTTTTACAC
>JBASRM010000621.1:0-3405 GCA_049273835.1 Blastocatellia bacterium | reverse complement strand
TCTTAACTTTTGACTTCAAGTGATGGGTTACTTTTTCACTTCAGCGGGATTCGCGGATATCTGAACGTTGTTGCTAACCAGAGTCATGCCGGTCACCCGTTGTAAATCGGCTAAGGCTTTATTGTAGTCGGTCAAGGCTCGCACCTTTGTTCCTCGCGCGACCGACAAATCAGTCAGTCGCTGGAGCACGACGAAGTTGGTGGACAGCCCTGCCCGGTACCTTTCCAGCTCTCCGTTATATTGCGCTTCGGCGGCCAGCTCACCTGCCTGAGCTGCTTCGTACCGCTGCCTCGAAGCGACGACGGCTTGCAACGCGTTCCGAACATCTACTTGCACAAGCTCGACAAGCTGACGCTGACGTGCATCAAGTTGTCTCTGCTCCGCAAGCGTGCGACCGAGGTTGCCCTCCGCAGTGCGATTGCGCCACGGAATGCTAAGGTGAACGCCAACTTGATAAGTGCGGAAATCCTGGCCAAAGAGGTTCCTCAACGACTGGAGGTAACCGCCCTGAAACCGCTGGAGGACGGTCGAACCACCACCACCACCCACATCTACTGCATTCGCCGGTGCGCCGGCAAGTCCAGTGTTGGTGTAGGTCCCTACAAAGTCGATCTGAGGCTTTAGCTGGTTCTTGTAATATTTGATGTCGATTTCTTTCTGTTCGGTCTGAAGTCTCATTTGATCAAGCTCGGGTCTATTCTTGAGCGCCAATCGCGTCGACTCTTCAAGATCAAAGGCGACCTGCCCAAACAGTGGCTCGTCGGTAGGGGTTATCTCCGAGTACCACACCTTGTCATTCGGGTCCTTCAAAAGAAGGCTCTTCAAAGTGTTTTCTGCCGTGGTAATGCCCTGCAATGCGACAATCACGTTGCCTTTTGCTGTCTCAAGCTGGGCCTCGGTTGAACGCAGCTCGATTGGCGCCAGCGTCCCCGCATCAACCATCTTTCTGTTGTTATCAAGCTGGGTTTGCGCCAGATCGACTGAATCGCGAGCGATCTTTTCATTGCGAATCGCAAACACTAAATCCCAGTAAGCTCGCTGCACCTGGTTTATTATCTCGATGACCCGCTGCCGGAACTGGCTGTCCGAAAGATCGAGCGTTTTCTTTGCGAGTTGAATGCTTCGGCGCGTTGCGTCGAGCGAAAAGTTGCGCAGCAGCGGTTGGGTGTAGGTGAAGGTAAGCGTTGTGTTGTACTGTGGATTCAAGCCGTTAAAGATATTGCTGCTTCTGGACCGGCTATTATCAAACTCAGCAAACAGGTTTCCCCCGCTCTGCTCGAACTGCTTGCTAGTAGTGAAGTTGTAGAAAACCGACTTGTTGGTGAGTGTCCCGCTGGCTCCACCGCTCAACGTCGATGACGTGGGATTGATTGAGTTGCGAAAGCCGACATCCCCGGTCGAGGTATAGTCGTAGAAGCCTCGAAGAGAAAAGAGGCTGTACTCGGCAATCCGAACACCCTGGCGAAACTGCTCGATGTCGAGATTGTTTTGCAGCGCCAGGCCAATCGCATCTTGCATCGCCAATGCCTGAATCTCTCCTGCCCTGATACCGACTCGGTCCCGGGTGACCGGCGGCGACAGCGCCAGTGGCTGAGTGATTGGATTTTGCGCGGGCGGAGTCTGCTGCGGAGTCGCGACTTGTCCAGGCTGCTGTTGGCGGGCGACGACTCCGTCTTGCGAGAACGCAGCCGTAGGAGACCAGGCGGCCATCAGAGCCGTTAAAGACGCCACGCTAACCATGCGCCGAAATTGTTGTATTCTTCGTATTAGTGAGCTCATAAATCTTCCTCTCAAAACAAAGTCCTGACCTGCCCAGGGTTCAAATTTGCCAGGTTAACATCAAATTAAGTACTGCTTCAGTGCTTCAGTCTGATTGGTCAATTGGTTGATACGACATCTTCAAAGTTGCCGTTTCAACAAACTCCTTCAGACATTGCCACCACAAGCGCGTTGATTCCATCGAAATCCGGTCAAAAAAGTCGTGAATTAGAGTTTACACAGCGCTTACAGAAACACAAACGCCTCGGCCTCCCGTCCCGTTAACATTTGGATCTCAACCGCTACTCACTCTCGTCGTTCGAGCTGTAGAGCCAAAGCCGTGCCATTCGACGTTGATGCGCGTAAATGGATCAATGGTTTGAGTTGGAAAGTGAAAGGGCGATCCAACAGTGGACCTGGTGCCCATCTGTGGGATCGCCCGTTCCCAAAAGCGAATACGAAAAAAGAGGCTTTCCGGCCGCCGGCGGAAGGTTTCGACCGGCTACTCGAGCACGATCGCGTCGCTCTTTCCTTTGAATTCGATTCGTATCACCTGAAACGAACCATCAGTGCCCGCTGAGTAAGCCACCGAATTGTCTGCCGCTGGCTGAGTCAGTTTAGTCATTTTATAGGGAGCCTTGACAACTTCCTTCTTTCCTTTGAGAAGAACCAGGTCGCCGTCTTTTCCCTCGGCGAACTTGATAGAATACTCGCCTTTATTGAGCGACTGCCCGCCAAGCTTGCTGTCACGAGTTATGGTAACAGTCCGGCTTACTTCTTGACCCGAAACCGGTGAAGCGACGGCAAGCGCCACTGCCATCATCAACCCGAGGATTAGAGAACCAATCAGTCTTTTCATTGCACGACTCCTTCGTTGTATGAAGTTGATTCCATATCGAGCGCGAATTCGGCAAATACAGCCAGCAGACCTCAGCGCTCAACGTTTTGTTCGCGAGCGGTACTTTCAGCGCAAATGCACATTAGAATCTAAACTTCGAGGTTTACGCCTTTCGTTACATTAACGACCTTTAGTACGTTAACAGTGTTAAGCAAAGTTCCAAAAAAATCTAGGCCCTCAGGCCGTCTATCAAAGTATCAATCATTAGATCAATTAGATCGCTCTTTTTGACCCAGGGAAAGTCCGGCATCGATATCAGCAGCGAAGTGATCCCATGCCCCCCGGCCCAAATCAGCTGCGTTACCGCTTCAACGTTGGTCTTGCGAAACTTCTTCGCGGTTATGCAAGATTGGACGCCAGCCCGCAGGTTTCCATAGGCCTTCATTCCCATCGATTCTTCTCGCAGGTGATATTTCTCATCGCGCGGATGGTGAGGATGATTGATGAATGTCAGCTTGTAGTGATTGGGGTATTTTAGTCCGAAGTCTACATATGCGCGGCAGCCTTTTCGCAAGGCCTCGATCGGATCATCGCCCTCTTTTGTAATCGCCTCCATGCGCTTCGTCAGCTTTGCAAAGGTTTCTTCGCAGATCGCGTAGAGCAGCGAGGCCTTGTCTTCAAAGTAAAGATAAATAGTCGTCGGGGAGTATTCGATTTTCTCGGCCACCCTTCTCATCGACACGTTTTCGTATCCCTCGTTCACGAACAACTCGCGCGCTGCGTCCAAAATGTCTTGTCGCAGCGCTTCC
>JBASRM010000614.1:0-2723 GCA_049273835.1 Blastocatellia bacterium | reverse complement strand
GCTTAAGCTCGCTATTGCATAGTCTGGGCACAAAACTGGTCACAATCAGGCGGTTCGATCGCCGCGCCTGCCAACTGCCGAAAGGATTTACTTCTCGTCTCGGATTGCTGCCTTTACTTTAGCCTTGAGCTCTGGGGTGACCTCCCGAATCCCGTGCTGTTTTGCGTGTTCCGCGGCATTCTTCAGCACTTCCTCTTCGGTGTTCCCCCGTACAACATGTTTGCATCCGGACGATGGATCAACCTTGGCGCACTCAACGATTTTCCCCATGATAGCTCCTCCTTTGTTGAGCCCCGTTATAGGGCCTGCAGTCTGTAATGTGAACGCCTTGTTAATCAATGTCACTTCGGCAACTTATAGCCAATCTACCATGAGCAAAACTAGGGTAATCCCCCAATCGTAAAAGGACGACATACCCGGAGGAAATAAAATGCAAAAGCGAGAGCTCTGGTTCAGGGTTCGTCTTTGGGAGAATCCTCACTCTGTTTTAGCCAGAGTTCAAGCAGTCTTGTCTCGCGTTCAGACTGGGAAATGCGCTCCAAAGCGAACGCACCCGTCAAGCGATCTTCATAAAAAGAGCGTTGCTTCGCGTAGGTTTTCTTAAAGGCTTCGGTCTTGAGGGCTTTCCAATTGGCATCGGATATTCCAACATGTGAACGCAATAGGCTGATCTCGATGGCTTGGAAAGCAAAGACTTTAGCTAAAACCTTAATGACAGTTGCATTAGAAATTACTTTTGGAATTTTATCAGCCATGATTGATCGTTTCGGTTATGCCAAGGCAAACATAGTTCTATGTTCTCCTCTTCGTACTTCATCCGCGAACGCTATACAGGCGGCGTTCTCAGCATTCTAAACGTGGCGCGGTACCTCGAAGTAACGCTCAGTTCCGCACGCCGCTCCACACTTTTGCCGGATCGATAGACTTGTCAGGATTGAGTTTCCTCGCCTTGTCCAGCAAGACATCCGTCGTTTCCGGATAGGCAGGGTCAGAAATGCAGCAATTGTCGACCGGACAGACCGCCGCGCATTGAGGTTCGTCAAAATGTCCGACACACTCGGTACAGCGGTCATGCGTAATCACATATATATTGTCTCCCACTCCCTGGCCGTCGCCCACATGATTTCCCTTCGTTTCCGCGTCGCCGCGAGTTTCGAAGATGGCCTCGTTCGGACATTCTGGCAGACAGGCTCCACAGTTGATACATTCAGCGGTAATCAGCAGTGCCATGACGCTCGCCTCCTTCTTCTCGACCAAAATAGATGAATATGTGAATATGTAGCGCCCAAACGCAACGGTTGGTCAAGTGCTATCATCGCGCCTGCGCTTGAAAAGATGGAGCCGGCGATCCGGATTGAACGGACGACCTGCGGTTTACGAAATTCCAAAAGTCCAACCTCAGACAACCTAACCCAACAAGAAAATACCGGCAAAAGGGGAAAATTCGTGATGACATACCTTCATGGATCATCCTGCATCAGGGTGTTTTGGCACCAGGTTGGCACCAACTTGAGACGACGGCAACAAGTTATTTCCAGCAGATCCAGACTTTAAGCCTGTCCGACTGTTGGTCGGTGGCGAATCTTGAGAAAATCTTGATGCACCGGAATGCGGAAACCTCCGTCGTGTGTGGCGAAATGGGTCTGGACGTACGCTTCCACTGCTTGCCTGGTGGGTACGAATTTAATCTCCAGCAAGTTAAGCATAAATTCGGCGACGGCGTAGGCCTTGTCCTGGTCTGGTGTCTCAACGTGCGCGGGATCCAGCGTTGTCACCACGTCATACTGGTTCCCATGCTTGGCGCGGAAGGCGTCGGCGGCCTGGCGCAGTTCAAACCGGTGACCGAAAAAGTGGTGCACCATATTCATGCACCCGCTCTCCCGATGCTGCAGCACCACGATCGTCACACCGGTTGGCGACATCCACGAAACGAGGCGCTCCAGGTGTGCCAGCCAATCCTCCGGAGGAATGTAATAGAACGTGTGGGAGCAGAGGACCAGATCGCCCTGCGCAACCGGTTGGGCGGCCAAGATCGGCAGGCCGATCGCCTCGATGGTTGGGAGCGTCTGTTGCAGCTGGTTTCGGAGATAGACGTTTGGCTCGATGGCAATCGTGCGCTGAAAGGCACCCGCGAAGGCTTTCGTCACTTCACCATTGCCCGCGCCTGCGTCAATGAAGACCATGCGTGTCGGCAATTTATCCACCACCTCCTGCAGCCAGCGCTTGGCGTTCCGCTTCTGATCCGTGTGATCGAGGAAGATTTGAAAGGCTTGTTTGTAGGCCTCTCCTTGAGAATCAAAAATGCGAATGCGTTCTTGGTACGTCATGCGGCGTCCCTCTAGCGGTGACTCCCAAGCAGAAGAGGGCCAGTATACGCTTTTTGGGGATCGTTTGTGTGGTCAAAGGGGTAGGGCTGAATGGCGCACACATCCGCTGATTCATTATCAGCGTCGAGCTATTAAGAATTGGTGGGAACCGAAGCGGTGTGCCATAAATACGTGGTTTCGTAGTTCTAGGGTAGGAAAGACGCGGTAAAGACTAATCCTCCAGTCGTTTGGTAGAAGCAGTGGATTGTTAGATCTACCAAATTTACGCCTCCTTTAAGTGATATTCCCCTACGCTATTCCCTACGCCGGCCAGGAGGGCGGCGCATCCTCTTGCTAAGTCCCTGAAAAAATGGAGCCGGCGATCCGGATTGAACGGACGACCTGCGGTTTACGAAA
>JBASRM010000612.1:0-2844 GCA_049273835.1 Blastocatellia bacterium | reverse complement strand
TGGTAATATAATCGACGTTTTGAACATGACGACTTAGAGCGCCCATTGGAGATAATACAGACAAATGAACTCGTTCGAATCTGAACCCGGCGCGACACCAACTGAATCGGCCGGCCGGTCTAATTTTATTCGCGACATCATTCTGGATGACATCCAGTCCGGCAAACATGGGGGACGGGTGCAAACTCGCTTTCCTCCCGAGCCAAACGGTTACCTGCACATCGGACACGCGAAGGCGATATATCTCGATTTCGGGCTCGCATCGGAATTTGCCGGTAAGTGTAATCTTCGATTCGACGACACCAACCCCTCGAAAGAAGAGACCGAATATGTCGATTCCATCATGGAAGACGTTCGGTGGCTTGGATTCCAATGGGATGGACTATTTTATGCCTCCGACTACTTCGGCCAGCTCTACGAGTGGGCGATTCAGTTGATCAAAGCCGGGAAGGCGTACGTCTGCGACCTCAGTGCTGGTGAGATTCGCGAGTACCGCGGGACGCTGACTGAGCCTGGCAAGGAAAGTCCGTACAGGGATCGTTCCATCGAACAAAACCTGGACCTGTTTGAACGCATGAAGAAGGGTGAGTTTCCCGACGGAGCCCGAACACTGCGCGCGAAGATCGATATGGCATCACCTAACTTGAACCTGCGCGATCCGGTGATGTACCGGATACTTCATATGGAACATCATCGGACGGGCGATGAATGGTGCATCTACCCGATGTACGACTACGCGCACGGTCAGTCGGATTCGATCGAAAGAGTGACGCACTCTATCTGCACTCTCGAATTCGAAAACAATCGTCCGTTATACAACTGGTTTATCGAACAACTCGGGATCTTTCCTTCGCGTCAGTTTGAGTTCGACCGGCTCAACATAACCTACACGCTGCTGAGCAAACGCAAGCTGCTCACTCTGGTGCAGGAAGGCCATGTTGACGGGTGGGACGATCCGCGAATGCCTACGCTATCCGGAATGCGGCGGCGGGGCTATACGCCGGAAGCAATCCGCAGTTTTTGCGCGAGCCTCAGCGTCTCCAAGACAAACAATACGGTGCAACTGTCGGCGCTCGAGCATTCCGTTCGTGAAGATCTGAACAAACGCGCGCAGCGTGTCATGGCGGTACTGCGGCCGCTTCGAGTCGTGATCACCAACTATCCGGACGAACTCGTCGAGGAGATGGACGCAGTCAACAATCCCGAAGATCACAGCATGGGAACTCGCCGCGTTCCGTTCTCGAAGATCCTTTACATCGAACAAGACGATTTTCGCGAAACCCCTCCGAAGGGTTACTTCCGGCTCGCGCCCGGGCGCGAGGTACGTCTCCGTTACGGGTATCTCATCACCTGCAATGATGTGGTGAAAGATGCCGATGGAAATCTGGTGGAACTGCAATGCACCTACGACCCGGCGACTCGCGGCGGGAACACGCCCGACGGACGCAAGGTCAAATCGACACTTCACTGGGTCTCAGCGGCCCATTCCCTGGACTGTGAGATCCGGCTCTATGACAATCTCTTCAAGAATGAGAATCCAAATGAGGTTGAAGAGGGACAAGAGTTTACCGCGAATCTGAATCCGAATTCGCTCGAGGTGGTCACCGGCGTCAAGGTCGAGCCGAGTCTGGGAGACGCGCCGGCGGGCGCTCGATATCAGTTTGAAAGATTAGGCTACTTCTGTGTCGATCCCGATACGGCGTCCGGGAAACTGGTCTTCAACAGGACGATCGGGCTTCGGGATACGTGGTCTAAGGTCGAGCAGCGCGCGAAAAAATGATGGGTTGAAGGAAGTAGAATTCTCGTCTGCGTCGTACCGTAGACTGTCTAGTCTGCGGTTCAGTCATCCGCAGACTAGACAGTCTACGGTACATAGTGTCGTGCCCGAAAAGCGGACGCGCTATGCTGCCATGGGTTTCGAGTGCACATGAATTGCTATTATAACTATGTAGGGTAGTCGTATCAGCCCATTCAATGTGACCGCGAATCAAATCTCTTTGGAGACCATTCCAATGGCGGCCTACGACAACCTGCCTCGCGCGGCACAGAGCCGACCCGGCATCTATCGGCGTATCAAGAGAATCGGCATAGGAGTGTTGGCCTTGCTCCTTATGGGCGGGCTAATCACTTACTGGTGGACAGTGCGGCATAAGATGTTGCTCACGGAAGAAGGGCCGGCGGAGTCTGCCGGTGAAGCTTCTCTTGATCCACCTATCGAGCGGGACCTCGCCGTCATTAAACAGCGTGGCAAACTCGTAGTCCTCGCTCCTTACAACTCCACGACCTTTTTCATCTACCGTGGCGAACCCATGGGCTACGAGTATGAGCTTCTTAAGAGCTTTGCCCAGGAGCATGGCCTTGAATTAGAAATGCAAGTCGTCTCGAATCAGAGAAGCCTGTATCAAAGGCTCAACCGAGGCGAGGGCGATATCGCCGCAGCGCGACTCATTCCAAAACAAGAGGATAGACAACGAATCTCCTTCACCAACGCGCTGTACCATACAGAACCCGCGCTAGTTCAGCAGAAAACGCCGCTTGATAAAGCTGCCCTCCCTGAGCAGGTGAAACGAGAGATTACGTCTGAGCCTACTGATGTAAAGACTGACGAGGTAGAGGTCGAAGCGCGACTAATCACCAGGCCCTCGCAGCTCGCCGGGGAAACGGTTACCCTGCCAAAGGGATCAGCCTATCGCAAGACGCTCATAGAGCTATCGGATGAAATATCCGGCGATATTCACGTTGTAGAAATCGGAGGCAAGACCGACGACGAAGCGCTGGTCAACAAGGTAGCCAGAGGCGACCTCGAGTACACTGTCGTCCAAGACAACCTTGGACAGCTTAAGG
>JBASRM010000607.1:0-8332 GCA_049273835.1 Blastocatellia bacterium | reverse complement strand
CCCGAGATGTCCCAGGCAATTATTGTTTTGTCTGCCACCACCTGTGAGATCGCTTTGGATGCGAGGTCAAGACGAAAGATCGCTGTCTGGCTCTCGACGGGCGCAGCGAAGTAAATCGACTTCGAGTCCTCCGCCCATTTGAACTCATCAACCCAATTCCGAAATGACTCGGTCAAGACGGTTGAAGTGCCAGTCGCGCGATCGTAGAGGGCAAGCCTGAACAGATCAGACTCGTAGCCGGGCTGCTTCTGCATTCGATAAGCGATGTACTTGCCATCCGCAGAATACTTTGGACTTCCGTCATACGAGGGATTTGCTGCGGTGATGTTGCGAGGCTGGGCCTTCGCATCGGTTAGCGAGATTACCCACAGGTCGTTGTTGGTCGACGAAGCCAGCTGTTTGTCGTGATTCGACACGAAAGCTAACTCTTTACCATCGGGAGAAAAGTCATATTGCAGCGGACCGCCGAGTTGAAACGGCGGAGAATCAAAATCACCTGGGGTCAGGTCACGTACTTCGCCGGTTGAGGCGTTGGCTAAGAACACGTGCGTTCGAGTTCCGTCTTTCCATTGGTTCCAGTGTCGATAAAGAAGTGAGTCCGCCATATGTGCCTTGAGCGGCCCATTCGACCAGGTATCGGCGATCTTCTTATTGCAAGCATCATCGCCGCCGCATTCCGGATAAACATCGGAAGAGAACGCAATCCACTTTCCGTCGGGTGACCAGAGCGGATCGGAGACCCCGGTCGAGATATTGGTCAGCCTTCTAGCTTCGCCACCACTCGGTGGAATTAGATAAATTTGGGGACTGCCGTCCTTGGAGCTTAAGTACAGAAGCCATTTGCCATCAGGCGAAAAAGCCGGTGAGTGCTCACCGGTGTCCCCGCTGGTGAACTGACGCGCGTTCTGGCCGTCAATCCCCATCTGCCAGACGTGACTGAGACTCTTCGCGCGTGGGAGGTCCAGCGCGGTAACCCCGTACACTACTGACCGGCCGTCAGGGGAGAGATGAAGATCAGAAACCGATTTGACTCGGTAGAGATCTTCGATGGCGAACGCGCGCTTCTGCGCGTGCGCGGAAAGGGGAACCAGGAGAAAGATTATCCCCAGCAGAAAGTGTTTTCTCATCGTTGCCTCCAGATATCACGCGTACGACAAGCAGTAACGGGCAAGTGTCGTGCGCGCCAAGCTCTCAAGCGCTCTGCCCGGTGAGCTCCTCGCTCACCTCCCACAATAGTCGCGCGGCTTCCAGATTGTAAGATGCCTCTGATGATTTCTCTGGTCGCCTTCTGGCGAAATACTTTCCGGTAACTCCTTCGACCTCCGGCGAGCTGGCCAGATAGATCGACGTACGTGCTCCGCGCGCCGGACTTATTGTAACCAGTTTGATCACGGTCTGCAGAAATCTGGGCAGCCCGCGAAACAGATTGGTCGCGACTCCTCCCGGATGCAGACAGTTCGCGGTGACTCCCGTTCCCTCGAGCCTGCGCGCGAGTTCATAAGTGAACAACACGTTGGCAAGTTTTGAATTCGCATATGCGCCAAACGTGCTGTAGTCGCTGCCAGTCGCCCATGCGCTGATGTCGAGCTTGCCGTATCGATGAGCGGTCGAAGCGACGTTCACGATTCGCGACGGTGAGCTCCTCTTCAACGTATCCAGCAGCAGAGTCGTCACCAGGAAATAACCGAGATGATTGATTGCGTAAGTGCTTTCTATTCCGTCTTCGGTCATCGATCGCACACGCAACACAACGCCTGCGTTGTTCACCAGCACGTCGAGCCGCTCATGCCGCTGTTTGAAGCTTGCCGCGAATTCGCGAATCGAGTGTTGCGATGAGAGGTCACAGATCACCAACTCGACCCGGTCATTGCCGCTTGCTTGCTGGATCTCGCGTTGCGCCGCTTCGCCTCGCTCGCGATCACGGCAAAGCATTACCACCGTCGCGCCCATTCTCGCGATGCCGAGTGCGGTCTCCTTGCCGATGCCAGCGTTTGCGCCGGAGACCAGGCAGGTCTTTCCGTTCAGATGATTGGTGTTCGAAGGCTTCATTTGCAGTTACAGGCCAGGGAATGCCCATATCAACAGGCCGAAGCGAGCAGGAGCGACATGCCATTGATGCTCAGACAAAAGGCCCAAACTCGTCAGCTCCTGCCGCAATGTAATGCTCTTCAGGGCGAGGAAAAGGCCGGCGAAACAGGCAGTCGAGGTGTAAAAAAAGAGCTGACCAGGCTGATCATTAATCGGCGCCTCTCAAAGCCTGTTCAAAATCTTCGATAATTTCTTCGGTCGCTTCGATACCAACCGACACCCGAATCAGGCTGTCGGTAATCCCCAGTCGCTGCCGGTCTTCACGCGACATCCCGGAGTGAGAAGTCGTCGACGGTCTGGTAATTAGTGTCTCCACTCCGCCGAGACTCGGCGCCACGATCGGGAGACGTGCTTTCTGGATGAATCTCTCGGCAGCATCGACGCCGCCACGTATCTCGAAGCTCAGCATCCCACTGAAGCCATCAAACAAATCCCGCGCCCGCTTGTGCCCCGAATGGCTTTCGAGCCCGGGATAGTTCACCTTCTCAATCGCAGCATGGCCCTCCAGGAATCTCGCTATCTTCATCGCACTCTCGCTTTGACATCTCACTCTCAACGCCAGCGTCTTCATGCCGCGATGAAGCAGGAACGCGGCGTGCGGGTCCATCGAGCCGCCAAGGTGATTGAGCTTATGTGTTATTCGTTCGATCAGGTCCGCGCGGCCGATGCATGCGCCGCCGACAATGTCAGAGTGGCCGTTCAAGTACTTGGTGCAACTGTGGAGCGAGACGTCAAAGCCCCACTCGGCGGGTCTGAAGTTGATCGGGCTCGCGAACGTGTTGTCGATGATTGACACCAGTCCATTCCGCTTGGCGAACCCCGAGGCCGCCTTCAGATCACTCACCTGAAGCAGCGGGTTGGACATCGCTTCGACATAGATCGCTTTTGTGTTTGGCCGGAGCTTGCTCTTCCATGAATCGGGAGCGTCGCCGTTGATGAAATCAAACTCGAGTCCGAATCCGGCAAAGTCTTTTGTTAGAAAGTCGTGAGTGCCGCCGTATAGACAATCCTGCGCCAACAGATGATCTCCCGCTGATAACACCGTCAGCAGAGTCGTCGTGATTGCGGCCATTCCGCTGGCGGCGACAAGCGCGGCCTCGGCGTTCTCCAGCGCGGCGAGCTTCCGATGCAGAGCGAGATGATTGGGACTGTTGTTCAAGCGAATGTAGCGGATGTCGTGATAGCTTTCTTCGCCGGCGTATTCGAACATCGCGGTCTGAAAAATCGGCATGCTCACCGCACCCATGATCCGGGGCTCCGGCTCACCGGCGTGAATGAGTTTCGTCTCGATTCGTTTGAAGGTTTTCATAGATAAAACATTCTCCATCAGATTGACGCAAAGGCGCAAACAGCGAGAGAACCGCCACCAAGTCAGGAAGTTACCAAGATTCACAAAGGCTTACTTCGTGCGACTTTCTGTCTTTGGGTCTTTGTGGCGGCGCGACTTGGTGGATCGAGCGACAAACTTTTGCACAACCACCAACAGCGCACGGGTGCTCATCTCAGAGGTTCGCGATACTCACCGGCTCGACCGGCTCCGCCAACTCAAACCCGAACACCTTCGAATAAAAGTAAAGCTCGCCATCAAGCGAGCGTTTGATATTCTCAGCCTTCCGAAAACCATGCTGCTCGCCTTCAAACGGCACGTATGCGACCGGCAATCCCTTCTTGAGCGCGGCTTCATACATCATCTCGGCCTGATTGGGCGGCACCACTTTGTCCTCGAGACCCTGGAAAAGAATCAGCGGGCACGATAACCGGTCTGTGTAATGAATGGGCGATCGCTCCCAGTACAGATCTTTTCGCTCGGGATATGGTCCGACGAGGCTGTTGTTGTAGCGCGATTCGTACTTATGACAGTCCTGTTCAAGAAGCTCCAGATCGCTGACGCCGTAATAGCTCGCGCCGGCGTTGAACACGTCGCGGAATGTCAGGGCCGCAAGCGTGGTGTAGCCGCCGGCGCTCCCGCCGCGGATGATCAGGCGGTTTCCGTCGGCTTCGCCGCGCTCGATCAGATAACGCGCACCGTTTGCACAATCATCGACGTCGACAACGCCCCATCGCCCGTTTAGCCGCTTTCGATACTCTCGACCATAGCCCGCACTCCCGCCGTAGTTTACATCCAGCACCCCAAACCCGCGGCTCGTCCAATACTGAATGTTCAGCTTGAGCGTAGTGGTGCTCGCGGAGGTGGGTCCGCCATGACTCATCACCATCAACGGCGGATGCTCGCCTTTGGGAGCCACGTAATCGCGGTTGGCCGGCGGATAGAAAAAAGCGTGCGCGGTCAATCCACCCTCCGTGGGGAACTCGATGGCTCGCGGGATGGAGAGATACCCGCCGTCAACGTCTACCGTGCTGGATTGTCGAAGGACCGAGGCCTTCCGCGTGTCAAGATCCACACAGATGATCGACAGCGGCTCCGACGGCGAGCCTCCGCAAAATACCGCGCGGCCTGGACCAACTTGCAGGCTCGCGATCTCGGTGTAAGGAAGATCGAACGACTCCAGTTTGTGCGTCACCGTGTCGAGACTCCCGAGTCGCCATGTTCCTCTTTCGCACCAGGTGCATAAGATGCGGCGCTCCGATTCAAACCCATAGGTCGACATTCTGAAGACCCACTGCGGCATTCCGAACTCCGCTGCCATTTGGCACAGCGGTTCGACGCGCCCCGCGGCTAGCCGAAAGAGGTTCCACCAGCCGTCCCGGTCAGACACAAAGTGCAGAACACATTCAGGCGACCACACCGGCTGAAAGATCGACTCGCTCTTGCCACCCGCGACCATCTCCGCCGTTGCGATTTGCCCGTTTGCGTCCAGTTCGCCTACCCAAAGCTCGGTGCCATCCCAGGGCATGTTTGGGTGATTCCACGTAAGCCACGCCAGACGCTTGCCATCCGGGCTCATTCGCGGAGACGAATAGAAGTCGTTGCCTGAAACAATTACCTCCGCGCTGCCGGTATCATTCGCGAGATCGATTCTGACCAGGGTATTGATCGCATCACGGCCGCCGGCGGTGTGATCTTCTCGCACGCAGTAGATTTGACTGCGGCGACGATCGATCACGCCGTCCGCGTAACGCATCTTCTTTGTTGTAGTGATGGGCTGCGGGGCGCTGCCGTGCTCCTGACGATATAGGCGCTGATCGGCGAAGTTCGAGAAGTAAACGGTGCCTCGGTCGGCTATGTACGTGCCCCCGCCGTATTCGTGCACCGTTGTGCGAGCGTTGAACCCGGGCGGAGTAACATCGGCAATCCCGCCGTCGCCTGTTCTGCGAACGATGACGCTTCTGCCGCCTTCCGAGGGCCGGCTCTCGACCCAGTAGATATCGTCACCATCGAGCGCGATGTCCCCTAGCCCAATTGTTCCAGCGACGATCAGGTCAGAAGTGATCGGCGATTTCCACGATCCGTAAGGTGCTACCATTTTTTCAGTCATTGTGATCCCTTACCGAAGAACAGGCGCGCTCCCAGCGCGCTCAACAAAAGCAGCAGTAGAATTCCGAGCGCTCCTACAACCCGATCCACGCTCTCGACTCCAGTCCATTGCAAATAGTGAATCTTGTAAATCGTGTCTATGCGGTCCGTGTCCTTGCCTCGTTGTGCAAGCGCCAGCCGGTTCCAGTCCAGCGCCACGTGAACGCCTGTGTCTGTTGTTATGCTCGCGTCGTCTATGCTCGTGACTTGCCCATAACGACTGGGGTTCACCGAGAAGGCATCATTCACGAGCACTCGGATATCGTCACCTGAAGGGCGAGGTCTTGGTTGCAAGCTGCGCGGATCAAGGTGACGCCACCCGTCGGTTGTACGAGCCAGGAGATGCTCGCCGAGAATGGTCTTCTCGAGACGAACCTCGAGCCACGAGGGGTCGGGCTGCAACGATATGTTTGCTTCGATCGGATAAGTCCTGACTTGCAAGGCTTCGTAGGCGCCGCCATAGCCGGGCTTCAAAAAAAAGAATGCGCCGGTCACCGCCCAGCCGACGAGGGGCAACAGCATCACCAGCCCAACGATTCGATGCAGCGCGCGGGTTTTCATCAGGAGAGTCTACTTCAACCGATCACAAGTGACCCGAGATGTAGCAGAGCGTAAGTTTCGACGGCAACGATCCAGCCCTTTTCATGAAACGTGTCCTCCTATTGGCGACAGGTTACGCGGCTGTATTTGTCTGCGCGAGATAAGAAAAGAGAATTTCCGTGACCGGCACGGTAGGCTCGGCAGTTTATCTCTCGATGAAGCTTATGAGCGGTCTATCCTGGCCGGGTCAAATCATCCTGGAATGATGGGCTGTGGTTGCGAAGACGATCGTGCTGTCACCCATCTTGAGTCCCCCGCCGATGAAACCCCAAAGAGTGTCCAACAATACATGATCATTTCATAGAATTGTGCCATATGTTCGCAGGGAGCGATCTCGGCCCAGAACACGTCGCGTCCATGTCGATGCATATCAAATTGCTACTCATGTGCCTCCTCTTCTTCGACCACATCCTATCGTAGCCCAGCCTCATAGCCCGCTACAACTCTCATCCTGATTGATGTTTGCAGATAGTCAATGACTACCCAGATCAGACAGCAACGCGGTGCCGCCCCTCAAATCCGGGTCGTCGGCGAGATTAGGAACAAACATCTCCCGGAAGGGCCGTCAATCGTTGGCGCCGGCGGTTCGAGGTTTGCCCGCGCTGTGTTTCCGTTGCAGGTCCCTGAGGGCGCGATAGCCGATTCGCTTAACCGATTGCGCCTCCAGTATGCGCCGAATCTCGGGGTCCTTTGTGAACAACTCGTACTCGGCGGCTCGATCTTCCCACGAATTCGTGATGTGTTTGATCTCGTCACCTGCGATCGAGGCGTGAATATAGAGCTCGGTAACCCCCGGCTTGAGCGAGCTGATCGAGCGCTTCCAATAGTCGCGGATCGGCTCACCAGGTTTACGATCGCCGTGAATCAGATAGTCGGGATAGACTACTCCATCGGCGTCGAGTTGCCCGCGTTGATGGGCTCCGCCTCCCGCTGCCAGAACTTCCTGAGAGCCCATCCTCAACGGCAAATCAAATTCTTTCGCAAGCCGGCGATAGACCTGAAAGTAAGCTTCATTGTATTGAAGCGTCCCCATATGTGAATCCAGATGGGTCACATCAATTCCCGCCGAAAGCGCCTTCTTAATTTGCGCGCGCGCTTCAAGGTAGGCCTGTTCGGGCGTCGAGTTTTTGTAAACACTCATGATATCCGGCCACAAGTAACCTTGCGGGTCGACCAGTCCGGGCACCTCGGTTCGACTGGCGACCGGCCCCCACTTGAGCGTCTTCCATTCGCTCGTGTGCGCAAGGTGGACACCAAAGTCAGCGTTCGGATGCGTCTTCGCGTAACCGGCAATCTCGGGAAACCACGGACCCGGAACGATGATAGTCGAGGATGTCGCAAGCCCGTTTTCCATCGCGTCTATTACCGCCGCGTTCGCAGCATGGCTGTTGCCTACATCATCGACGTTGATTATCAGAATTCTGTCGGTTGCCTTGAATCCCAATCTTTCAGCCAGAGGCGACAAGCTTTGAGGGTGGCTCGCAGCACCTTGACCCATGAGCAAAGCGAAAAGCACCAACAGCCCTGTTGATCTTGTCATCTCAATCCTCCATCTTCTCTTCTTGCGGCAACGATCCTCAATGTCGGTCTGAGCTTGTGTGCCCAGGGTCTCCCAGTCTCTCCGTTCCTCTCTCGTCACGTTTGGCTTTTGCCGTTCCGCGACGCCCCAGCGTGAGCATCACAAGCCCGAAGATCAATAACACAGCACCCCAGGCGAGGTTGACATTTATGCCAAGCGATCGCTGGTAGATTGCCTTGTCGCTGATGAGCCCGTACACGAGAAGCAACAATCCAAACAGCGTGAACATCAAGCCGATCGGCACTCGAATGTCTAGTCCCATCTCTCTGCTCTTAGGATGAACCGTAGACTGTACCGTAGACTGTCCAGTCTGCGGGGAGTCTGGACCGTACCGTAGACTGTCCAGTCTGCGGGGAGTCTGGACCGTACCGTAGACTGTCCACTCTGCGGGGAGTCTGGACCGTACCGTAGACTGTCCAGTCTGCGGGGAGTCTGGATCGTACCGTAGACTGTCCAGTCTGCGGGGAGTCTGCGGCCTCTCGAATGCACCGTAGACTGTCCAGTCTGCGGGGAGTCTGGACCGTACCGTAGACTGTCCACTCTGCGGGCCTAGCGAAATGAATAACAATCAAGGTCAGGCGCAGACTAGA
>JBASRM010000597.1:0-6070 GCA_049273835.1 Blastocatellia bacterium | reverse complement strand
GGCATCTATGGAGTGATGGCTTATTCAGTGAACCAGAGAACACGCGAGATCGGAATTAGGTTGGCGCTTGGCGCGAACACCCACGACATCATGCAATGGGTATTGAAGCAAGGCCTTTGGTTGACGGCGATAGGTGTGACGGTCGGGCTCGGAGCTGCGTTTGCGCTTACGCGCTTGCTGCGGGGGTTGTTGTTTGGTGTAACCCCGACTGATGCTCTCACCTATGTTGCGCTGGCCCTGTTGTTGGCATTTGTAGCGTTGGTGGCTTGTTACCTTCCTGCGCGACGGGCGACGAAGGTGGACCCGATGATCGCGCTGCGATACGAATAGAATCGGGGTTCAGGGTTTAAGGTCCAGGCTTTCGGGTTGTGGTTTCTAGTTTGTGATTTTAAGTTTCTCGTTTTTTGTTTCACACCAAACCCGAAACCTCAAACCAGAGACTAGAAACCAAAACTAGAAACCACGAACCCGGAACCCCGGAGGCATAAATGGAGATTCTAGTTCAAGACATACGCCATGGTTTCCGCATGCTTCTAAAGAAGCCGGCTTTCAGCATTGTTGCTATTGCTACACTGGCGCTGGGTATTGGCGCCAACACCGCGATCTTCGGGGTGATAAACGGAGTACTGCTTTCGCCGTTGCCCTATCCGGATTCGGAGCGACTTGCAATGTTGTCGATGCCGGTCACCGACGGCGAGGTTGGCAACACCTCATACGCGACCTACGTGGACTGGCGCGAACGCAATCAGTCTTTCGAGCAAGTCTCCCTCGTCAGGTCCTGGGGCGGCGCGCTTACCGGTCAGGCCGAACCGGAGATAGTCAATGGTTTGCGTGTCTCACCGAACTACTTTCAGTTGTTGGGCGTGCTCCCTCAACTGGGCAGAGATTTTCAGGCTGATGAGGATAAGCCCAATTCGCGATTCGTGGTTGCCCTGAGTCACTCGCTCTGGCAGCGTCGGTTCAACTCCGATCCGGAGATCATTGGCAAGCAGATTGTTCTGACCGGGCAGCCATTTACCGTGGTCGCCGTGATGCCCCTCAACTTTGAAGATCTGCTGGCTGCTAACTTTTACAAGCCGGCCGATGTGTGGGCGCCGCTTGGATACGACGCCGCTCAACCGTGGGCCTGCCGAACATGTCAGCACCTCAAGGCGGTGGCTCGGTTGAAGCCGGAGGTCTCGATTGAAAAGGCTCGTTCGGAAATGAATGACATCTCCGCGCAGTTACAACGCGAGCACCCGCAGGATTACCCGACTCCCACCGCGGTGGTGACCAATCTCCAGGAATCGTTTGTGGGCAGGATTCGTCCCGCATTATACGTGCTGCTGGGAGCGGTAGGGCTTGTAATGCTGATTGCTTGTGGCAACGTGGCGAACTTATTACTGGCGCGCGCAACGCAGCGGGCAAGAGAGATCGCCATTCGCACTGCATTGGGAGCAGGTCGCCGGCAAATAGTGCGGCAATTGATGGCCGAGAGCTTCGCGCTGTCATTGGTTGGCGCGAGCGCGGGATGGCTGATGGCTGCGTGGGGCACGGAGCTTTTGGTTGCGATGAGTCCGGCGAAGATGCTGCGTATTCAGCACGTGACGATGGACGCGCGCGTGCTCGGATTTACGCTGCTGATTTCGGTGATGACGGCGTTCGTATTTGGTCTGGCGCCCGCGCTTCAAGCCTCGAGACAGGACGTGCAGCTTGCGCTGCGGCAGGGTGGGCGAGGCTTGCAGTCGAGGGGCGAAACACGAATCAGGGGATTCCTCGTAGCCGGCGAGTTCGCATTGGCTCTCGTGCTCTTGACCGGCGCAGGTTTGTTGGTTCGCAGCTTTTCGCGGCTGCTCGAAGTAAAGCCGGGGTTCAATGTGAATAACACCCTCACGATGATGGTGCCGGCAACCGGAGTGCGCTACCAGGAAGACGAACCGGTGAGGACTTTCTATCGCGATGTGATCGGGCGCGTCGGAGCGTTGCCCGGGGTGAAGGCCGCGGGGGTAGTCAGCAACCTGCCACTCGGCGGGAATATGGACCAGAGCGGCTTTCACGTTGAAGAAAAGCCGCTGCCCAATCCCGCGCTTGCGCCGAGTGCCGAACGCTACGGCATCAGCCCTGATTATCTTCGCGCGATGGGAATACCTCTGCTTCGCGGGCGCGGATTCACTGAACACGACGGTCCGGATAAACCGCTAGTCGCGCTGATCAACCAGACTGCCGCAAGACAAATCTGGAACAACGAAGACCCGATTGGAAAGCGAATTAGGCTTGGGGACCCTCACGATCGGTTGCGCGCAATCGTCGGAATTGTGGGCGATGTGAATCACTACGGATTGGACACACCACCTGACTTGCAAGTTTATGTGCCGGCGGCGCAATGGACGGATTCTTATATGCTACTGGTCGTTCGAACGGCTTCGGATTCGGCGACGCTGGCCGGAACGGTTCGCGAGGAGATTCGCGCGATTGATAGGGACATACCCGTTTACCAGGTCGCTACAATGCAGGAACTGGTTTCGACCTCCTTCGCGCAGCGCAGGTTTACGCTCTTGCTGCTTGGCGTGTTTTCCGCTGTCGCTCTTCTGCTGGCGGCGGTCGGCATCTATGGGGTGATCTCTTTTTCAGTCACCCAGCGAACTCAGGAGATTGGAATACGAATGGCGTTGGGAGCAAATCGAGTTGCAGTGGTTAAGCTGGTGGTTGGACAGGGTCTGCCGATGATCTTTACGGGGGTTATCGTCGGACTCGGGGGTGCGCTTGCAACGACAAGCCTGATGGAGGGTTTGTTGTTTGGAGTAAGTGCCACCGATTCAGTGACGCTTGTCGCGGTGGCTGGTTTGTTAATAGCGGTTGGACTGACGGCGTGTCTGATCCCGGCGCGACGGGCGACAAAGGTGGACCCGATGATCGCGTTGCGATACGAGTAGGTTCGGGGTTCGGAGTTCAGGTCCGTGGTTCGCGTTTGGTTTCTAGTTTCTGGTTTTATTTTTTGGCTACGAGACTGGACACACAAACCAGAAACCACAAACCAGAAACTACAAGCGACAGCCTGCCGGAAAATCTGATACACCCTTAAATAATTCAATAAAA
Organism: Blastocatellia bacterium; assembly: GCA_049273835.1. Classification (GTDB taxonomy): domain Bacteria; phylum Acidobacteriota; class Blastocatellia; order UBA7656; family UBA7656; genus Onstottus_A. The sequence continues at coordinate 2,995 of JBASRM010000597.1, read as the reverse complement.
GTACAGTAATACAAACTGCATTTTGCTCGGGTTGACCAATTATCGTCCTCTGTAATTAATGAGAACGGAGGAGCTGCGGGAGCAATCGCGAAGATACTAGCCGGCGATTACGTTCCTGGTCTCGATCATAAGAGCCTCGCTTCGCTGAACCAGGTGACTAGACGGCTGAAGGTTTGCGGAAGATCTAACCGGGAACAAGGACGCCCCTTCCCACGTTCAATGATTTGTCACCGCTAGCCTCTGAACCCCGGGGTTGCATCGCGAGTTCCGAGGCAAACTTAATCATCAAGTCAACGACCAGTTTGAGGGGCAATACGTTATGCGACCGAGCGTTGAGCTCTCCCAGTTTTATGGCGTTCGCGCTACCGCCTGGCAGCAAGCGGGGCTGACGCTTTCCGAGTCCAGTTATCCAGCCAATCTCAAGATGCCTTCTCACGCGCACGAGCCGGCCTACTTCGGGATCGTTCTGAACGGCGGTTATTCCGAAAGAGTGGCAACCAATACGCGTGAGTGTAAGCCACTCACAACCGTCTATCATCCTCGAGGAGAATCACACTCGGTATTTTTTCACAATTCACCCGTTCGCATCTTTCGCATCGAGATCACAGGAGAGTGGCGCGAGCGCGTCGGTCCCTACCTGGCGTTTCCCGAGGAGCGTGCCGAGTCGGACGGAGGTCCGCTGGCTTCGCTCGCGCTGCGGTTGCACAATGAATTTCGGAGTCGCGATCCATGGTCGCGGCTCGCGATTGAGGGCCTGGCGCTTGAGATGATGGCTGAACTTCGGTATGACGCCATCCGCCTATCGCGCGGTCTGCCGAGCGGGTTAATCTCTTCCAAGATTGCATTTGAATTCCAAGACATTGCGCGCCGTCTATTCTACAGTTCGTTGGCCTGTGTCTGCGGCTGAGCTCCGAAAGGCGTGACGCGACCAGTAAGAAGCGAAGGAGAATTCCACAATGAAGTGTAGAACCACGCTCACAATTGCAATTGTTTTGATTGTTACCGCACCGTTGCTTGCGAAGGCTGACTCGCCACCAATGCTTTTCGGACGGCTGACGGTCAATCAAACTCACATCGTTTTCTCCTATGCTGGAGACCTCTGGTCGGTGGAACGAAATGGAGGCGAGGCTCGGCGGTTGACAACGCATCCGGCGGAAGAGAGCTACCCGGTATTCTCGCCCGATGGATCGCAACTGGCTTTCTCGCGGCAAATAGGCGGCAACTGGGATTTGTTCGTAATGCCGGCAACCGGCGGCGAGGCGCGCCAAATCACGTTTCATCCGCGGAACGATTATGCCAACGGATGGACGCCGGATGGCAGCAGCATTCTGTTCATGTCGAACCTGACCGGAGGTCCGCGCCTGTACACGATTCAGCCGGGCGGCCAGTCTCAAAGCGCGCTGCCGCTGTTGCCTGAAGCGGTGAACGGCTCATTTTCACCCGACAGCAAACGCATAGCGTACGCGCCCACATCGGCAATCGGTGAATGGCGCTTTTATCGCGGAGGCAGCAAGGGTCAGGTGTGGCTGGCCAACGCGATAAACGGCGAGGTTGAGAAAGTCGCACAGGGCAACTACAACGACGATTTTCCTACCTGGCTCGGCAACAAGATTTACTTTCTTTCAGACCGTACAGGAATCTACAACCTTGTGTCTTACGATCCTTCATCGAAGCAAAGCAAAGAACTGACCAACTTTGAAAAATATGGCATTCGATGGATCGGCGCGGGAGCCGGCGCTGTAGTCTTTGTGCGCGATGGACGCATTCATCTTTACGATACTGTGAATGGTCAAACCCGAGCGATCGACGTTCGGTTGAGTTCCGACTCACCGGAACTGAAACCGCGCACTGTGAGCGCTGCGCGAACAATCGAATGGGTCGTGCCCAGCGCGAGCGGAGATCGAGTGGTATTTGGCGCACGAGGCGACGTCTTTATCCTCGACCCCGCGTCGGGCGACGCGCGCAACGTCACCCAGACCCCCAACGCGGCGGAGCGGGTCCCGGCGCTCTCGCCAGACGGCAACTTGCTTGCGTACTTCTCGGATGAATCGGGGGAATATCAGTTACACGTCCGTCCCTCAAGTGGTGATGGGCCAGTCAAAAAAATCTCCATTGAGTCGAAGCCGACATTCTATCGCGAGCTGACCTGGTCGCCTGATTCGAAGAAGATCGCTTTTACCGACAAACGGCTTGCGCTTTGGTTCGCGGACTTGCCCAGTGGTTCGGTTGCCACGGTGGACACGTCATCTTATTCATATCAACAGGAGTGGTACCCGTCGTGGTCGCCGGATAGCCGGTGGCTTGCTTATTCGAAACATCTCCGCAATCGCGTGCGAACGGTATTCATTTACGAAGTCGAATCCAAACGCGTCCACCAGGTCACTGATGGCCGCATGCACTCAGAGCTGGCTTGCTTTGATGCGAACGGCAAGTACCTGTACTTCGCGTCGAGTCCAAATGCGGGTACAAGCGAATTCGGCTGGGGTGTGTTGAATGGGATTTTGGCCCGACCGCTCGTTGTGCGCCGATTACACGCGGTGGTTTTGCAGAGCGACGGGTTATCTCCTGTTCTTCCAAACACTCAGACCAATCCGGAAGCGAAGTCTGGCGAGGCTGTCCAAACGGTGCGGATCGACTTTGGCGACATCGGACGCCGGGTTGTCGACCTCCCCACGCCTGCGCGCGACTATTCAACAATCGTGCCGGGCAGACCCGGCGTACTGGTCGTTTCAATCAACGAGTGGCCTGCCTCGCCGGGACTTGGGAGCGGTCCTTCGCAAGTGCTTTACAAAATCGATCTCGCGCAACCCGCTCGCCTCGAGAAGCTCGTCGATGGTGTGGGCGGATTCGAAGTCTCGCGCGACGGGAGCCGGCTGCTCTATGCCAAGGGTGGAAGCTGGTTCCTCGTGGCTGCCGCCGCTCCGCCCAAGCCTGACGAGGGAAAGCTCGACCTCAAAAAGATGGAAGTCACCGTCGACCCGCGCGCCGAGTGGAA
>JBASRM010000591.1:0-21945 GCA_049273835.1 Blastocatellia bacterium | reverse complement strand
CCTTACAAGCGCATCATTGTCATAGGTACATTATGCGTGTTCATGACGAATCTTGTGCGGATGACGGCTCCTCTCGTGCTCCGTCACGCTGTGGACGATCTCGCAGCCGAGGCTACCCACTCGAAGCTGCTCGAGTACGCGGGGCTGCTCATCCTGATTGCTCTGGCTCAAGGGGTTTTCCTTTTCACTCAGCGTCGCTTGCTGATCAACATGTCTCGAGACATTGAATATGACTTGCGAAACGATTTCTATGGTCACTTGCAGAAGCTCCCCTTTGAGTTCTATCAGACGCATAGAACCGGCGATCTGATGGCGCGTGCAACGAACGATCTTTCCGCGGTGAGAATGATCGTCGGCCCGGCGCTGATGTATTCGATGAATACCGTTTTCGCGATGGCATTGTTAGTGCCTCTGATGGCTGCCATAAGCTGGCGGCTCACTCTGCTGGCTTTTTTGTCGATGCCTCTGGTTGCGACCGCGACCAATTACTTTTCAAAGCGAATCCACGAACGCTTTGAAAAGGTCCAGGAGTATTTCGGCACCGTGTCCAGCCGCGCGCAGGAGTCGCTGGCGGGCGTCCGCGTGATTCGCGCTTACACGCAAGAGCAGCCGGAAATCGATAGCTTCAAGAAGGTTAACCGGGAATTCGTCAACCGCAATTTGACGCTCATCAGGCTCTCGGGAATCTTTCACCCAATATTGCAGTTCTTTATCGGGCTGGGATTCATAGCCGTGCTGTGGTACGGCGGAGGGCTGGTCATCAGCGGAAAGATCTCGATCGGCCAGTTCGTTCAGTTCACATTGTATCTGGGGTATTTGGTGTGGCCGATGATTGCGCTAGGCTGGGTCATAAATATCTTTCAACGCGGCATGGCCTCGATGGGGCGTATGAACAACATAATGTCCATTGAGCCTGCGATCAGCGACGCCGGCGTATTGGACGTGGACACAATTGGAGGCGAGATCGAGTTTCGCGATCTGACGTTCAGGTACGGCGAAGCGCGTGATCCTGCCCTGAAGGAGATCAACCTTCGAATCGAGGCGGGTCAGACCGTCGCTTTTGTAGGCGCGGTCGGATCTGGCAAGTCGACATTGATGAATCTTGTCACTCGACTTCTGGACGGAGAGCCGGGACAGGTGTTGATTGACGGCCGGCCGATACGCGAGATACCGCTCGCCGTACTGCGCGCTTCGATAGGCTACGTGCCACAGGAGACTTTCCTGTTCAGCGAGACAATAGCCGAGAACATCGCTTTCGGCGTGGAACACGCAACCGCGGAAGAGATCGAGCGCGCGGCAACGGAAGCTGGAATAGCCCAAGACATACGGGAGTTCCCCGACGGATTCGCGACGCTTGTGGGGGAGCGGGGCATAACACTTTCCGGCGGGCAAAAACAGCGCACCGCAATCGCTCGAGCTCTAATCCGCCGTCCGCGAATCCTGATTCTGGATGACGCACTCTCATCGGTTGACACTTACACCGAGGAAAAAATTCTCGGACATCTTCGCCGGATAATGCGCGGGCGCACGAGTCTGATTGTTTCGCACCGGGTCTCGACCGTGAAGGGTGCCGATTTGATTGTGGTGCTCGAAGAAGGGCGAATCGCGGAGCGTGGCACACACGATTCTCTGATCGAGCGCGGCGGACTTTATGCGGAGTTGTATGAGAAGCAGTTGCTAGAGGAGGAACTCGCGGCAACCTAAAAAGGGAACACGGTACAGGGTACAGGTGACGGATGCAGGGACAAGAGACACCTTGAAAAAGGAAGGGCGCTTTTATGTCAAAGATTAAGTCACACGGGATCTCATCGTATGGCAAAAGGCTATGGACCTTGCAGAGGAGGTTTACCGAGTAACGTCAGGGTTTCCTCGGGACGAACTATAACCTGTAACCTTCAACCTGTAACCTGTAACGTCTGACCTTCAACCTATGTCAGATCATCATGAAGAAGAAGTATTGGGCAAAGCGTACGACGCGCGATTGATGCGCCGGCTGCTTACTTATCTGTGGCCCTACAAATGGCACGCCCTCACGTCGCTGGTGCTCACAATTCTGAGCGCCCCGCTCGTACTTGCCGGCCCGCCGTTGACCAAGGCCGCGATCGATCTTTTTTTGGCGCCGGATTCGTCAAAGCCGCCCTCGGGTTTCGCGCTTTTCCTGAAGCAGCTCGCTGATAGACTTGGCTTCGGCGCAAACGCGTATCAGGGTATCGCTTTTATCGCCATCATTTTCTTGCTCGCCAACCTTGCGGCCTTTGCAGTTCAGTACACCCAGGCCATCGTGATGCAGACGATGGGGCAATACATAATGTACGACCTGCGCAAACAAATCTTCGCTCATCTGCAAAAGCTCGCCATTCAGTTTTACGATCGCAATCCGGTGGGCCGCCTGATGACGCGGCTCACTACGGACGTAGACGCGCTTAACGAGATGTTCACGGCCGGAGTCATCGCGATCTTCGGTGACATCGCGATGATCTTCTACATCCTGATCTGGATGTTCGAAGTTAACTGGCAATTGGCGCTGGTCTCGTTCGCGATCCTCCCGCTGCTTGCGGTGCTGACGACCTGGTTTCGTCTCGGCGCGCGCTCATCGTTTCGCGAAGTCCGCGTGCGCATCGCGCGCATCAACGCGTTCCTCCAGGAGCACATCACCGGAATGCCGGTCGTCCAGTTGTTCAATCGCGAAGAAAAGGAGATGCGGAAGTTTGACCACATAAATCAAGCGCATCGCAAAGCCAACATCGATACGATCTTCTACTATGCTGTCTTTTACCCGGCTGTGGAAATCATCGGGGCGGTCGGCATCGGGCTGATTATCTGGTACGGCGGCGGCCAGGTGATCCGCGGGGTCGCTACCATCGGCACTCTGGTCGCCTTTATTCAGCTCGCTCGTTCATTCTATGAGCCGATCTCGGATATTAGTGAGAAATACAACATTTTGCAGTCTGCGATGGCCTCCTCGGAGCGCATTTTCAAACTGCTCGACGAGCCCGTGACCATTGCCTCACCCGAAAAACCAGTGCGCATTGGGCGCGCGAGCGGCCGCATAGAATTTCGCAACGTGTGGTTCGCTTACAAAGACGAAGATTGGATCCTCAAGGATGTATCTTTCACCGTTGAACCGGGAGAGCGCGTGGCGATTGTCGGTCACACCGGAGCGGGCAAGACCACGATCACCAACCTGCTGCTGAGATTCTACGACATCCAGCGCGGGAAGATTCTGCTTGATGGTGTGGATATTCGCGATCTGGATCTGGAAGAGCTGCGCGCGAACTTCAGCATCGTACTCCAGGACGTCTTTCTGTTCTCGGGTGACATTGCGACCAACATAAGGTTGGGAAAGCAAGAGATCCTCGACCCGCAGTTGCGCGAGGCGGCGCGGCAGGTCCATGCCGACCAGTTTATCGAACGGTTACCCGACGGATACGCGGCGGAGCTCCGGGAGCGAGGCGCCGGGCTCTCGGTTGGGCAGAAGCAGCTGATCAGTTTCGCACGTGCGCTTGCATTCGATCCGCGAGTGCTGATCCTGGACGAAGCCACAAGCTCAATAGACACCGAAACCGAGCTTCTGATTCGCGATGCGGTTGAGCGATTGATGGAAGGGCGGACGTCGCTGGTGATCGCGCACCGCTTATCGACCATTCAATCAGTCGACAAGATCATCGTCATGCACAAAGGCGAGATCCGCGAAACCGGAACACATCAAGACTTGCTCGCCCAGCGCGGCGTGTATTGGCGTCTTTATCAGTTGCAGTTTTACCAGGATTACAAGCGCACTTTTGCTGAAAGCGTCGCCGATGACTAGTTCACCCCTTCCTACGCGTGCGGCGATGCTGACGAGTAACTCACCGTTTGTAGGACGTTATCTCGAGCGTTGATCCATCGGTTTGCGCAGTAACCATCCCATCGCGGCCGGTCTGAAACCACGTCACTCCACGCGCGATGTATCGCTCGACCACGCTCGCATGAGGATGCCCGAAGCGGCTACGCTCGCCGACAGAGATTACTGCGTATCGAGGATTCACCGCATTGATAAAACGTTCGCTCGAAGACGTCTTCGAACCGTGATGCGGAACTTTTAGGAGATCGGCCGCCAGATCCACGCCGGAAGCAACAATCGCGTCTTCGGCCGCACGCTCGATGTCGCCTGCCAGCAGAATAGAAACCGAACCGTAAACAAGCCGCAACACGACTGAATCGTCGTTCCCTGAAGTCACCGGCGCTTCAACTGGCGGCCGGGGCCATAGTATCTCAATCGCAACGCCGTCGAGCTCGAAACGTTCGCCCGTGCTGACCGTAGCGGTCAGCAAGCCACGGCGCGCGATGGCTTCGCGAAAGTGATTGTATTCGGGATCAGAGGTTGGTTGGTGACCGACCACGGCTTGTCCAACCCGGAAATTGCCAACCACGTCCGAGAGCCCAGCCATGTGATCGGCGTGTGCGTGCGTCGCGAGAATGTAGTCTACGCGGGTGCGGCCAAGCGACCAAATAAACCTGGACACAACGGCATCGCCCACCGAGAAACCGGTGTCCCGGTAAACCGATTCGCTTTCTTCGGATTCTACCGAGGGCCGGCGCCCGTAGAACTGAAGCTGGCCACCACCGTCCACCAACATGGTCTTCCCAGTCGGAAAGACGACCAGCGCGGCATCCCCTTGGCCTACATCGAGGAAATGAATTGTAAGCTTGCCATCTGCAGGAGCGGAGGGCGGGCTTACGACGGCAAGCAGCGCCGAAGTCATCGCAAAGGCGCAGAAGATAGGCAACGCGACACCAAGACGCGGTGATGCGGCGAGGATAACTCTTGCAGCCCGTTTCTTCCGGGCAGGATCTTTTTTCGCCCGTTCGAATGCGGCTCGATCGACAGGCTGCCATCGATCTATGAGCACGGCGAGCAGCGCAAGCGGCACAAAGTACAGCGCATAGACGATCGACTGCCAGCCTTCGTAGTGCGCTACTCGAAATGTCGCAAACGGGATATTGGCGAAAGGTACGATCGCGTTTACCAGCAAGTAGTGCGCGGCGTTAACTATCAATACGAGCTTTGCTGCCGCCCACGCGCTCAGCCAACTCAGAGCGATCGTAACAAGAGCGCCCAGCATCAGCACTGCAGTCAACAATCCGGCTACGACGTTTAACAGCACGCCGACTGGCGCGACGCGATTGAAGTAGAGCGCCATCAGCGGAAGCGTGGATAGCTGAGTGGCTGCTGACGTAATCGCCAATACGACCGCACTTCGGAGCAGCGCTTGTACCTTCAATCGTCCGAGTCTTCGCGCCGCGCCCGCTTTGATCAGGCGATAGCGAACGGGAGAATGCCGCACCTCTTCGTTGAACGATTCGTCGTCCCAATACAGCGTCTCCGCGAACCGTCGAATTCCTGCCGCGCAAGTGGGTGGATGTGGCGTGTGCGCTGTTGGCCGCCACTCTCCCACCGCCCTTAACTTTTCAGCAAGTGGCAAGGCTAGCGCTACTATCCCGGCTACTGCGATGAAGCTAAGTTGAAATCCGGGATCGGCCACCAGAGCCGGTTTCAAGGCGAGCATCACGAACGCGGAAGCCGCAACAGTGTTGATCGAAACCGCGCGCCGGAAAATCAGCGGGCCAATCAGCCCAATCGTTATCATCGTCGTAGCTCGCGTGACCGGCGCTGCGAAACCAACCATAACCGCGTAGCCCCACAACGTGAATAGACATACGATAACTCTTTTTATGTTGCTTCGTTTGAGCCCGGACCGCCCACCCATCAATACCCACGCGATGATGCCAAAATGAAATCCGGATATCACCAGAATGTGAAAGGTCGAGCTTTCGCGAAGCCGCTCGACAACTTCAGGATCCAGGAAATATCGATTGCCAATTAACGTAGCCTTCAGTGTTCCTGCCAAACGCGGAGAAAAGTTTGAATCAATTGAGGCAAGGAACCGCAGACGCAGCCGATACAGCGCAGCTAACACGGTGTTCACAGGTGCGTCGCCTATGTGTTCGATCAGAAGCGGGCTCTTGATCACTCCTTTCAGATCGTAACCCTGACGTTCAAGGAAATCGTTGAAGTCAGGCGAACCAGGATTGCTGTAAACGCGAGCGCGCTCCAGCCTGATGAACACTCGCACTCGGGCGCCGTATTCGAGATCGAGCCAACCAAACTCGCGCTGGGAGTCGCTGTTTGCAGTCGAGATCATCAATCGCGCGCGGCCGGTTGCTGCCACGTCGTCATTACCTAACCGGATGTTTTCGGCCTCAACGTCCAGGTAATAAGCGCCCGGGGCGGGTTCGGGCGGCGCAACCAGGGTGCCAGTCAATTCAACCGGATCATCAGGGCTGATGAACTTTGACTCGTATAGACTGTCTAGCCTCGATGCTGCTGCGCCGACTCGTTCTGCGCGCGAGAGCATGCCGCCGACCCCCAGGAAGCCAATCAGCAACGCTATGGTCGCGGCGGTTTCTTTCCTGCGAGAAAAGAATGTCAACAATGCGGTGATCGCAACGAGTGAAAGCGCCGTGGAAATCACACGGCTTGGCTCGATCCAACGGTCGGCTACGATTCCTGCGGCCAGCGCAGTCATGAGGTAGAGAAAGGGTTGCCGTTCGAGTGAAAACGTTGATTGGGATCGAACTTGGGACATGTTGGCCGGCGAAGGATGAGGCGCAACACAAATCACGCATCACGAATCGCTCTCCCGTTGACAATGGCAAGCCAAGGCTCGATGATTCGGTTATGAGCGCCGGAACGGAGGACCTTCAAAGGAAGGTTTTTGAACTCGCCAAAGCTACCGAAGCGCCCGAACAATCGTTCTTGATGAGACGTTTGGCCCTCGACGACCCGGATCAGGTGCAATCGGTCATCGACGGACTCATGCTCTCGCTCATCAGCTTCTGCTATCACCGACATCCGCGAGGCGAAAACGTTCACGAAGTGATGGAGCTGCTCGAACAAGTTACTCCCGGTTCACCGGAAGCGACCGACCTCGAACGACGAGCCGATGACGCTGCCGCGCTTCAGATACCGTTCATAGTGACGCTCAACAAGCTTGTGGAAGATTACTACCACTTGAGGCGGCGCTTGGAGGCAAGACTGCGCGCCGAAGAATGAATCCACCCAGGCGGGACCTTCTTCTAACTTCTACCCATTCGGATAATATTCGTAGAACTGCTGCGGCTTGACGGCAACGTCAATGATCGCCCACGCGTGGAGCGCGACATTCGGCAGGAACGCCAGAATCCACGTCCACAACGGATTGAACAGCGTCAAATGCAGCGCCATGCTCAACCAGAATTTCCAGGAATCTTTCTTGTAGGTGTACACCCACGTCCATAATCCGAGAAAGATCGCAAGCAAGACCGCGACGGTCTTGTCCTTCCGCTCGACAACGTACGCGGGCGCAGGTGCAACCCCGTAGCCGTATGATTGCTGGTGAATGTGAATCTGCTGCTGAATGACCGGTTGTTGTTGCTGATAAGGTTGCTGATACGGCTGTTGATAATAGTGTTGCTGGTAGAGTTGCTGTTGATTGGACGGCGATTGCCGACCGGCCGGGGGGTTGATTGGGTGTTGCTCGACGGCAGATGGATCTGCAAAGCCAGTGGTCGCTCCACACCGCGGGCAAAAGCGAGCGGTGTAGCTTACGGCGCTGGCACACGACGGGCAGAAGGCTGTAGACATGAAACCGACCCCGTAATCGAAACCTACGCGCAACTCAGTTGCCGTCGCGGGACGAACACGCTGCGTTAATCATCCGCATCATCGCCGTCATCGGCAGCCCCGTCTCCCGGCGAGAGCCCTTTTATCTCCGTTGAGATCTCGGCCCGTCTCGACTTTGCAAGCTTCATTATTTGAGACAAGTGTTTGCGTGCGCGGCGTGCCGCCGCCTTGTTCCCTTTTTGACGAAAGACCATGTTCTCGGCGGCGAACCTTCCCATCTCGACGAGAAGCTGGCCGGTAGTCGACCCCTGAATTCGCCGGTCGAACAACCTGCGTTCGCTCCCGGTGCGGCGCTCGGGCGTCCCGGGCGGAGGACCATTATCCTCCTTCCTGCGTTCTTCTTTCCGACGGTCCTCGTCGCCTCGGCGTTCTTCTGAGGTGAGGTTGAATTCCTCGTCTTCCATCTCGTTCTCCACAGCGACTAGAGTTGTGTCCTGCCGACTGGTTCGGGTGAGTCCTTCCTGATAAAGCCTGAGCCTTGGGAGCCAGGGTCGTCCCGTGGCACGGGCTAGTCTATCATAGAGGGCGCAGGTTGCAAGCATTTACCTGCCTAATCATTGAACATTTGCCCTTTACCCAGCGGGCTATCGACCAAAGCCAATCAGCCACCTGTCTTCAGCATCTCCCTCGCATGTCGGCGCGCGGTCTCGGTTATCTCGGCGCCGGTGAGCATCCGGGCAATCTCCTCGACCCGGCCCCGGCGGTCCAGTCTTTCAACGCCGATTTCAGCCCGGCCGGCCACCGACTCCTTTCTCACCAAAAGATGTGAGTCGGCGAACCGCGCGATCTGGGGCTGGTGTGTGACGCAAAGCACCTGGTTGGTTTCAGACAGTTTTTTGAGTTTGGCCCCAACCGCTTCGCTGACGCGTCCGCCGATGCCGCTATCGACTTCATCAAACACAATAGTGCGAGGGAACTCGGACGCGCCCGCTACCGTCTTCAGAACCAGCATCAGACGGGATGCTTCGCCGCCGGACGCAACTTTGACTAGCGGCCGCACGGGTTCACCCTCGTTTGCCGAGAAATAAAACTCGACGCGATCGATTCCCTTCGCGGTGAACGACATTTGAGCGTGATCGCCGTTCAATTCGGAGTCAGGGAGAGCGGTTATTTGCACCTGAAACCTTGCCCGCTCCATTGCTACTTCTGCGAGGTCGTGTTCGACGGCGCGCTCGAACTTTTTTGCTGCCTTAACGCGCTCCTGATGAAGTTTTCGAGCGCGCTCAAGATACGCTATGCGCGCCGTATCGAATTCTGCTTTCAGCTCTGCCTCGCGTTCGCCGGAGCGCTCGATCTGCCGCAGCCGGTCTTGAGAACGCGCAAGGTGCTCGAGGGCGGTTTCGATCGAGCCCGCATACTTTCGCTTCAAACGAGAGAGCTCGGCGAGCCTATTCTCGATCTCCTCGAGACGGGCCGGCGAGAACTCAAGCTTGTCGGCGAAGTCTCGGAGCGAGAACGCGAGATCTTCCAGCAACGCCCGCGACGTTTCGAGTCCTTCGAGGTAATGCCGAAACCTCGAATCATACCCGGCCAGCTCTTCGACGCGGCGTGTCGTCTGCCGAATGCGTGTTATCGCCGAGTCACTGTCTTCATAAATCATCCCAAAGCTTTCGGCGCTTAGCGTCGTGAGCTTCTCGATATTGCCGACTCGCCGGCGCTCTTCTTCTAGTTGTTCATCCTCGCCGACTACCAGCCGAGCGCGCTCGAGCTCGTCGATCTGAAATCGAAGGATGTCGATGAGCTGCAACTTTTCAGCCTCTTCCTTGCCGTGCGCTTCGAGATCGCGTTTGAGCGAAGACCAGCGTCTGAAACAGGTGTTTACTTCATCCTTAATGGCTTCAATACTCGCGAACGTGTCGAGCAGGTTGAGGTGGGTATTCGTATCAAACAGCGTTTGCTGGTCGCCCTGACCATGAATGTCGACAAGAAACGGGCGCAGCTCACGAAGCAGCGACTGGGTTGCGAGTTGATGATTGATGAGGATCTTGTTCCTGCCGTTGACTGCAAGCTCCCGCCTGATGACAATTTCGCGTTCTGCGTTGTCGACTTCTATCCCGGCGTCGACAAGCAATTGGTCAAGCTCGCGGTTTGGCTCAACTGAAAACAATCCTTCTATGAAGCCGCGATCGCGGCCCGTTTTGAGCAGGTCAGCGGCGAAGCGGCCGCCGATCAGCACACCCAGGGCGTCGACGATGATTGACTTGCCCGACCCGGTCTCGCCTGTAAGCAGATTAAGCCCGCGATCGAATTCAACCGACAGCTCGTCGATCAGAGCAATGTTGGAGATGTTGAGGAAAGTCAGCATCGACGGATTGAAAGAGACAAGTCGCCCGCAAACTTAGCCAGACTACAACTTGCTGTCAAGGATTTGCTTCACCGCTTCCAATGAGTTCTTTGCGATTATCGCAGGCTCGCAAGGCCAGCGATCGGGATGCGCCAAAGTCTCACTGCCGTAGCCTGTCAACACGAGCGCTCCGCGCGCCCCGGCATTTCTCGCAAGGTTGATGTCGCTGGCTTTGTCGCCAACGACGAAAGAACGCGTGAGTTCGATGTTGTGCTCGCGGGCGGCCGCATCAAGCATACCGGTGCGCGGCTTTCGGCACTCGCACGCCATCCTGTAAGGGGCGTCTCCCGCATCGGGATGGTGAGGGCAGTAGTACACTGCGTCGATCCGGGCGCCGTCGCGTGCAAGCTCTTCGATCATTCGCGCGTGAATCGCGGCCAGAGCTTCTTCGCTATAAATCCCCCGCGCGATACCGGATTGATTGGTGATGATAATAGCCTTCAATCCCGAGGTGTTGATGAGCCTCACTGCTTCAGCGGTCCAGGGGTAGATTACCAATTCGGCAGGAGTCGATATGTAGCCCGTGTCTTCGTTGACGGTACCGTCGCGGTCGATGAATATGGCTCGGCAAGCTCGCAGGCCGTTGAATTCCGCATTGCGGATTACGGATCGCGGATTCGAGCCCTCGGGCATCTCGCGATCGTTATTCCGTACATCGCAATTCGCGATCAACATTCACTAGCGCCTCGAAACATCCCCTGAGTCACAGATCCGGAAGCATCAGTATAACGCCTCAGCGATCCCCAGCAGAGATGAGATGTTGTGTTGAACAAAATCAATCCGAACCTTAAAAGACGTGAGTCCTTCTCGAAATCCGCCAGCCGCGCGCCGCGGGTTCCGCAATGTTTTGCTATTCACAGCGGTGAACTGCTGGCTTAGTTGAAACGTTGCGCAGGCTCTGAGTGAGGCCGCTATTGTCTGCGCCCGGCGGTCTCCCAAAGAGCGCGCAATACGATATGCCGATACGAGACCTTCGGCTCGTGAAGCGGCGGGGGTCGCTCGTGGAGAGCCTGGACCAAAACCGCCTGCATAGCCGGCGGGATCCTCGCCGGTGTATTGCGCTGCGATCATCGCCTCGGCAAGCGCAATAGCGTGATCGGCGTACCTGCGTTCGTGGCCAATGTTGTACAGAGCTTCAAGCGCCTGCATGAGCCATGCATCAGGCGGCAAGGCGCTCATCCGCTGCTGTGACTCGATCAGGAAATTCGCGCCTCGCCGTGCGCCCTCGAGCAGGCGTTTGTCTGGATTCGATCGGTAAAGCCGAACCAACCCGAGTATCGCCTCACCCGGATAGTAAAGCGAATCGATACCTTGGGGTTCGCTGTCCCCAATTCGATAGCGCATCTTGAATGAACCGTCTCGATGTTGCATCACGAGAATGAGGTTGGCCAGACGCGCTGCGTTCTGAGGCCTTGCGGATTTTGCATCGAGCTCGATCTGGCTTGCCAGCGCGACCAGGGCCAATCCATTCGAACCGAGCTTCGCCTTGCCGTCATAATCCAAAACATACGCGGCGTTTGCGGTGCGCGCGCGATGAAACCGGCTGGTGAGGAACGTCACAGCGCGCCGGGCGCCGCCAAGAAAACGAACGTCGCGGGTCGCACGATAGAGATCGAACAATGAGACCGCCGTCCCGGCGTGCCTCACAATGTTATATCGTCTTGGCTCGAAGCGGTCGGCGGCGGCATTGTAGTAGTAGTGAAAACTTCCATCGTGTTTTTGCATCCGGATGAGATAGTCGCCCGCCGCCCGAGCAGCAGCCTTCAATCGCGCACCATTTAGTTCAAAGATCGCGGCCGGCGAGCTGGTGTCGCATCGAACACAGGTCGCCACCAGAATGAACGCGATAGAGGCAGATTTGGCGAGGAGAGGTGGCACTCACTGACAGATTTAACACAACCGTGCGAACCGACAAAGTCGAGCGGAGATCTTGCCAGGTGAGCGTTCGATCGCTTGTAGATCGACGACGAATTGAGAAGGTCGATCCGATCCCTTTCGCTCAGGCATGCCGCCCTGTGTTGGGCTCCGCTCAAAGTTGTCGAGACAAGAAAAAAAACTCGCAGAATAAGAAAAAGGCCGCCAACTCTCTAGTTGGCAGCCTCTTCGATTTGGTATTTGGACGTCACGCGGCGTTTGCGCGTTGGAGAAGCAGCCGGCGAAGCTTCAATCTGGCTTTGTGTAGCTGTGACTTTGACGTACCGGCGCTACATCCGAGCAGCTTGGCTATCTCTTCGTGCTCATAGCCCTCGACGTCGTGTAGAACAAAGACCGTGCGATAGCCGTTTGGCAATTGCGCGATTGCGCTTTCGAGGCCGATGCGATCTACAATGGGCATCGCCTCCGGATTAGTAGTCTCTGGATCAATCGAGTCAGGCATCTCGCCATCATCGGTCGTCAGTTCGGAGCGAACCGATCGCTTGCGAAAGTGCATAAGGACCTGGTTAACGGTGAGCCTGTGCAGCCAGGTTGTGAAGGCCGCCTCACCGCGAAACGAGCCGATCTTTCTATGAAGCTGAATGAATACCTCTTGAGTGAGGTCCTCGGCCTCGGCGATGTTGCCCGTCATCCTGAGGCATATCGAGTAAACTCTTCGATAGTGTTTCCGATATAGATCTTCGAACCCGCTCATCGCATCGCCCGCCAGTGCTGAGCTGAGTCCGGCGTCTGATTGAATCGAAATTGCCTGCGTTGCCATCTTCGTTCCCTCCGAGTGTCCGATCTTATGAACTTCCTTCCGCTAATAGTGAATCGTTAATAGGATAGAGCGACTGACGTGCCACCCCCCAAGTGTTGAAGGGAAACAGCCTAATTCACTGTAGTAAAAGAAGTTATGTACGCTTCACGACTTTGCTTATTGTAGGTCCTGAGGATGGGCTACTTCTGGTTATCGTGTGAGGTCACACCATATAGTGTGGCCGGAAGGTGGATCACAGGTTAGCGTACGATGACGCGGCCCAGAGCTACTGGAACCGGTACGCCAGCCGGTCGGCGACCCTGGCAAGCAGGGACTCGTCTTCCTCAGTAAATGCGTTTTCGAGGTCGCTGTCGATATCGATTTGGCCGATTATCTCCGTTCCTCGGCGAATCAGCACTACGATTTCGGCCCGCGTCTCAACGCTGCACGCGAGATAGTTATCGAGCCTAGTGACATCTCCCACAATTTGATTGGCGCCTTCGGCCACCGCCACGCCGCATACGCCTACTCCAACGGGAATCCGCGTATGCTCGGTCGGCTTCCCGATGTAGTTATGGAGGACAAGTGTGTCGCCCTCGAGCAGATATATGCCCACCCAATTGTAGTGTTCTCGCTCGTGTTTGAGGATCCGCAGCGCCGATTGAAGGGCTTCATCGCGGGTAGCGGAGGATTGTATGGCCTGTTCGACAAGCGCTACGATTTCGTCGGCGGTTTTCATCAATAATTTGAGCTCCGTCGTTGTTTATGAAAACGAGAATTCAGGATATGGCGCGTTAGGAATTTATGCAAGGCAGTCGGCAGACGGCCAGGCTTGATGAACACCGACGTTTTTGGACTATCGTTGAGTTACCTCAGTGAGCTTTGATAGACTGCCCCCACGCTGAAGCAGATAGCAATGAGTTGGTTCTCCAATTGAATGATCGAAACGCTAGCAACAGTCGAGAGCAACCGCGAGCTCGCACCCGGCTATCGTCTCCTGACAGTGAATCTCAAGTCCGATGTTGAGATTCAGGCGGGGCAGTTCGCAATGGTGAAGCCGCATTCGTCGCTCGAGCCTCTGCTCCGACGCGCATTGGCCATCTACAGGGTGCTCGGACCTCGACAGCTCAGCTTCTTGTATCAAGTGCTGGGGCGTGGAACCGATGCACTTTCGCGGGTCCAAGAGGGGAACGAGGTTGAAGCTCTTTTACCGCTCGGCAACAACTGGCCGAACCCCGGCGAAGACAATCAAGGCGTGATCGTGGTCGCCGGAGGCATCGGCTCCGCTTCAGTCTTCATGTGTTGCGAACAGTTTTCACGCTCAGGCGTTCGCGCGGAATTGCTGTTCGGATCCGCCAGCGAGCGGGCGGCCGTCGGTTGCGGGCTGGACGACTTCAGGTCACTGCGGCTTCCGATTACCCTGACCACGGACGATGGAAGCCTCGGCGAGCGAGGCATGGTAACTGCGCCGCTTGAGCGGTTGCTTCGAGAGCGCGGCCGCGATGGCGCGACAATCTATGCCTGTGGGCCCTGGCCGATGATGAAGCGCGTAGCCGAAATAGCGGCGCAGTTTGAGGCGCGTTGCCTTGTTTCGGTCGAAGCGCCTATGGGCTGCGGGTTCGGGGTATGCGTAGGGTGCGTGGTCGCCGTCAGGACAAGTGGCCGACTCGAATACGACTCATACAAACGTGTCTGCACCGACGGCCCGATCTTCGATGCCGATAAGTTATGCTGGGAAGTAAACGCGATGGCCCATTAAAGCCAATCGCGGGTGGGGAATCCTTCCTACAAATCCGTTATTCGTCACTATGGCTAACAACGATCCGAGGCTTGCAGTCGAGGTTGCGGGCATCCGCTTTAACAATCCCGTAATCGGGGCATCGGGAACGTTCGGATACGGGCTTGAATTCTCCGAGCTGGTCGATCTGAACCGGCTCGGTGGCTTTGTTACAAAAGGCCTGTCGGCGCGGCCAATGCCGGGTAATCTTCCTCCGCGAATAGTAGAAACCCACGGCGGAATGTTGAATGCAATCGGACTTCAGAACATCGGAGCGCGAGCGTTCATCCAGGAGAAGCTCCCGCTTCTGAAAAGCTTCGATACAAAAATCATCGCGAACGTATTTGGCTACTCTGAAGACGAGTATGTTGAAACTATCCACATTCTAAACGACGGCGACGGCATCGCCGCCTATGAGTTGAATATTTCCTGTCCCAACGTCAAGGAAGGCGGGATCGTGATAGGCAACTCGCCGGGCGCCGCCGCACGGCTCACCGAGAAGGCGAAGCGCGCGTCCAATCGCCCGCTGATCGTCAAGCTATCTCCAAACGTCACCGATGTCACGATGATTGCTCGAGCCATCGTCGAAGCTGGAGCAGACTGTCTTTCGTTGATCAACACAATCGTCGGTATGTCGATCGACGTAAACACTCGGCGTCCCAGGTTGAGCTACGGGACCGGCGGGCTGTCGGGCCCGGCTATACGTCCGATCGCCGTGCGGATGGTCTATGAAGTGGCAAGAGCCGTGGATGTGCCGTTGATCGGAATTGGTGGTATAACCTCCGCGACTGATGCTCTTGAATTCATCATCGCCGGCGCTACAGCCATTCAGATAGGAACCGCCAACTACTACGACCCCCAGGTGACGATGAAGGTTATTGATGGGTTGGCCCTATATTGTGAACGTAACGCGATCAATGCAATCCGGTCATTGACACGCTCGACGCCTACCTGATCCCCGCCGTTATCGGCGATAAGCTACAAATATCGCCAATTCTGAGACCCTTTTCCCGGAATCGGGTATGTCATCCGAGTTAAAATAGTTGACAGGAATGTGCGCAGATTTTATTATGGTGTGGTCATACAAAAATCGGAGCAAGCGATGTCCAGGTTCTATCGATCATTCACGCTCCCTCCCAATGTGAACCCCGAGGCGATCAACGCGCAATTCAAGGACGGCGTGTTGCGGCTGACCCTACCGAAGAGGGAAGAGGCCAAACCAAAACAGATTGAAGTCCGCGTCCAGTAGTTCGGGAAAGAGAATCTAATGAGAAGGAACCGCAGCCTGAACCGATCAGGCTGCGGTTTGTCATTTCTGCATCCGATGGCCAGCTCTTCTCCTCGCTAATACACGAGAAATCTTGACTTCGGTTTACGCTCGGCGTATAACCTCTCTGCCCCGATACTGAAACAGTGCATTCAGGTTGAATCTAAGACCATATTGTTTCTTGTCCAAAAGGCGCCCCTCACTTTTCAAAGCAATGTTGTCGCAGAGTTCTTGCGAGCAAATCTAACGGGGATAAAAAATAATGAAACTGGTAAAGGGCGAACCCACTAATTCAGATTTCGGATGGATCGGTCGTGGAATAGAAGTCAAGGGCGATATAGCATTCGCTGACCGGCTTCAGGTTGACGGCAAGGTTACCGGCAAGCTCACCTCCGACACCGGGACGCTGATCGTTGGCGAGTCGGGACAACTCGATACTCAAATCGATGTCGGGGTTTGCGTAGTTCACGGAGAGCTTCATGGCAACCTCGTCGCGCGGTCAAAGCTCGAGATTCGCCGGACGGGCCGAGTGCACGGAGATGTTATTACGCCCGTGCTGCTTGTTGAAGAAGGAGCGTCGTTCAACGGCTCGATCAGAATGAGTCAGGAGAGTGGAAGCCGGCTCCTGGAAGAGGTCCGCTTGAGCGACGTAGATGCGGACGGCCGCCGCCTCGCCAGCGGCGCGTGATCAGGGCCCCTGCCTCTCTCGTATTCAAGTCAACTACGGAAAAGCGCCGCTCTGGAAGCGGGTTGGTCGGATTTACGCTTGTCGTTCCGTGTGATCCGTCTGGTGTCGCGTCCGGAGTTATTTGAATTTGATCGGTCTCCGAGCCCGGCTTGAATCGAATTCCCACCGCCGCTATATTCGAATCGGCGACGAGCTCAAGCGCAAACCGAAGAATCGAATCGCGCCGAACTGTCGCCCGAGTGTGTAAATGCCGCAAGCGACTACCGCAAACCCAATCCCGTCCAGCATAAAGGACCGACTCATAGTCGCATTGGATGTCGCCGATCGCGACGAAGCGCTGCGGCTGGTGGAACGTTTGAGCGGCGCGGTTGGGATGTTCAAGATCGGCAGCCAACTCTTTACCGCCGAAGGCCCGCAGCTCGTTCGCGAAATTGAAACGGCCGGCGAACGGGTCTTTCTGGACTTGAAGTTTCACGACATCCCGAACACCGTTGCTGGAGCGGTCGAATCTGCGGCTCGGCTTGGGGTATCAATCTTGAACGTGCACACGCTCGGTGGATCGGAGATGATGCGTGCGGCGGCTCACGCGGTCGGCGATCGCGGGTTGCTCTGGATTACCCGGCCAGCGGTGCTCGGAGTAACGGTGCTTACAAGCATGGATAGAGCCGATCTTTTCGACGTTGGCATCACTTCGGACTTGAGTGCGGAAGTTGTACGCCTCGCTACTCTGGCGCGAGATTCGGGACTGGACGGGATCGTAGCCTCGCCGCACGAGATACGACTGATTCGCGAGTGCATCACCGCCGAGCGCTTCATCATACTCACCCCGGGCATTCGACCGGCGTGGTCCGCAAGAGGTGATCAGAAACGAATCGCCACTCCCGCCGATGCGATCCGGGACGGCGCCGACTTCATCGTCATCGGGCGCGCGATAACGGATAATCCGGACCCGCGCGCAGCCGCCGAGCGAATACTGGAAGAGATTAGCGCTCAATAACCTTTCCGCTGCGGCTTATGATGACCCGAGCATCCCCGCATTATCGATGTCAGGGCTCGGGCCCGTTGCTCATCTACGTTGCTGGCCTTGACGGGACCGGGGAACTGTTCTTCAAACAAGCTCCACTTCTTGCGCGCTCCTATCGGGTGGTCACCTTTCGTTCGCGCGACGACGGTCGCTTCACCTATGAAGATCTGACCGGCGATATCGCTGCAATTATCCGCGAACTCGGTGAACAGAAGGCGACAATCGTCGGGGAGTCCTTTGGCGGGACGGTAGCCCTAAGCTTTGCGCTGCGGTATCCAGCCATGTTGGAACAATTGGTCGTGATCAATTCGTTTCCGCGTTTTCGGAAACGGTTCAAGATCAAGCTTGGGGCGATCCTAGCTTCGAGATTGCCGTTTGGTTTACTGTGGCCGGTGCGACGCACGGCGAGCATTCTTGGCTTGCTGGTAGACGGTGTTAGCCGGCAAGACCGGCGAGTCTTCTGGAAAGCCGTTCGCACAGTCAGCGGCGAGGCTTACGCGAGGCGCCTTCGTCTCATTGCCGACTTCGACGTCGAGCATCGCCTTTCTGAGATTCAAACGCCGACCTTATTAGTGGGAGCCGACCGAGACCTGTTGATCCCATCCGTGCGTGAAGCTCACGCGATGGCCGATGTAATGCCGAACGCGACGGTGAAGGTGATAGAGGGAGCGGGCCACGCTTGCTTGCTCGGCCGCCGAATTCGGTTGGACGAGCTGTTAGCCGAGTGGCGAGGAGCGATGGCAGGTCACTGACAATTCCAAATCCGCGATTACGATCCCCTCATTCATAACGCAGCGCGACAATCGGATCGACCTTTGTTGCCCGCCGCGCCGGCAAGTAACAGGCAGCGAGCACCGCCATAACCAGAAACAACGAGACGCCAGCGAAGGTCCTCGCGTCGGTTGAATTCACACCCGAGAACATGCTGGACATGAGGCGAGTCAGAGCCAGGGCCGATGCAAAGCCGAGCACCAATCCTATGGCCGACAATCTGATGCCTTCTCGCGCTATCATTACGAGGACTGTGCGCTGCGTCGCGCCGAGGGCCATGCGTATGCCGATCTCACGAGTGCGCTGTTTTACGGTGTACGACATGACTCCGTAGATGCCGATGACTGCCAGCATCAACGCAAGCATCCCGAAGCTGGCTACGCAGGCCGCACCCACCCGCAACGGAAAAAGCGATAGCTTCAAATGTTCAGTCAAGCTGTTGGCATTGAAGACCGGCAAGTTCGCATCCAAGCTCTGAATCTCAGCGCGCAGCGTGTCAATCATGACACCGGGGTCAGCGCCGGTACGGACAATTAGGGTTCCATCATTGTTGGCGCCACCAATGGAGCTTTGCAGAAGCGGGCGGTAAACGAACGGCCTGGGCGCTTCAACCAAGCTGAAGTACTTTCCATCTTTAGCCATTGCGATTACTTCGATCAGAGGATTCTCACCGCCGCCCATGTTGAACCGCTTGCCAATCGCGCTTTGGCCGGGCCAGAAGCGGCGCGCGAAGGTTTCGTTGACGATTGCTACAAGCGGCGCGTCCTCTCGGTCACGGGCAGTGAAATCACGTCCAGCGAGTAGTGGAATACCCATCGTCGAGAAGTAATTCAGCGCGACGCTGCTCTGCATGGCTTCGGGAACATCAGCGCCGCGGGCTGGTGCTTGCCCCTCGATATGGATTCCGGCGCCGACATAGTGAAGGCTTAGCGGCAGAAAATTAGTGAGCGACGCCGACCGCACTCCCGGAAGTGACTCTGCGCGAGCTACGAGCCGCCGGTAGAACTCCTGGCCTCCTGCCTCATCGTACCCTTGCAGCGTCAAGTTTACCGACATCACGATCGTATGCTCGGACTCGAAACCGGGTCCCAGCATTTGCGCTTGCTGCAGGCTGCGTAGGATCAAACCGGCGGTGATGAGTGACACAGATGACAGCGCTACTTGTGCGACAATCAGACCGTTGCGCAATAGCGAACGCCGATAACCCGCAACCATCTCGTCCTTGAGCGCCGGCACCAAATCGGTTCTGGTCGCTTGCAACGCCGGAATCAAACCGAACAGCACGCCAGTCAACATTGAGAGCAGAAATGTAAAACTCAATACACGCCAGTCCAAAGTCAAATCAACCGTGACCGCTAGATCCAGCGCCGGCCTAAAGGCCATCAGCAGATTTACACTCCAAACAGCGACTAACAGTCCGAGCGCGCCTCCCGCCGTCGCGAGTAACAGGCTCTCGGTCAGCATCTGTCGCACGATCCGCCCGCGGCTCGCGCCCAGCGCCAAACGAATCGCGATCTCTTTCCGCCGTTCAGTCGCGCGCGCAAGCAGCAAGCCTGCAAGGTTGGCGCACGCAATTAGAAGAACCAACCCCACGGTAGTCATCAGCAAACCTGCCAGGCCCAGTGCTGACGCGCGAGCCTCGGGAATTACCAGACCTGGTGGCGTCACTTGGATCGTCATACCCTCGTTTGTATCCGGATATGCGTGGCCGAGCTCGAGAGATAACGCGGTCATTGCTGCCTCGGCCTGCCTTCTGCTCACCCCTGCCTTCAGTCTTCCCACCGTGAACCATTGCTTACTGCCGCGGTCAGAGAGTCCACCCGATCGCGGGTCGATCCACGACTGCATCATACTGGGCGCCCAGACCTCCGGAGTGAAGATGCGTTCTGTGCCGGTGAAGCCTTCAGGCGCGACTCCGACCACAGTGAACGAGTGTCCGTTCAAAATAATGTTTTGACCCACGACGCCGGGATCCGCGCCGAATCGCCGTGTAAAGCATGCGTGACTAAGCACAACCACCGGATGCGCACCCGGCGTTCGATCTTCGTCGGGCAAAAACGTGCGGCCCAAGGCAGCGTTGATACCAAGGACTTCGAAATAATTGCCCGACACCAGGTATCCCCAGATTCTCTCATTTCTGCGCTCGGTGTGGTCTGCGTTACTTGAAAAGCTCATAGGTGCGAAGCGGTGCGCGGCCAGGCCGGTCAGGACTTCGTTCTTATCGCGGAAGTCTTCAAAGTCCGGATATGAAAACAGACCCAGGCCAGAGCCTTGAGTCTTAACCAGCGAGAGCGACAGGAGCTGAGAGGGTTCAGTCACCGGCAGGGGACGTAGAAGAATGGCGTTGATCAAGCTAAAAATCGCGGTGTTGGCGCCGATACCAAGTGACAGCATCAGCACCCCGACCGCGGTAAAGCCAGGACTCTTGCCAAGCATGCGAAGACCAAACCGCAAGTCCTGCCAGAGGTTTCCAGTCACGTTCATTCTCCTCGCGTGGTCGGTGGCCGGTGACCTGTGGTCGGTGCCTACCAGCACCGGTCACCAATCACCGGCCACCGCTCATTCGTTGCGAAGCGCGACCATCGGGTCGGTACGCATAGCTCGGCGAGCCGGTACATAACAAGCCGCGAGGGCTACAATTATCAGCATCACCGGAATGCTTGTGAAGGTTAGTGTGTCGACAGCCCCGATTCCGTAGAGAAAGCTGGTCAGGAAACGAGTCACCATCGCTGCGGCGCTCAAACCGACCGCGATGCCTGCGGTCACTAACAGCACTCCGTCCCTCAACACCAGTTTGAACACATCCCATGACTGTGCGCCTAGCGCGACGCGAATGCCGAACTCGCGTGCTCGTCGCGACACCGAAAACGCCATTACCCCGTACAAACCCACTGCGGCTAATAGCAGCGCGAGTGCTCCGAGGACGCCCACCAGAATCGCCCCCATTCGTGCCGCATACAAAGACGCGCCCACCAGCTCGTTCATCGGGCGGATCGACGTAACCGGAAGATTCTTCTCGAGCGACTGCACTTGCTGCCTTACCGCGTTGGCTACGCTTAGCGGGTCGCCGGTCGTGCGGACAATGAGAGTGACGCCGGTCTCGTGATTCTGCTGAAGCGGGAGATATGCCATCGGAGTGGGCGCCTCGCCCAGAGTTACGTACTTGCTGTCGCGAACGACGCCGGCTACTGAGTGCCAGGGACCTCTGGGACCACCAAAACTCAACCGCTTACCAATTGCGTCCTGGCCGCTCAGGTGTCGCCGCTCGAATGCCTCATTGACAATGACGACTCGCGGCTTGTCTTCGGTGTCTTGAGACTCGAACAGGCGGCCCCGCAAAAGGTTGATGCCCATGGTCTCAAAATAACTTGGCCCGATCGTATTCGTGTTTATCGAGTTGTCATCCGCAGTGAAGCCTCCCCCCTCGCTGCGGAATTGATTGTCGGGTCCGGATCGTCCTTCGATCAGCAGGCTGCTGATGGAGGTGCGTCCGCTCAGCGGCATGTTGCGCGCGAGGCTTGCCGAGTCGACGCCGGGAACGGCACCGACCGATTCAACGACTCTGCGATAGAAATCGCGGCCCTGCGTTCTCGTGTACCGCAGGAGATTGATATTGAGCGGCGCGGTCAGCAACTTCTGAGCGTCAAACCCCGGATCGATCGCCTGCGCCTGTCTCAAGCTGCGAAGAAACAACC
>JBASRM010000587.1:0-5389 GCA_049273835.1 Blastocatellia bacterium | reverse complement strand
CCAAACACACCGTTCTTAGCAGCTTTGCCAGCGCGCCAAGGCACGACGCGACCAAGAAACTCAGCATAGATGGTCTCGACAGCTCGAACGGAGGCAGGTATCTCGTCCAGGTGTTTCCGACGCTCTATCGTCCGGAGAGTCTGTTTCTTGTGATTAAGCAGGATGAGAAGCTGGATCATACTTTTACCCTGGTGCCTGACCCCGACAAAGTCACCGACGTGAAGTTCCCCACGTTTGCAAAACTGGGGAATGACCTCAAGCAGGTTTTGGAGAACTCTTCGGTCGAAGGGAACGAGGACAAGAGCGGTAAGGGATTGTACGAGGCTCTTGAGAACGTGCGCAGGACTGGGATGCTAAACCTGTACTCGAAAATGAAGGCCACCAGGTTCGAAAACGGGACCGACGCGTTTTCGTTTGTCACGTCGTTCCGGCGGATCCGTGGAGAAAGATTCTTTGCCGACGTCAAGAAGGACTTTCGCGACGCGGTCAAGAACAGCGTACACACGCACCTCTTTAACGAGGCTCCCGGTTCTTTGCATAAACCACCGCCCGGCTTTGTGCTCGACGACAGCTTCAAAACGCAAGACGCACACGGGAACCTGCAAGTAACTTTTTTCCGCAAAGCAGACGCGCTGGAATTCATTGTCGATGTGGACATCGACGGGTCGAAGGGGCTCGAGCACGCCTTCGATGTCATCAGCCATTCGATCACCCACAAGGACACTCACCCATTCGACGTGCACGCGATACTGCTGAGCGATCAGAAAATTGATACTGGTTACAGGCTGGTAGTGTGAGGAGCAGAGTAACTCTTGACGTCAGAGGTCTGGCTTAACCGGCGATGGTTTGTTCCGAAGGAGCGAGTCCCATCTTCCGCAGCAGATCAACGAATCGCGGATCTGATCTTACGCGGTCGAAGATGGGCTCAACCTTCAAGTAAGTGAGAATTCCGTGACGTTCCTGATAAGTTGTCTCCAAAAACTCGAACGCTATGTCGATTTGATCCAGGCCGATGTGCACTCGTGCCATGCTGTAAGGTGATACGTAAGTTTTCTTCGCCAATTCATTCAGGCGCTCCAGAACAGTTCGCGCCTCATCCCTGCGCCCTCCTGCCGCATAAGCGTAAGCCATCGCCGACATCGTTTCACTGTCATCCTCGGAGATAGCCAGGGCCTTCTTGAACTCCGCTTCTGCTTCGTCGAACATTCCTCTTTCGCCGTACGCCATTCCCAACCGCCGATGTGCGATCAAATAATCGGGGTACATTTCGATAGTCCTGCGGCACTGTTTAATCGCGGCGTCGTATTGCCGAGCGTAGTGGTACATCCTCCCAAGATTGAGATTCATGACTCGCGCTAACGGGTCCAACTCGACAGCTATCTTTATTTCGGCGAGGGCTTCATCGATTTTCTCTACGGCGGCCAGAAGAAGCGCCAGCCATAAATGTGCCGTCGCATAATTTGGGTTCAGCTCGATTGCTTTCCGGAAACCTCGTTCTCCGCCCTCCCAATCAAACTCCCGCCATAGCTTGACCGCGGCGAGCGCTGCGTGAGCCTCAGCGAGCTTGTCGTCCAGGCTCAGCGCCTTCAAAGCGGTGGCCTTCGCTCGCAAGAACGGAGTTGCGAACGGTTTTGCGCTGTAGCTCGCCATCAGGTTGTAAGAGTCGGCCAACCCCGCATACGCAAGGGCGAACCTCGCATCCAAAGCGATCGCTTGCTCAAAGTAATCAATGCTCTTCCTGATGCCTTCTTCAGTTCGCTTATTCCAGTGATAACGTCCTTTCAGATAAAGCTGGTAGGCCTCGCTGTTCTCCGTGGTCTTTTTTGTGAGGCTCTTCTTCTGCGCGTTGGTGAGCTTAAGACGCAGTTGCTCCGATATCTCCCTCGAGATTTCCTGTTCGAGCGTCAGCATATCCGCCAACTCACGGGTGTATTGTTCGCCCCATAGATGAGCGCCGTCGGTCGTATCGACCATCTCGACCTTGATGATCAAGCTATCGCCGCGTTTGAGAAGTCTACCCACCAGGACGGCTCGAACGGCTAGCTCGTGACCAACCTGCTGGGGGTCTGCCGCTTCTTGACCGAGGTAGCGAAACACAGTGCTTCGGGCCATCACTCGAAGCCGTGGAAGCCGAGACAGATTGTTGATCAACGCCTCGGTCACTCCATCCGTAAGGTAATCGAGGTCCGGATCGCCGCTCTGGTTGGTTATCGGAAGAATGGCAAGCGAGTCAATTGTCTTGCGGGAGCGAGTTCGTTGTACGCTCTGGGTGGGCCGGCCCAGACCGGTTGTAGCAGCCTGGGCGCCGGAATCGCTATCGCGCTGCAGATTGCGCAAATCGATCAGCAGCTCGCGTACTGACTGATAACGCCGCTCTCGATCCTTCTCCAGACACTTCCGAACTATTCTCTCCAAATCCGCAGGAACGGTGTAGTTCAATCGCACGACGGGCGCCGGCTCGGCATGAATTATCTTGTCCAGCGTATCGAAAGACGTCTCCCCTTCGAAAGGAAGCCGGCCGGATAGCATCTGATAAAGGACGACGCCAAGCGAAAAAATGTCGGAGCGGTGATCGAGCGCTCTGCCTATCGCCTGTTCCGGCGACATGTACGCAACTGTGCCACTAACCATTCCGACCGCGGTCTGCTGGCCGACTTTCTTTGTGTGGTCGTCGGGATCTTCGTTGGATGCGGCAACCGCTGCGATCCCAAAGTCGAGCATCTTGACCATGCCGCGATCATTGACGATCAAGTTCGCATCTTTGACATCGCAGTGAACTATTCCGAGGGAATGCGCTTCTGAAAGCGCGTCGGCAATCTGCGTGGCGATTGAGATCGCCTCGGACACTTGAAGCGGCCCGTTCTTGAGTTTTTCGGAGAGCAGATCGCCTTCGACGTACTCCATCACAAGGTACATCGAGCCTTCATGTTCGCCGATATCGAATATTGCCGCGATGTACGGCGAGCGGAGCGCGGATGTCGCCCGTGCCTCGGCAAGAAACTTAGTCCGGCGGTCGGGATCGTATTGATATGAGGCCGGTAAAAACTTTAGGGCTACCTGGCGTCCGAGCCTGGTTTCCTCCGCAAGGTAGACCTCTCCCATACCGCTCGCTCGAAGCTCTCTGATAATCTGATAATGCGAGATGGTCTGGGAGATCACCAGGCGTACCCCTCTGCCGGGATACCGTGTTGCGAACTGAAAATGGCGGGTGCTGCCGTTCTCTTGTGCTTCAACTGCCGATCTCCCTCGATTTCTTAGTCTCTTATTTTTATCACATAATCAGCATAACGACGAAGACGTTTGATTTGGCGATTTTGGAGCGCTGCGATCAAAGCGCAACTTCGCCCGAGTGCCCAATTGACAACCACAGCCTCCAAGAGTAGAAGGAGTGCTGATCAGCATTTCAACAGTGGAAAACCAACCTCGTCGGAGGGTCGCATGAAACGTCCGTCCGCAATGGTATTCATCGGCATGCTGGCCTTTTTCTTGCTGCCAACAATTCCGGTTTCCAGTGCAATCAGATACGACTCAGTCAGCGAACAGTCTCGAAAAGTCCACTTTTCATCCATCGTGCTGGACACTCACATTGATGTCACACCCAAACTCCAGACTGACTGGAAGTTCGCCGAAGAGCACAAAGAAGGTCACATCGATTTGCCAAGAATGAAAAAAGGCGGGCTCAACGGGCTCTTCTTTTCGATCTATATGCCGGGGACCGTGACCGGCCCGAAAGCCGTCAACGATTCGATCGAACGAATAGCCGCGGTGCACAAGCTCGCGCAGGAACTGCCCGCCCAGGTTGCTTTGTGTGTAACGGCTGACCAGGTTCGAAGGGCCCACAAGCAAGGAAAGATCGCCGCGCTGATGGGGATGGAAGGCGGTCACATGATCAACAACAGCCTGGCGGTGCTGCGAATGTACGCCACGCTTGGTGTGCGCTACCTCACCCTCACGCATTCGGTGAACACCGACTGGGCCGACTCGTCCGGCGATCAGCCAAAGCACAACGGACTGACCGGCTTTGGTAAGGACGTCGTCGGCGAACTGAATCGGCTGGGGGTGATAGTCGACATATCGCATGTGGCCGACAAGACGTTCTGGGATGCGATCGAAATAAGCAAAGCTCCGATGATCGCCTCACATTCTTCCTGCCGCGCGATCTCCGGCCACGCGCGAAACATGACCGACCAGATGATCAAGGCGCTTGCGTCAAAGGGCGGGGTCATCCAGATCAACTATCTTGATCAGTTCATAGACAACGATCTATTTCAATACTCTCAGAAGAGTCAGCCTCTGATGCGCGAGCTTATGCAGAAATACCCGGGACGCGAAAACGCCGCCAAACGACGCGAGGAGGTAGCCGCCCAGTACGGTCCAGCTCCCAGGGCGAGCTGGGAACGTATCATCGATCACATCGACCACGCCGTGAAGCTGGTGGGCGTCGATCACGTGGGACTGGGGTCTGACTTCGACGGCGGCAGCATGCCCGTAGGAATGGAAGATTGCACTCAATTGCCAAAGATAACCGAGGCGCTCATGCGAAAAGGCTACTCGGCATCAGACCTGCGAAAGATCCTTGGTGAGAACACACTGCGCCTGCTATCGGAAGTCGAGCGCGTTTCTCAGCAACTGAGGGCTGGAAAGTGAATAGAGCTTAAATACCGGTCCTGGCATCCGATCCGAAACACCATTAAATAAGACGGCGAGCAACCCCCGCGACTAATCCTCGCAGCCACGCGTGAGCAGGGTCGGAATCAACTCGCTCATGCCACAACATCGTGAGCCGAAACGGAGGTATAGCGAACGGAATATGCAGCACCTGGAGCTTGAGAGGTTTGCTGAACCTGAGTGCCAGCCGCCTAGGCACGGTCGCAATCAAATCAGACTCGGCAACGATAAACGGGACGCTCGCAAAGTGCGGCGCGAGAACGGTCAGGTGCCGGGACAAACCCTTCTGAGCTAGAACGGTGTCAATGATGCCCGGGCCTTCGGACTTATAAAAGACCGCCGCGTGCCGAGCTGCCGCATACTGGCGAATCGAAATCTTCCCGCGGATCGATCGGTGGTTTGCCGATGCTATGCATACATTTTCTTCCTGGAACAGGACCTGGGAGCGCGCGCTTGCGTCGAGGGACAGGGCATCCGGAAAGAACCCGATCGCGAGATCGAACGAGTCCGAAAGCGCCGTGCGCGAAGGAGGTTGAAAAACGTTTTGCGGCCGGTGAACGTGAATGCTGACGCCGCCCGCTTCGTCGCGAAGCTTGCCGACCAGCGGCGCGAGCAGAATGATCTCGGCGTAGTCGCTGGTGAGCACGTGAAAAGTTCGTTTGGATGCGCCCGCATCAAACGACGGTTTCTCTTCGAGCGCCGCGCGCAGTTGGGTGAGAGC
>JBASRM010000576.1:0-3818 GCA_049273835.1 Blastocatellia bacterium | reverse complement strand
CGCTTCTGTCGATTTTCAAAGACCGGTTGAAGAGTCAGGACCGTTTCGTCGGCGTGCGGATCGATGATAAGGAAGACGTCTATCCGGCGCTGAAGGAATTCTTCGGGAAACGCGGCGAACAGGCATGACGATTTTGGATATTGGAATTTGGATTTTGGATCAAGGGGGTCCATTTTGCCCAGGGCAAAACACGACGTTCGCCGCACGATCCGAAACCAGGTAGCCACAATCTAAAATCTAAAATCTAAATCCAAACTTACATGGTTGACAGAGAAGTACAAGATCTCGAAAAAGCAGTCGAACAAATCTGGGATATTGCCACCAACAGATTTGGACTCGATCCGTTTCCAGTGCGCTTCGAGATAGTTCCAGCTTCGGTCATGTACGAAGTTGGTTCCTACGCTTTGCCGGGCCGGTACTCTCACTGGACTTTTGGCAAGGCTTACCATCGTATGAAAATGATGTACGACTTCGGCCTTGCGAGGATCTACGAAGTCGTGATCAACTCGAATCCTTCGTACGCGTTCCTGCTCGAGACAAACTCGCCCACTCAAAACAAGCTGGTGATTGCCCACGTGCTTGGTCATATCGACTTTTTCAAAAACAACGTCTATTTCTCGAAGACCAACCGCAGAATGGTCGATGAAGCCGCGCTACACGCGCGGCGGATGGGGGAGTACGAATTTAAGCACGGAAGAAAAGTGGTCGAAGAATTTCTCGACGCGGTGCTCTCGATTGAAGAGCACATCGATCCGAACTTCTTCATCAGAAAACCGCCGGCCGACCCGGACAAGGAGTCGGTGACACCGACTCGGCGTGAAGGCCGCTACGACGATCTTCTCTCGAGAGCGGAACGAGAGGAGCATAACGGGTCCACGGGCGATCCGGGTGACGACCGTAAGCACAAATCAAGTCTCGAGGTTCCTGAGAAGGACCTGGTCTATTTCATCATGAAGCATTCGCCTACGCTTGAGCCCTGGCAACGGGACATCATGGCGATGCTGCATCAGGAAATGGAATATTTCATTCCGCAGCTCCAGACCAAAATCATGAACGAGGGATGGGCAAGCATCTGGCACTCGCGGATCATGCGCGAACTGGACTTACCGACCAACGAGCATCTCGAGTTCGCGGAACTGCACGCCGGAGTGGTTTCCCCTCACAAGGGGCAACTCAATCCTTACTACCTCGGTTATAAGATCTTTGAGGATATCGAAAGGCGTTGGGACAATCCCACCAAGGAAGAGGGCGAAAAATTCGGGCGACGCGGCGGCGAAGGCCGCGACAAGATGTTTGAAGTGCGCGAGCTCGATAACGACATTTCATTCCTGCGGAATTACCTGACCGAAGAGTTGTGCGAGGAGCTTGATCTCTTCGTCTATCAACTCGTGGACGAGGAAGATTGGACGGTTACAGAGAAGAAGTGGGAACGCGTGCGCGATCAGCTTTCCGCGAACATGACGAATTTCGGGTTTCCATACATCGAAGTTGTCGACGGGGACTACGACGGCAACAGCGAGCTGTATCTGATGCACCGTTATGAGGGAGTCGAGCTGGATCAGAAATACGCGCGCAAGACGCTCGAATATCTTTACAAACTCTGGGGCCGCGATGTTCACCTGGAAACACAAGTCGAGGAGGAGACTGTCGTGATGCATTACGATGGTCAGGAACACGACGAAGACTGACCTCCGCTCATGTTCTGAACTCTGAACTCTCCGACGAGCGCCCTTGAACCTTCCGCGACTATCCGCGTATTGTTATCGCTGCTTTGATTCCAATGTTGTGAGGTCGCAATGCATCGCCAAAGACTCTCTTGGATTTGGGTTGTGGTGGCCGCGTTCCTGACTAGCGCTGTTGCTCCTCCGGCTGCTGCGTGGGGCGAGGATGGCCATCGCTTCGTCAATCGTGTCGCAGCCGAGCATCTACCTGAACAGATGCCCCCGTTTTTTCGGAACTCCGCGGCTCGGCTTACATTTTTGGGACCGGAGCCAGATCGCTGGCGCGACACCAGGGAACTCTACAAAGCGCTGACCGAGGTCAACGGTCCCGATCACTTCATAGATATCGACAAAGCTGAAGAGTTCGACGCAATCCCAAACGATCGCTATCAGTACGCGGATTGGCTGCGCTCAAAAGGAAAAGACCCGAAAGATGTCGGCTACTTGCCCTATTCGATTCTCGAGAACTTTCAAAAGGTCCAAGTGCTGTTTAGGATGTGGCGCGACCCGCAGCACTCCGCCGAACGAGATCAAATCGAACAGAACATCGTCTACTACGCGGGCGTTCTCGGGCATTACGTGGCTGATGGATCTCAACCACTACATGCGTCAATTCATTACAACGGATGGACCACCAGCTCCAATCCCGATCTCTATACCCGCGAGCCGCTTCATGGGCGGTTCGAAAGCGAGTATGTGAAGGCTCAGATCAAGCCGGAAGACTTCAGCGGGTTAGTCAAAACTGCGAGTCGATTGCAGGATCCATTTGCCGACATCATGAAATACCTGATCGATTCTTACAATCACGTTCCCGAACTTTACAAGTTGGATAAGACGGCGCGGTGGGAAGCCGGCAATCGAAACCCTGAGTCAAAGAAGTTTGTAACTCAACGACTGGCGGCAGGGTCGCAAATGCTCGCGAATCTGTGGTACACCGCCTGGTTAGGTTCCGCAAGCAGTAAGTCTGAAGACCGTTAGCAGCCGGCTCAAAAAAAAGTTGGCAAAGCATCGCAGCTGGGGCGTTCAATAGTTGGCGGAGGCGCTCAAGCCAGAGCACGGGCTGGAAATTAGCGATATAAAATCTTGGGTAGCCTCCGCCGTTTCTTCTTCCTGCCGGGATCAGATAGGACGAACAGTCTATGAGAACCCTGGTCGCAACCAGGGCACTGCTCGCCTTGCTTGCACTGGCGGTCTCTGCTGCGGATGGTACCTGGCGTTTTCAAAACACGTCACTGCGCAGGTGCTCGCGAAGGGGACGCGCGACCGCGGCGGAATGCGTTGGATTCAGGCTGAGCATCGGGTGAGGCCCGAGCTGCTAGTTGCCCAGACCGGTTACATGCAGGGGGCCGCGGGAATTGGAATGTTGCTTGTCCACCTAGACCTCTTTCAGCGTGGTAAGAAGGGGTCGATCAATTTCCCAGACTCACCTTTTGATTAGACATCGAATCAATCTTCCCCCTGTCGCTCAGAAGCTGATCGAGGAATTCATGCCGATCTGCGATGCGACCGAGTTCCACCAGAC
Source organism: Blastocatellia bacterium (assembly GCA_049273835.1). Classification (GTDB taxonomy): domain Bacteria; phylum Acidobacteriota; class Blastocatellia; order UBA7656; family UBA7656; genus Onstottus_A. The sequence goes on along the minus strand of JBASRM010000576.1, from coordinate 575 downwards.
AACGGTTCGCGCATCCATTCAGACGGTGTATGAGACGCTTCGGACTGCCGACCTTGGCGGATCGCCGGTGGTTCGCTTGCTTTTACGGTTGCGGCAGTTGCCGACGTTGTTTTTCGGTGGCCGCAGTAGAAGTATGCCGCTCAACTTCGATGCGCTGGTCAGAGGCGGATTTATATTATTAGGCGAGAACCCTCCAAACGAGATAGCGCTTGGGATTGTCGGCCGGTTCTGGACGATGTCCGGGAGCCGGTGTCGATTAACGGCAGGCGAGTTCAGGCAGTTCAACCAGCCCGGTTATGCCCGGGCGGTTTGGAATTTCTCCCTGGTTGAGGAGGGAGCCCAGGTGACGAGGCTGGCGACAGAAACCAGAGTCCAATGCCTGGACGACTCGAGCAGGCGGCGGTTCCGAGTGTATTGGTCTGTGATAGCGCCTTTCAGCGGGCTGATCCGCCGGGAAGTGTTGCGAACGATAAGAAAGAGAGCGGAGCTTTAATCACGCGAGGTTCGAGGTTCGGTGTTCGGGGTTCAGAGTTCAGCGTTTAGAGGTTAACGTTCTGAGTTCAACCTTTAGGTTG
>JBASRM010000277.1:0-4375 GCA_049273835.1 Blastocatellia bacterium | reverse complement strand
CGGCAATCCACGCTGAGTGTCCTGACCGCAGTAGTCGAAGGTGTCACGGGAATGTCGGGCCAGCGATTGCTCATCCTGCTGTCAGATGGATTTACCATGCGAGATTTCAACTGTGCTCCCGACACCGGGCGTGTGCAATCGGCTATCAGTAAAGCGGTCCGTGCGGGGGTCATAATCTATTCGATCGATGTCAAGGGTCTTGAGGTCGGCGCCGAATTCGACGCATCGCGCCGCGGCGTCAGCGGAGGTTCATTGATGATCGCCCGTCTATCGAGCTATATGTCTGCTTCTGCCAAAGACCGTCAGGACGGCATCAACGCTCTGGCGCAGGACACCGGCGGCAAATTTTTCTTTAACACGAACGATTTGAAGGGAGCAGTTCAGAAAGCTGTTGACCTCAATCAAGCGTACTACGCGCTGGCATACTATCCGCCTGACGACAAAGGCACCAAAGAGTTCCGCCGGATCACCGTACGGGTCAAGTCTCATCCTGAATATGACGTCCGAACGCAAAAGGGCTACTTCGCGTCAGATTTGAAAAGAAGAAAAGACAAAGAGCTTGCGCAGTCGCCCCAGCAGCGGTTGTTTACCGAAATAGCGAAGCCTTTGCCTGCGAGCGACATCGGCGTCAGCGCTTCGGCTGATTACCTCGAGGTTGGAACCGACGTCGAACAAGTCTCTCTGCAGGCCTTGATCGATGGGACAGATCTCAACTATCGGGAACAGAATGGCCGGCTCCTTCTGGAACTCGAGATGGCGGCGGTGGTCTATGATCGGACGGGGAAGCCCATCAAGACGCTTACCGAAACTATTCGAGGTTCGCTGTCCCCGCAAGAGGCCGATGAAGCCAAACGCACGGGCTTTCATTACTCGAAGCGAATAGCGCTAAAGCCGGGTCTCTACAACGTTCGACTCGGATTGAGAGAGGTGGGCACGGATCGAATTGGAGCAGCAACCACCTGGCTCGAAGTGCCGAATCTAGACTCGGGTAAACTGACACTCAGTTCCATTCTCCTGACAAAGGATTCCGCTGAAACATCGAAATCCCCTGGGAGCAAGGCAGCGCGCACTGCTCTGGGGACGGCATCCTACCGAGCCGGCAGCCCGATCCTTTACTATCTGCTGATATACAACGCTCTTGGAGAGTCAGATTTGAGGATGCAATGGGAAATCGCCGAAGCGGGCAAAGTGATCCACATGACTGAATGGCAGCCCGTCACTTCGCGCGTGATTGGGCGATACAAGAGAGGGATTGAGATCGGCGGCCAGCTAGCGCTGACGTTGCAGCCGGGCGTTTACGAATTGCGCATCACTGTTAGCGATTCAAAATCCAGGCAAACAGCAAACCGCACCGTTGCTTTTGCGATCGAGGGCTAATCGGTGTACACCGCGTAGTTTTGGGAGAAGCGGCGCTCACTCAACACGGCCCGCAGCGCGCCTAGTGGTCGGTCCCGAGTAATAAAAGCTACAGGGCGGGGGATCGATCGATACGACGCGCCAAAGGTTTCCGATAAACCGCTGGCGGAATATGACGATCACGGTCTCGGTTTGCAAGCCGAAACCTTGCCGCAATCAACAGCCTCAAGCTCTTCAGATCGTTTCGCTACGGCAAGAATGTAGATTTAATTCTGACCGACAACCGCTCCTTTCGAGCGGAGCCGATTGGTGATCAAGCCGCCACCGCACCGTTTCAACCCAGGGATTTTCCGTTCACCGTCCCTCAGGATGTGATCGAGATTCTGGACGCGGGGCGAACCTTCAACGGCGTAGTCGAAGCCTTCATCGTCGCTCAAGACGCCAATCGTTGAACTGCGGTTTCTGTTTAGCTGCACAGATCAGCCAGGCAAAAAGAAGTTCGGAGATCGCCTCGCGTTTGTGGCGAAAACTAACCCGTCGCCGCGCGCTCCGGTCCCGACTCCTTCGCGCCGACGCCCCCCAGGGGCCTGGCGCTACTGCTCCGCGGCGCTTCACTGCTGTTTTTAGGTGGCTTGCGCAGCTGCGTCAAGTGGCAAAGGGTCGTGTCCTGGGATGCCGTCGGCTTATATTCCTGGAGAAACTACAAACCAATCCGATACCAATGCTCACAGATATAGCGATCAGGACATCTGCGATCAAACCATACCATAGGATTCTTTCCACATGGAGAATGCTACCTGATTCATATAAACCAAAGGGGAAACCAAACCCCTGTATGCAGTCAAAGCACTCTGCTTCATACATCCTGTTGTAACCATAAACATTGACTGCGATCAGAAGGAAGAATCCGACCAAGAATCCAACAGCAAATGCTTTGGTTCGGATTAGAGTCAGCAGGCCTCTATAAAACATTCCGGCGTAAGAGTCTCTCATTAGTGCTCCGTTCGCTTGTTGAGCCCGCGACGCTCTCTGGCGCAGTTCTCCACATCAACAGATGTCCGATTGCTCGATGATTTAAGCTCACCTATTGTGTATCCGCGCTTCCAAAACTGCCACCAGCCTACGGCGTTTTCAAATCTGGATAGATTTTTGACGTAGAAGTAGGCATGACCAAACTCATGGGCATCAGCAACGTCATTAAAGTAACGAAGGGGCTTACCATCATCACCCACAGCGCCATTTCTGCTTGCGCCGCTCGTGGCAAGCGCATCAGCGTTGACATCAACGATGATCTGTATGAACGATGTACCGTTTCTTACAAACCGGCCCGTATAGCCACCGCCTGTGTCTGCCAAGTTAACAGTCTTCCCAGCCGCGTTCTGGGTTGTGCTGGAACTTGACACCCTAAACTCTACGAAGGTGCTTGACGAGATTACGTCATTCACAATTACACCGATCTTGCCGCTGGCATCGAGAGCGTTCGCATTGTTGGTTTCGACGAAGTAGCGACCATTCTCTTCTCTGATGTAGAGAGAACCAGCTGCCTTTGAGCCAACCAGATCTTTGATTCTATCAAACGACCGCTTGCGTTCCTCCTCACTGCCAGTGAGTTCGAGTATCTCTCCTGTGGGATCAATGTATACAAGTGGATTGTTTGCGACATAAGAATAACGATTCCACTGCTGCGGGGCAGCCAAGTAGTTTAGAAACTGGGCCTTGGCTTTTTGAGGACTCGCTTCGGCTGTAGCCTGAGCTTCAAGGATTATGTTATGTGGATCAACTGAGGTGAACCTACCTTGAGGAACTTGAGTAGTATCTCGCTCCGAAGTAATCCAGTCCTGATTCACTATCTCTTTCTTTTTGGGTTAAGAACGCGCAGTGAAACTTTCCAACCCCAACGCCGTGTGCAAGTTGTCAAAGATCAGGGCCTCTCCGAAAACGGCAACTAAAAAGCAGCTAAAGAGAGAAGCAACTCGGATGTCAGCATATGACGTTCGTAGCCGCCGATCAAGCTTGCGGACAGTCTTGTCGGGAGCTTCTCACACTGGGGAGAAAGCTTGCCTTTCTCCCTTAGTGGCCATTCAGCCGAAGCAAGGGCGGCAGTCAAGGGTTGCGGAGCGCAGCGGAGCAACCGCCGCCGGCGGCCGAAGGCCCTTGGCGGCGGCGCGAGCGGAGGCTATCCGTGGCGCGGAAAGGGTGATCACTGAAGGTCGCGCAACTGATTACAGCGCCGTGGTGGGACCTGGTTCCGCCCCCCGTATTAACGCGATAGCGTTTATACGTATCCCGCCTTAACTCTTTGAAGCTTGTTCGACTATATGCCTCAGGTCTTCGACCTCAACGTGGGTGTAAATCTCGGTGGTTTCTAGGCCTCGGTGTCCCAAGAGTTGCTGCACATGACGGATGCTTGCGCCGCCTCTTAGAAGGTGAGTTGCGCACGAATGACGGAACGTGTGTGGGGTGGCTTTGATGCCGGTTTGCTCGGCGTACCCGGTGATGCGCTGAGCGATCATCTGCTTGGACAGTCGCCGACCTCCGATGGTCAGCCAGAGCGCCGGCGTCGGAGCCTTCGATTGCAGGATTGGGGGCCGCCTGTTGGCGCGGGTTCCGCGGTTGGGTTTGCGTTTCATCCTAAGCCCGCCGGCGAGCTCCTGGCGAGCATCGGTGATGTAACGCGAGAGCCAGTTGCATGCAGTTTCGGTGAGTGGCACAACGCGATCGCGGCCGCCTTTTCCCTGGCGGATGAAAAGCAAGCCGGTGCTGGTGTCTACATCGTACAGGTCGAGTTTGTGCGCTTCGGCCAGGCGGATGCCGGTTGCGTAAAGGACCTCCATCAGCGCGCGGTCTCTCAAGCCAAGTGCCGTGTAAAGGTTCGGCGTCTCGATCAGCTGGGCGATATCGGATTCGCTCAGCACGTGCGGGAGCCTGCGGCCCTTCCGGGGCAGCTTCAACAGCTCCGAGGGGTCGTGGACCAGACGGCCGGTCTGGTTCATCCAGGCAAAGAAGCCTCGCAAGCACG
>JBASRM010000565.1:0-7011 GCA_049273835.1 Blastocatellia bacterium | reverse complement strand
CTCTTAGCATGAATAACAAACGCCGGTGGCTGAATTTTGTACCGGCAAACAGCAATTTTGATAAGGAGGGTGTTATGACACTACGAAAGGTTTCACTTGCGCTTGCTTTTTTGTTCTGTATAACGGTGGGCTCTGCGCTAGCCCAGGGGCCGATGCAGACGCGAATCAATTTCACGGTCAACGGGCCTTTTGAGCTAAAAGGTACAAGCGTCGTGCTTCCCGGGGGTGACTATGTGCTATTCCAAATCGTTCCAAACGATCGGCATCTTTTTGCCTTGTACCAGGGTTCCGATTTGACGCATACACCGGTAGCGATGATTCGGACGGTTCGTATCTATCACGATCTCGGCATGTTGCCAGACAGGACCGACATGCTGATGGAAACCGATGAGGGTTCGCCACAGAACTATCCGGTGCTTGAAGGTTGGAATGTGCCAGGAGATTACGGATGGGAAGTGATCTCGGTGACCACAAACCGCAATGCGCTTTCGCGGTACCAGACAGGTAGATAGTCGGCTACTGCCAGTAATTGCAGATCGGAGGCTGCCCGCGTGGGTGTCGAATTTATCGGACACCTCCGCGGGCATCCGTATATTTAGTTCTGATTGAATAGGATGTAAAAAAGAGCGGCTGCTGTGGAGGAGGTTATGATCTTCAACTTCTTGATGGTCGCAGCCGCTCAATCACTGTGCGTTCGTATACTATCCGCCGACCCATTAGATCTCGATTAGGAGATAATTAGATTTCGTTCATCCACTTCATACTCTGTACCCCTGGGTTGCAGATCAAGCGCGCTTCTTTAATTTGGAATACACTTCGGCTACAAGTTGAGAATGCTCGTCGGAGGAGAGACATTGGCGAAACGTTTTGCTTATCTCGTTCAAGGCAGTATTGGTATCAAGATCAATAAGTTCTCTAGTGAGCCGCTTCGTAGCGAATAGCGCATTTCGCGGCTTAGAAGCAAGGACGGCTGCCAACTCCATCACGCGAGGCATCAGTTCTTCTCGCGCATAAACGTGATTTACGAGACCGATGCGAAACGCTTCATCAGCGGAGATGTTCTGACCGGTCATCGCCAGCTCTTTAGCTCGAGAAAGGCCGATCGATTTGTATAACGGATGAATGATTTGAGTTAGACCTAGGTTAATCTCCGCCTGGCCGAACACTGCCTCTTTGGCCGCGAGCCGGATGTCGCAAAAAGCAGCCAGGTCAAAGCCCCCTGCAATGGCCGCACCGTTAACAGCCGCGATTACAGGTTGTTTCAACGACCATAAACGCCGGAACATGCTCATCACTTTCTCTAAGTAGCCGAGCTTTTGTTCGGGCCCCCAACTCGAAAGGAGCTCCAGGTCGAGCCCGGCGGAGAAGCTCGAACCTGCGCCTGTTAACACTACCACACTCAAGCCGGTGTCGGCTTCGGCACTCATCAGAGCCGCCGATAGCTGCTGGACTATATCTGGATGAAGCGAGTTGCTCTTGTCGGGTCGGTTGAGGGTTAGCGTTAGAACCGCTCCTTCACGCCGGCTGAGAATTAGGGGATCTGGTTTCAAATTCGTCATTGTAAGCCTCCCGATAAGGTGTAGTCAGAAATGATAAAGGAGTGAACGGTCAGTTGACAGGTAATGATGTGCGCCCTAGCATTCCTAGACGCGCAAATCCCCATCATGCGCCTGGTTCAATTGCATCATCGGAGATTGATTGATGGCTACTCTTCGCGCCTTCCGCGCGCTTCGTCCGGCGAATGAGAACGCTGGTGCAGTATCGGCAGTCCCCTACGATGTCGTGAACGTGGCGGAAGCTCGTGAGCTTGCAGACGGCAACCCGCTAAGCTTCTTGCACGTCTCTCGACCCGAGATAGACTTGCCCGACGGTGTCGACGTTCATTCAGATGCGGTCTATGACAAGGCCGACGAGAACTTCGAAAGGTTAAAAGCTGAAGCTCCGCTATTCATCGAAGATGCACCAAGCCTTTACGTCTATCAGCTCCGCATGGGCGATCACACCCAAACCGGTGTAGTCGGCTGCAGTTCGGTTGATGAATATGACTCGAACATCGTTCGCAAGCATGAGCGAACTCGAAAAGACAAAGAGGATGATCGCACTCGACACATGCTGACTTTACACGCGCAGACCGGTCCAGTGTTCTTAACCTATCGAGGGGTCGAAGAGATTAACGATCTGGCGATACGGGCGCAACGACGGGAGCCGCTTTATGACTTCACGGCATCGGACGACGTCACTCATTCGATTTGGCAAGTAGATGAACCGGATCGCGATCGTTTGATCGAACGCTTCAAGAGCGTCCCACTGGTCTACATAGCCGATGGACACCATCGCGCCGCGAGCGCCAGCCGCGCGCGTTCCGAACTCAAAGCAAAAACCGCTGGCCACACTGGAGACGAGGAATACAACTTCTTTGTAACGGTCTTGTTTCCTGCCGATCAGCTTCAGATACTGCCTTACAACCGGGTGGTCAAGGAGTTGAACGGAATGTCCGCTCACGACTTCTTAAGTGAGATGTCCAAAAAGTTCGTGGTCACCGACGCACCGTCTCCAACGCCTTCACAGAAGGGTGAAATCTGCATGTATCTCGAAGCGCGATGGCACAGTCTGACCCTTCCACCTGGAACCACGACACCGATCGATCCAATCTCGGGGCTTGATGTGAGCGTGCTGCAAGAAAGAGTGCTTGAACCGCTATTAGGCATAACGGATGTACGAACCGACAAACGCATCGACTTCGTCGGTGGTGTTCGCGGGACCGAGGCGCTCAGAGAGATGGTCGACAAAGGCTCAGCAGCGGTCGCGTTCTCGCTGTATCCGGTAACTGTAGACGAGTTGATGGCCATCGCCGATGCAAATGAGATTATGCCTCCCAAATCGACCTGGTTCGAGCCAAAGCTACGCGACGGACTTCTGAGCCATTTGATTTGAGGACAAACGCACCACGCCTCATCTCTCGTTAGCAAGCGAAGCACGACTCGATGAACCGGCTGATCGAATGTTGTTGTTTCGCCGGCGTTTTTGATGATTGCAGAGCCAAATCCTTACCTCTAACCGCCAGCATATCTTGTCGCCGACTGCGATACCGTCTAAGCTTTCAGGCGGTTCGAATGCATAAGGAGACCCGTGATGAAAGTACTCATCGCTGATAAATTCCCTGAGGGCGGTCAAATAGAATTGCGGGAATCCGGGTTTGAAATTGTCTACGCACCCGATCTAAAAGACGACGCGCTCACATCCGCGATCAATTCGAGTGAGGCCGACATCCTCGTGGTTCGCGGCACTAAGGTAACGAGCGAGATGCTCGAAGCGGGCCGGCTGAGCCTGGTCGTTCGAGCGGGCGCCGGTTATAACACAATCGACGTTCAGTCGGCTTCCTCGCGGGGCATATATGTTACAAACTGCCCGGGCAAGAACTCCATCGCCGTAGCCGAGCTTGCGTTCGGACTGATGCTCTCGCTTGATAGGCGCATTCCCGAAAATGCAGCGGACCTGAAGCAAGGCCGCTGGAACAAAAAAGAGTACAGCAAGGCCCGAGGCATCTTTGGGCGCACGCTCGGCCTGGTTGGCGTGGGTCGCATCGGAAAAGAAATGATCAGCCGGGCAAGAGCCTTCGGTATGCCGGTGGTAGCGTGGAGCCGTTCATTGACGCTCGAAGGCGCTGAACGGCTTGGCATCGACATGAAGCAATCACCCCTGGAGGTCGCGTCGGCGTCCGACATCGTCAGCGTGCATGTCGCGCTCAACAACGACACGCGAAATTTGATCAACGAGAAGTTCTTCAGCGCAATGAAGCCTGGTTCGTATTTCTTAAACACCTCGCGGGCGGAAGTAGTCGATCAACATGCGCTCGAAGTGGCCATCAAAGAACGTGGGGTTCGCGCCGGGCTCGACGTCTTTTCCGGCGAACCTGCCGGCGGCGTGGGAGTAGTTGAGGACCAGATATTCAAGCTGGAAGGCGTGGTCGGCACTCATCACATCGGGGCGTCAACCGATCAAGCCCAACAAGCTATAGCCGATGAGACCGTACGCATAATCCGTGAATACCGGGAATCTGGCCGGGCGCCAAACGTTGTCAACCTCGCGAAGAAAACGCCCGCGACGCATCTGCTCGTCGTTCGGCACTACGACCGCGTGGGCGTGCTCGCAAATGTTTTTACTCAACTTAAGCAGGCCGGCATAAACGTCGAAGAAACCGAAAACATTGTCTTCGATGGAGCTACTGCCGCCATCGCTCGCATTAACCTCGACTCAGCGCCGTCGGAAACCGTCCTGGATGCAATCAAGGCTAACTCGGGGGACATAATCGAATTGAGCCTGCTCAAGCTGTAAGAAGGCTCGGAAAGAGAGTATGCAATCGAAGACTGAGCAAGGCGATTCGTTTTCAGCCGTGGTAGTTCAGAAAGAGGCAAATCATGACACAACGAATCTACAACTTTTCAGCAGGACCGGCGGTGCTGCCCCTCGAGGTGCTTCAGGAAGCTCAGCGTGATCTGTTAGCGCTTCCAGGCGTCGGGATGTCCGTGCTCGAAATCAGCCATCGTTCCAAGGCTTTTGACGAAATCATCCAGGGCTGCGAAACCGATATTCGCAAGCTCGCTGGTATCCCGGACAACTATCACGTGCTGTTTCTTCAGGGCGGCGCATCGATGCAGTTCTCGATGGTCCCGATGAACCTGATGCCCGCAGGCGGAAGAGCGGACTACATCAGTACCGGCTCATGGTCGAAGAAAGCCATCAAAGAAGCTCAACGAGTCGGTCAGGTAAACGTCGCTGCTTCGACCGAAGCGCAAAACTTCACGCGAGTTCCAGGACAGGACGAACTCAAGCTAGACCCGGAAGCTGCATACGTTCACATCACCACCAACGAGACGATTCACGGCGTTGAGTGGAAGTATGATCCCGAAACCGGCGACGTACCTTTGGTGGCGGACGCTTCATCTGACATCTTCGGCCGTCCGATCGACGTGAAGAAGTACGCGCTGATCTACGCCGGCGCGCAGAAAAATCTCGCGCCAGCGGGAGTCACGCTCGTCTTCATTCGAGATGATATGCTCGCTCGCAGCCCTCAAGGGATGCCAACGATGTTGGACTACAACACCCACGTGAAAAATAAATCGCTGTACAACACACCGCCTGTGTTCACAATTTATGTAATGCGTCTGGTGATGAAATGGCTGATCGAGCAGGGGGGACTAGAAGCGGCAAAACGTCGCAACAACGAGAAGGCCAGGCTTCTCTACGATGCGATCGATGCGACTGACTTCTATCGAGGGCACGCCGAGGCCGGCAGCCGCTCGCTCATGAACGTAACTTTCCGGCTCCCAAACGAGGATCTCGAAAAACAATTTGTCAGCGAAGCGACTAAGGCTGGACTTGATGGACTGAAGGGTCACCGTTCAGTGGGCGGTATTCGTGCATCGATATACAATGCATTTCCGAAAGATGGCGTTACAGCGCTGGTTGCTTTCATGAAGGAATTCGAGCGCACCCGCGGCTAGCGATAGGCTAATCAGAACAACGAAACTCAGATATACGGTCGTTGACAATCTGGTATCCCACATCCCAGCCGGGACGTACTAGCCAGTCTGAGAGAGCTCCGACCAATAATAATAACCGATTGACTCACACCAAGGAGGAAGCGATGCGTCTTCGCAAGCTGACTATCATTCTTATGGAAGCGGCTCTGGTGGCCACTTTCGCGTTCTCATCGGTCACGGCAAAGAACAATGGCCGCGATGCAATCATCCAGGAAGACCTGAAGGAGTGGTTGACCTATCTGGCATCCGATGAGCTCGAGGGCCGCAATACCTACACCGAAGGGCTCGGGCTGGCCGCTGCATATATCGCCGAACGACTCAGGAGCTGGGGCGTCAAACCTGGCGGCCCAGGTGGTTCCTATTTTCAACGCGTCGCGGTGTTAACCGTTAAGAGCGATAACCGCTCGACGATCACCGTCGAAGCAAACGGTCAGACTCGAACCTTCAAGAACAAGGAAGGAATAAGCTTCCCGGCGAACGTCGGAGGCAAGCGCACCTTCACATCGGACCAGATCGAGTTCGTTGGCTACGGACTAAACGCCCCACTGGCCCACCACAACGACTACGCCGGAAAGAATTTGAGAGGGAAGGTGGCCGTTTGGATTGGCAGCACGGGTCCGAAAGGCCTCGAAGCACGACAATATTTTCGGGCGCTTGGCGGCCGCTCACGCTATGCGACAGAACAGCAAGGCGCGGCTGCGAGTATTGGTGTTGCCGGCAGCTTTCGACGCGGGCAGGGTGCTGGCGGCCAGGGACAAAATAATCAGGGACAAAATCAGGGTCAGGGTCAGAGTGGCGGCCCACCACCCGGGGGCAGTCAGTCTGGCGGAGGCCAGACCGATGGTTCTGAATTCACAACCGTCCAGCGGTTGGACAATCCTATTCCCCCGGCACTCACCGGTCAGGATGAATTCTTCGAATTTCTGTTCGCGGGCGCAGAAGTGAAGTACGCAGAGTTGAAGGAGAAAGCAACGAAGGGAGAACCACTGCCCGGATTCGCGCTGAAGAACGTACGAATCACCTTCAACATTGACGCAAACTATCAGACGTCCCGAACCCAATATACCCGCAACGTCGTCGGAATAATCGAGGGCTCCGATGCTAGACTCAAGGATTCGTACGTCGCGTTCGGCGCCCACTATGATCACGTCGGCTACAATGAGGGCGAATCATCTCAAGCTGCGAACGCGCCGAGAGGCCTGAGGCCTCCCGGAAGAGTGACTGACGGGGCGAGTGGCGATCGAGTGTGGAACGGCGCCGACGATGACGGATCAGGGACGGTTACCATGATGGGCATCGCGAAGGCATTTTCCATGGGACCAAAGCCACGCCGTTCGATTATCTTCCTCTGGCATTCGGGCGAGGAAAAAGGATTATGGGGTTCGCGTTACTTTGCGGACTACCCGACGGTTCCTATGGATAAGCTGGTGGCGCAGGTAAACATGGACATGGTTGGCCGCAACCGCGA
>JBASRM010000544.1:0-4391 GCA_049273835.1 Blastocatellia bacterium | reverse complement strand
GCTTACGTCAGCCAATTCGATGCTCGATTCAGTTGCGGCTCGCTCGTCGCCGTCGCCTATAAACAGAAAGTGACAGCCCGCCTCGGCACTTACCAAACGCGCCGCCTCCGCCAACACTGGCGCACCGTGCCACGGTCCAAACGTTCCGATGAATCCGATAACGGTTTTGCCTTCAATGCCAAGTGCGAGCCGAATATCGCGTCCGCCGCACTCCGGACGGAAGCGCTCGGGATCAACGCCGTTTGGGTTCACCACAATTTTGGCGGGCGTCACCCCCGCGTCGATCAGATTGCGGCGCTCGACATCGGAGACTACAAAAATCAAGTCAGCCGCGCGCTGGTTGAGACGCTCGAATAGTTTCAACAACCAGAGCTGACCTATCGGATCCCAGTGACGGCTAACCCACACTTCGGAACCATTGAACTCGAGCGCTAGAGGAACTCCCGTCAGCGCCGACAGCGCTACGCCGGTCCAGTTGAAACGGCTGTAGCGTTGGTAGACGAAGTCAATCTCGTTCGACAGCGCCGCATCACTGGAGAGGCGGCGTATGGTCTTCACCGTGAAGACCAGGTTGTTCCATATCTCAAACAGGGCTTTGGTTGCGCTGAACAGACGCGAAGGCGGAATCGTTGCGCTGTCATCATCACCTCGGGTGTCGCTTGTGCAGAACTTGAGTTGATGGCCCAGAGCTGCGGCACCGCTTGCGAATCCCGCGACGTGCGTGCGCATACCGCCTTCAACGGCGCTTGCCGGCGTTCCACGAAGATACAGCGTGGTAAAGGAGTGCCTCTGGCCATCGCCGCCGTTTGTGTCTCGCGATGCCCGGACCGGAGCCCGAAAAACCAGCGAGAGTCGTAGCGCTAAGGTCAGCAGCGCCGACAACGGGATTATCAATCCGTACCCTGCGACTAGCTCCAGGAGGAATCGCGGTGCTTGACCGAGAACAACGCTGAGTATCCCGCGCGAGGCCAGACGGCCTTGCCGGTCTCCAATCACAACCTTGTTGGCGCCTGCCGCGATCGCGAACAGCATGAGCGCGCCCAACCCGCTCTGCATGCTGATGTCCCGGGTGAACACCGCGAACACTTTGGGCTTGAACGCGCGAACCTGGGCGAGAGCCTGACGCTTAGAAGCCCATTTCAGCCTGGCTTTGTTTAACGGCTTGACGGTTGTTTGAGGCAACCACTCCGCGGCCCATTTCATTGCGGCGTTCTTGTCGCCGGAGAGATCCAGCAACACTGCAAAATCTCCGTAGCCGGTTCGGAAGTGAACGTCGCCTGTTGACACCGGATCGTTTGTGTGTGAGGTCTGGGTTACTCTTCTGGTTTGAGGGGTCTCAGATTGCGGCGGGTCGGGTTTGTTGAGCAATCGCGGAGGGTTCACTTGGTTGCCGTTATCAGCAGATTCCAGCCGAAGCCGCGCTCGAGCCATCTTAACAACGATTCAGGAATCAGCCGCCCGATTGGCCGGAGATCGTGGCGCGTAAGCTGGTGAACTTCGACCTGGCAGTTGCTGAAGTCGCGAAACATACTGCGAGCTTCAGCCCGGGTGTAAGCCTTTACCAGTGGACGGGTATTGTTATCCGAGTATTCGACGTGGCGGCTCATGATCTCGGCCGGGCTTGATTTGAAAAGCTCCCCTCCCAGGATGCCGTGCTTTAGAATCAGCGAGCCCCAATAGTAAAGCGAGCGGCGATGGTAAAGCATCACTATTGCCCGACCGCCGGGCTTGAGCACTCGACGGATTTCGCCAATGGCGCGGTTTGTGTCGGGAGTGTGATGTAAAACGCCGAACGAGTAAGCGACATCGAAGCTCGCATCCGGAAAGCTAAGGCTTTCGCCGTCCCCGATCGCGAACTCTCCAGCGAAGCCGTAAATTTCAAACCTGCGCCGCGCGATCTCGATACTCCGCGGCGTCAGGTCAACGCCGGTCACTACCGCGCCGCCTCGCGCGAACTCCAGCAGATCTGTCCCCGTTCCAAATCCGATCTCAATCAACCGTTTCCCCGTGTGATGATTGAAGCCGATCGCGTTCTTTATCCAGGGCGCGTCGATTCGGTAGCGATACTCCTCGATCGCGTCGAAATACTCGCGGGTGCCAAACTCACAATCGCGTGCGACATGCGCGCCGCAAGGATTCGCGCTCCACTGCTCCCGAGCGCGGCGTTTGTGCTCGTCCAGAAAAACCGGAGACCGGGGAGCCAGGGTTGAATTTTGTGCGCTCGAAGTGTTCATTATGCTAACGCAGCGTTGAGCAAATCGTTCGCGGTCGCGGATTCGTCGTCACCTCAATTCTACGGTCGCTTGAGGAGTTCCGGCATCCAGGCTGCGTCTGAACCTTCGATAGTAGAGAAGGTGCAGCAGGTAGTCCAGCGCCATCGCAGCCGCGGCGGTCCACGCCGCTCCCGCAATGCCGAAGCGGGGCACTGTCACCGCGAGTGCCGCAATCGTCGCCAACCCGACAATCAGAACTATGTTTCGAAGCTCAGCTCCATGCCCGTGCGAAGCCAGGAATATGTTGTAAGGCTGGAACAACCCGACGAATAGGTTCATCAATGCAAATGGCAGAAGGAGCGGCGCCGCCTCACCGTACTTCGGAAACACAAACCTCAGAACAATCGGTCCAAGGATGACCAGCGCAATTGAGGCTGCAACAAGCGCGGCGGTGTTCCATTTGACGATTCGGGCAGGTACGCGGGTCAGCCGCGCGAATGCTCGGAACCGAGTCATTCCCAGCGACCGCCCGATCATTGCAATTGGGTTGCTGAACTTCTGCGCGATCGCATACATACCTAAGAGCGTTGTGCCGGGCAGGAAGTATGCAATGGCAAGCTGGTCGGAGCGCGAAGACGCCATCCCGCTTATTCGTGCAAGATAGAGATTGAACCCGTACCCTCGCGTCTCTTTCAGGGTCAGTCTTATGTAGCTCGCCGCGCCTGAAAAGCTCGGTTGCATTTGTATGACCGTCCATAACGAAGCCGCGGCTGTGCCTCCCAAATAGGCTCCCAGAGCGGTTCCTGCGGTCAGCTTCTGCGTCGCTACCAGGGCAATCAGTGCGAGAAGGTAAAAGCCCGACGCCAGCAACTGAAACAACGAAAGCCGGCGAATTTGATTAAGACCCTGGCAGCTTTGCTCGATGAATAGCTGAAAGGGCTGAAAAAAAGCTAACGCCGCGGTCGCAACAAGAAGCCATCGCACGTCTTTGCCGAAGATTACATCGATGGGGGTCGCGGCGAGGGCGATGAACAGCGCGAAAGCAATGCTGATCGCAAACGTCATCAGCACCAGCGCGCCGAGCGCCTGACGTTCGTTTTGGCGGTCGCGCGCCAGGGCCAGCACGCGAGCCCCCGCCGAAGAGATGCCAACCTCGAAGAACAGGCTCGTGATCAGAATGATGCTGAGACAGAAGGCAAATCGCCCCATCTCGGCCGGTTCCATCCACCTCGCTTGAATTACACTCGCGCAAAATCCGGCGAACAGCGAAGCGGTCTGCGCTGAAAAAAGCATTCCCGCCTGTCGAGGCGTCTCTTTGTTGAGGAATCGGAGATACAGACCGTGCAATATGTTCGATGGGGTCATTGATGTTTATCAGCCAGACGGCCGCAACCGTAACTCTCACTTTGGAGGAGTATGACTCTACTGAGATAACATGCCAACCGCTGTTTCCTCGGGCCGGGCAGATTCCGGAGCCGGCTCCTGTAATTCGATTTGACCGCGCCAGCCCGCAGGCGCTCGGAAATTGAAGACCACTTCGCTGGTCTTCATAATCGGCTCCCAGCTCGAAACGTTTGAGAGCACCCGAATTCCTTCGATCGCGAAATCGGGGAGCCATTCGCGCATCTGTTCGAGCGCATGCCGGTAGAGCGGAATCCGGCCGCCATCGAATCCCATCAACCGTGCCCCGACCCAATCCACGGCCACCGGATTGAACCCCGCAAGCACGACCCCTGACGGATAAGCAGCCGGATGCAGTGGACCTTCGCCTTCTCCGCCGATCACCCCGTCAATAACGGAGAAATACTTGCGAGCCGGCTGATCTTGCAGCCGGCCTTCGGCGTCGGCGAACAGCAGTATTCGATTCAAGTCGAGCACCATCCGCCACGCAGTGTCATTTCCATGCCAGTTTCCGTAAATGAAAGCCGGTCTGGCTGAGTTGGTTTCAAATAATCTGAGAGCCTTTCGGAAGGTTCTCCAGGCCAGAAAGGGATATTTGCCAAACCGCCACGAGCGTCCAAGGAAGATGTCCGACAGAACGCGCTCGGCTCGATCTTCCCATCTCGGATCGGAGAATTCGTCTCCACCGCTCGCAGGAGACCCGACGCGATAGTGAGCCAGATGGTTCTTGTCGGTGTTGATCCCGACCATGTTCTTCAGGTTTAGAGTCTCTCCCAC
>JBASRM010000541.1:0-2600 GCA_049273835.1 Blastocatellia bacterium | reverse complement strand
ATTGATACGGCAACCAAGCCCATCCGCGATAAGCTATATCAATTCCTGAATAACTATGCCGCCCAGCGCAGCATCGTCTTGATTATCAATCTGGCAGGTGCGGCGCAGACCGGAACACTTGCTTATTGGAACCCGGGCACCGATATAACTGACGATTTTATCGCAGAATACAACAAGGCGAATCCAGTCGCGGGCGCCCCTGCAGCGCCGCCCAAGCCCGCTACCAAACCCTGATGACGCGAGGAAAGGAATCTCTCATATGAAGTTGCTACAGTTTGCCATATCGACACTCGCGTTACTCATACTCGGGGTTTCGGCGTTCGGCCAGCAACCGGCGGCCGGTACCGCCCAAAAGCCGGCGGCGCCGGCGGCACTGCCAAAGGGCAAGGTCGCCGTCATCAACACCGCCGCCTTTCAAGAACAGGTCGATGAGTTCAAGCAGAAGATCGAGACTCTGAATCGTCAATTCGAACCGCGAGTGAAAGAGGTCCAGGGCCTTGCCGACAAAATCAATGCGCTCGAGACCACACTGAAGTCGCAAAGCAATGTCCTGGCTCCGGCTAAAGTAGCCGAGATGACCGAAAGCCTCGAGGGCATGAAGCGTGAATATCAGCGGAAGGGCGAAGACCTGCAAGCAGAGGCGGGGCGAGCGCGAGACAAAGCCTTCGAGCCAATCACCGGAAAGCTAGGCAAGTTCGCCGAGGGCTACACCGCAAAGCGGGGCATAGTGATGTTGATAGATCTTGCGAACGCAGTGCAGTCGGGGATGGTCATATGGTTCGATCCGCGCGCGGATGTAACCAAAGATTTCATCGTTGAGTATAACAAAGCTAATCCGGTGATCTCGTCTGCGCCAAGGCCTGCCGCGCCGGCTCCAAAACCGCCAGCGAAACCTTAACCCAACCGAGTAGAAACACACACCTTCCGCCCTCAGCCTTGGGGTTATCAGCAGGAGCACTGTGTGCCACGCGCAAGGTCTACTGAAGGGTGTCAGGACTGGCGAGTTGGTGGTCCTCTTCATCCTTGACGCGGAGCATGTCGAGTATCAATGCGGTATTGCTGGTGGTTTGAATTGTCCGGTCGTACGACACATTTGTCTTTTCAAACTCAAAGTTCCCGTCCCCCGCCCCGGCAAAGACACTGAGGGCCTTGCGTCCAAAGTCCATTCCCGACTTTGCTCCAATAACCAGACCCCCATCAAAATGGATCTCGCCTGAACCGGCCGACGACGTGACCTGCAGAACGCCGGTAAGCCGGCTGTTCTCGATGATCTGTATTATGTCGAATAGGTTAATTTCGGCCAGGTCGCCCGACAATATCTTCTGCGAACGCTGCGGCGCCGGCTCAATCTTGCGGGCGTCGCGCAGCTGTCCGGTAACCGAAACTCTGGGGTCAAGTCGTTTGGCTTCCAGTAATCTTTCGTTGGCCCCCTCAAGGTCACCGGCCGAAATATGAAGACTCGCCAGAGCCAGACAATGCTGGGCAGCCTGATCGCGACGTCCCGCGTCGATCAAGATCTCCCGGAGCTTCTCCCTCAATCCGATGTGCCTGGGTGCCGAATCGATTGACCGCTCGAGCGTCTCGATCGCGCGGTTCACCATCCGATACTTCACCAACAAGTCAGCGTCGATAATCGCGCTATCGGGATCAGAATCGTTCTGATTGTTTCTCGTAATCATCTTCCTTTGCTCGTTCTGTCCTTTGCTCGTTCTTGTTGATGGGGCTGGTCCAGTCTAACATAAGCCGCCTGGCCTCTATACAGTCTTGTGGAGGGGCGAGAGTGGGTAAGATTACGCTCCGGCGGTTATCGCAATTCCCTCACGATCAGCGAGCGGAATCAGTTCATGCTTATCGAAGAGGAGCGTCTTGAAGGCGGTCACATAAATAGCGGTAGCGCCTGCCTTGCTCATGTTTTCAATCGTGGGCCTTCCGATTACAGGGACGTCAAACCGCATGTCCTGTTCAGGCTTCGCCACCTTGATGACAACGAATGATCTGCCACGAGTTACTTCGCCGGCGCGGACGATGACTGCATCCGTCCCTTCCATCGCCTCGATTGCTATGATGGCGCGATCCTTAACCGCGATCGTTTGACCCAGGTCGAGCCGTCCAATTTCACGCGCGACGCCGAGTCCGTAATCGATGTCAGCGCGTTCCTGTTTGGTTGGGGCTCGGCGAGTCAATACGCCTTCGGGCGCCAGGAGTGGTTCCAGAAATGTCGTCGATTCGACGAGGGTGATGCCTTCTCGGGCGAGTTCGCCCGCAACAGCGCTAATCAAACTGTCGGTGTTCCGGGTCGCTAGCCGAGCCAGCAGTCGGACCATTCGCAGATCGGGCAACGCATTAAGCCGGAATATCTGGTGGTGTTTGACCTGCCCGGCCATGATCGCGTGAGTGACTTGCTGGCGCTTGAAAAAGCCAATCAGCCGGCCAAGCTGGCCTACACTCATCCATTCAAACTGAGCTCCTTGCTGTTCGATCTCGGGAGCAGTCTCTTCTTTGATAGCTGCTACCACAATGTCGGCGCCCTTCGCTCGAGCGCCCTCAAGCACGAGGAAAGGAAAACGACCGTTGCCTGCTATCAATCCGTACTTCATAAC
>JBASRM010000539.1:0-17201 GCA_049273835.1 Blastocatellia bacterium | reverse complement strand
CGTCTATGGTGCTGCTCATAAAGCTTCTCAAATGCTGCCGAATCACCTGCGGCGGCGGCCCGGGCTAATTCCAGGTCCGACGCTGGTTGGGTTCGGTCCGCGGTCACGGTCATCGTCAACGTGTTTGTGATGTAGGCCATGACCTCACAGCTTGTGATGCGATGACCTTAACTCCGGTTGCTCCAGAATTATACACTTAAGGGATTGAATTTGTTACAAGAAGGGAGGTTGTCAGCGAGATGTCAGGCAGGATCATGGAACAAAGGTGAGATATGAGTTGGCGACCACCCTTGCCCAAGCTGCAATGGTGAAATCGCCAACTCCGCCAGTATCACAGTAGCTCGGCAACCGTGATTATGGGTTATCTTGCGAGTCGCCAGGCCCACCCGTAGTGGTCTTGACCGGCACACCCTGGACAGCGGAATTCGTCAGCACATGAATCTCGACGCGGCGAGGCAGAGTGGGGGCGCTGCCCGAAAAAGATGAATCACTGGTTTGAATCATTGGTCTTGCAGCCCCGAAACCGACCGCAAACATGCGCATCAACGGCACGTTGTTCCTGTCTGCCAGATAGCGCTGAACCGCTTCTGCCCTCAGTTGAGCGAGGTTCTGATTGTAGCGAGTCGCTCTCGCTGAATCACCGTACCCGACGATCTCGAGTACGAACCCGCGGCGTTCGGTGATTTGACCCGCAAGCTGATCAAGCTGCGCCATCGCTTCTCTGGTCAGCACCGCGCTCGCCGGCCTGAAGAAAACCATCGCGGTTGACTGCATTGTGTACTTATCGAGATTCGCGCGGAGATCTTCGACGCTGCTTTCGACGCCGGCTATGCGATTGTTCGCCTGCTCAGCAGAAGACGAAGCTCGATCCGCGGTGCTTTGCGCCCTATCGGCGCGCATGCGGGCGTCTTCGACGCCGGTCCGAAGCTCGCCGAGCTGTTGTGTGTTTCTGCGCGAGGTCTCTTCCAGCTCGCCTGTCCGGTTTTCGAGGGGTGCCACCCGCTCGGCTACTCGGTTGCGCACGTATTTTTTCGTTGCACAGCCTGATTGGAAAGCCACTCCAAGGGTCATCAAGAGAGCGACAGATGCCAACTTACGCATCGCTGTTCTACCTCCTCGGGATTTTTGTGCGCCGAAAAAAGAGAACTCCGGCGCTTTGATTTACGAAGTTCCTTGTGCGAGCACCGTGCCACTGCATCGGAGTCGGGACGTGAGGTGTTATCGAGAAAATAACCCTGTTCCAATGTCTCGAGG
The DNA here is from genome assembly GCA_049273835.1 of Blastocatellia bacterium. Classification (GTDB taxonomy): domain Bacteria; phylum Acidobacteriota; class Blastocatellia; order UBA7656; family UBA7656; genus Onstottus_A. The sequence goes on along the minus strand of JBASRM010000539.1, from coordinate 15,947 downwards.
TTCGGAACCGCCGAGGATCGTTGTAGGAGTTTCCATCATCATATGAAAAATTTACACTGAAGTGTCGGATATTCTTCAGTTTGCGGGTAGTTTTTGATCCAGAACACCCAGGTGAAAAGAATTGACACTCCAGGGTCCCAGGGTAAAATCGAAGCGACCCCATTCGGTCCCCGGGAACAACCCAATCGCAGAGACTTCTCGTTCATGTACTCGCTCTATTATGTGCTCACTGATCAGCATCGGGAGGAGTTTGCGCCGCTGCGCTGCAATGAGCAGACGATATCCCGACTGGTCCGGTATTTTGAGGACGTCGTAACAGAGAACAATCTCCCCGCTCTGGTCATCGAGGGCCGCTGTCTCTCCGGTGAATTGTCGCGTGAGACAAACCGCATGGCGAAGCTGTCCGCCGTAGCTCGCCGGGTCTATCTGTTTTCTTGTGGCTCGGAATGCGAGGCCCGAGCTTGCCGGCCGGAAGCTTCTTCGAACCTGACTATCCTCGAGGAAAAAGGCTATCACGGGACTGAAACCGGACAGTTCATCCTCGTTGCCGAGCCCCGCTTTTGCGGTCTCCTAGCTTCGTGTCTTGTTTCAGATGGGACAAATAATCTCTCAAATGCCTATGAGATGGTGTGGACTTTTGATCCGAACGTTGTATTCACGGCGATTGAGTATCTTCTGGCTCGCGTCAGCACTCAAAGTCCGGGGGAACGGGACAGGTTTGAGTCTCTGCTGGAGGCTTGCACGCCGCGCAGCTCCTCCCTAAGACTCGCGCTGAGTTTTACAACAAAAGTGACGATGCTAATGCAGCGTCAAAACGAGCTTGAGATGGCTACCAATCGGATTAGCTCGGCGATTTCCAGCACGCTCGAGCTTGAGTCCATACTTCAATCGGCGGTTGAAGAAGTGGGCCGAGCGCTTAAGGCGCATCGGGCCGCGGTCGTTCTATGGCAACCGGGGTCGAACATGCCGGAGGGTATGAGCATTTATGAGCGGCCCGAGTCCGCGACCGCCGGAACCAAGGAAAACAGTTCTGCTACCAGGCGTGTCGAAGGCTCCGCGAATGAGAATTTGAAAGATGTTCCCCCTTCCTCGAACCGCGCAGCGATGCCGGACCCAGTCCGTGATCGCGAGGCTGAAAATTCGAGTCGCGAGCGCAACGGCATGGGCTACCGCCAGGAGAAACTACCTACGCCCGGGTTGTTGGAAGTGCCTATCGCATATCGCAACAACGTTATCGGGGTGCTGGTTGTTGAAGACGATACGCCGTTGCGAAATTGGGAAGACGAAGAGCTGCTGATGGTCAACACGGTCTGCGATCAGCTTTCAGTCGCAATAAGCCACGCGCGACTCTTTCAGCACGTGCAGACGCAAGCAATGACAGATGACTTGACCGGGCTCTACAATCACAGACACTTCCAAGAGCGATTAGATCGCGAGATCAAGCTAGCGGATCGCAAGAATGACGTGGTCTCGCTTATTTTGCTCGACCTGGATCATCTGAAAAACATCAACGACACCCACGGTCATCCAGCCGGGGACCGCGCGCTTTGCCACCTCGCGACGATAATGCGAGCCACGTTGCGCGATGTAGATATTTGCGCGCGCTACGGTGGCGAGGAGTTTGTCGTGATTCTACCGGGTTGTAATCGCGAGAATGCGCTGTTGGTCGCCGAGCGGCTGCGCGACTCCATAGCTTCGACGCCGGTGCAGCGAGTCGGCCAAATAACTGCCAGCATCGGGTTCGCAACGTACCCGACCGGTGCGAAGAACAAAGAGGAACTGATCGAGATGGCGGACCGCGCCATGTACCTCGCGAAGGCGGCAGGACGCAATCGCATCCGGACGCTCGCCCACCGCAGTTACTAGGGATCGGATGTTCGGTAGGCTGATCACCACTAGCGGACTAAAACGAGAAATTGGAAATTGAGACTTGGTTGGGGGGATTGTCATCCGTGCAAAAGTGATGCGGCCATCAAAATCACGGTCCAAAGCCATCCACGCATCATCTGAGTTTGGAGTCGTCCAAGCTAGCCTTTCTTTGATGCCATCGCTGCTAAGGTCAAATTGGACTCGGCCCCGGTACAATCCACAATGCAACTGTTCCCGGAGCAGGCATACTTTAGTGGGCTGCAATCTAAATTGCTGCTAGTGGTTGTTTGTACTCCGGTAACCTGATTGCAAACCGTAACAGTTGCGATGCATCCTCCATTTGGCTTCGGAGGAGTGCCCTGGCCAGCGCCCAATTGTTGACAAGTACTTCCAGTTACATAAGGACCTTCTCCGACAGCCCCCTGGAGCGCCGCCTTACAGTTTACCGTTGGAGGACAAGATCCGGGGATGCAGTTGGCTGCGCAAGCTGACCAACTCTGCTGTTGCGGGCAGGTGTCCTGTGGAAAGACAAAATCTCCAGGCGCCAGCGCGTCGTTGGCAGAACCCAGATAAACTCCACTATCCACGACAACGTAGATCGAAGGCGTCCTGACAAGAATATCTGTCACGTATGTTAGAACAGGTGAACGAACGGACGAAACGTCTAACAGAACCGAATACTCCCGGAGCTTCTTTCCCTTTGTCGAGTATTCATATACCAATCCTGATCTCGATGATCCATTCATACAAATCCAAAGATTCCCAGTTGTAGGATCAATCGTAGCGGAGTTAGTAATAACGATACTGCCAACCTCATTGGATGGTTTAGTTCTCAAATACTTTCGGGCTGCCTCGACTTGGAGGTTGATTGAAGTACCTTCAATTGCGAACTCCGAGATAAGCTTTCCTTTCTTCGAGTATTTTAAAACAGTGGGCGCAGGGGCGTACTTAAAAACATAGTAAATATTGTCTGATGAATCAACAACTACCTTTCCTTTATTCAAGAAGAGGTTTTGCGAATCATTCGTCAAATCATAGAGCTTGAGATCTCCAAAACTTCGCAGCTTGCGCCCTGAAGTGTCGTAAATGTGGAGCAATTTCCCGTCGTTCGGAGAAGCGATAACCACATTTCCGTTGCTCAGTAGTGCAAGTGAATACGGCCGTTCTTGAACTCTAAAACTCCCGCGCCATTGCCCGGTCGGACTGAGCATTCCAATTTCCTCAGTTGCTGAGTTGATTAAGTAAACGTTACCGTCAGAATCAACCACGGGATCAGTCGGATAGAAACCACCACTCGTGTCTACTTTGGATAGAACCCTTCGCTCCTGGTCATAGACTATTACACTACCGCTGTGGAATACGTAGAATCTTTGCTGGCCCTTATTTACGCCAGTAGCAATTGCCAGAATATCTGTGAAAGACTCTTCAGTTGCTTGAAGCATAAAAGGAGGAGTTTGTTCTTTGTTTATACTGACGGCGTCAATTCCTGTCAGAAGGGCAAGGAGCGGGAGAATAAAGAAGAACCTCTTCATTTCGTCTCCTTCTATGTGTTTTGGATTAAGGGCCCCTGCCCCGTTTGCCTGGCCGTCTGTCGAGGACTTCTTCCAAGCGTCGCGATCATATGCCCGACTGAATGTAATGTCAAGAACTCTCTATTATGGTAGCTAATCCGCTGAATATGTTCAGGAACGCTTACAAAACCCCGGGTCGAACCGATTCATGAAAGCCTGGAGAGGCCCGAATCCCATTCTGCAAAGTCATTGCTGAAAATCCTTCAACCCGGTCTTGGGGATGGGTTTCAAATCTTCACTTTAGTCCTTTACTATCCCTTCCCGGCACCAGTCGCTCAAACACTCGAATCTTCCCCACGGAAACTTGCTCCTGAAACTCGGTTGCAAGACCGATTCTCAGTGTTGTAGCTTCCCGGATCTTTAGGTCGAGCGGATCGCCGTCTTGAAATATCACCATCTCGACATCTCTCGGAAACCCCTCACCCAGTTGATGCCAGCGTGAAGAGCCCTCATGGATGATGTTAGAAAAGCGCAATCCTCCCTGTGATACGACCGGTCCCAGAGCGCCGGTATGCATCACTATCAATCCGACTGGCGGATTGGCTCTCAAGAAGGAAGCAATACCCGCGCGCTCTCGCGCGGGCCTCGCGTTCACACCGTTGCGGTATGCTTCCTGATAAACCGCAAGCTGCGCAGGCCCGTCTGAAATAAGGAAGACATATTGCGCGGCGACCGCGACACAAGTGATAGCGACACACCGCCGCCACCCAAGTCGTTTGAATAGCAAGAGTGCCCCGGGAGCAAACACCGCGACAGCCAACAGATGGGGTACGCCATATCTGACGTTGTGCAATCCGAACGCGCTCAGCGGAAATACTTGAATCTCGCCGCGATACATACTGAAAACGTGAAAGAAGAATGGCGCTAGCAATAACAGCACAGCCGAATCAACCAGCAGCGCTTTCCGGCGCGCGGCGAGCCATCTGAAAAATCCAACGGCGCCCAGCAATAAGACAAGCGGGCCCGCGCACACGGCAACCGCAGTCGCGACGGTCAAGACATCCAGCGTTGCGTGTCCCACGAAAATCGCCGACCATCCGAGGTTCGCTCTGTTTTGAAGATAAATCCCTCGCGCTGAGTTTGGCCCCGTCAGAAACTCGAGCGCGTTTCCATAGATCGCCCAGTTGTGCCACAACCAATAAATCGGGCCGGTTGACGTGATTAGCGAGAACAGAGCGCTTGTCTTTAGTCGTGCCTTCCAGTTGCCGCGACTGTTAAGGGCGACTATCGCAACGGCCAACGCCGCTACGGGCCATGCCTCGTATCGCGCGAGCGTCGCTACCGTCATTGCCGATGCCGCAAAAACCAGGCGTCTTGAAATCCGCTCATTCAGCCATCGTTGCAGCAAGTACACCGCGGTTATCAGCGCCGCCATGAAGACCATTTCGGTCATTGGCGTTGACTGCATGTACAACGCGCTCGGGTTGAACACCAGGATTGAAGCCGAAAGCCGCGGAAGGATCCTTCTCAGCTGTTCGTTTTCGTTGCGATAGACACTGGCTGCGAGCAGATACAGCGAGACCGCGGCGATCACAAACGAGATCATCGAGACGATGCTTCCCGCTACACCGGTTCGCCACAACCAGTCGTTCGCGACCAACGGCAGCATCAGCACGGTCTGAAGCGGAAGCCAGGGAGAACCGATCTGCATGTATCGCTGCCGCAGCGAAGCCTCCTCCGAATCGACTACCTTACGTGCAATGTTGACGTGAGCTACTCCATCGCCATAGACGTTAGTCATCTCGTTGGCGAAGAAATAGAGAAAGGAGGCCACTGAGAGCAGCGTTGCGACGGCGGCTACCACAACAACCGGATTGTAATTTGAAAGGAGTCTCCCTCGCCGATGCGTCCATCGCCGAATTCGAGCTTCTTCCGGTTTTACAGTCAACGGCTCAATCATCGTGTTTACGGACTGCTTGAGAGAATTGATACCACACTTCCACTCGCGGGCAATCCCTGAACTCAGAGATTTGAAGAAAGGGAATGATGATGGGCTTGCCGAGCGCTTGATTGTTCGCGTTTCAAGCTGGCATTCTGTGGAATTCCGATCACACAAGACTCGCCGCCGCTTCGGCAATCACTTTGTGTATCGCGTGGACTTCGACGACAAGCTGTCTGAACATATCCGGCAACAACGCTTGAGGTCCGTCTGAGAGAGCCTGCTCGGGATGATTGTGGACCTCGACCATGATACCGTCGGCGCCGGCGGCGATTGCTGCGCGTGCCAGCGGAATGACCTTGTGGCGCTTGCCCGTTCCGTGAGACGGATCGACGATTATTGGAAGATGAGAGCGGTTCTGCACTGCGGGAACAATCGACAGGTCCAGCGTATTTCGCGAATGGTCGGCGAATGTACGAACGCCGCGCTCGCAGAGAATCACATTGTAGTTGCCTTCCGCCATGATGTACTCGGCGGCAAGTAACAGTTCATCGAGCGTCGCCGACATTCCCCGCTTTAGCAACACCGGCTTATCCCCCTGTCCGACTCGGCGCAACAATGAGAAGTTCTGCATGTTACGCGCGCCTATTTGCACGATGTCTGCATAAGCTTCGACCAGATCAACCGTGTCCGTGTCCAACACCTCGGTCACAATACCGACCCCGAATCGCTCGCGCGCTTCAGCGAGGATTTTCAATCCATCCTCACCCAGTCCCTGAAATGCGTAAGGCGATGTGCGAGGCTTGAACGCACCGCCTCTAAATAGCTTGACACCGGTAGAAGCCACAATCTCTGCTATCGCCATCGTCTGGCCGTAGGACTCAACCGCGCACGGTCCTGCGATGATTACCGGTTCGGACCCGCCGAGCTGGGTATCTCCGACGCGGACGATGGTGTCGTCGTGTTTCAGGTCCCGGCCGACGAGCTTGTAAGGCTTTGAGACTCTGATTGCCTCGGCAACGCCCGACAGCATCTCGAAGTGAGTAGGATCGATCGCGCCGGGATTGCCGGTGATGCCAATCGCGGTGCGGGTAGCCCCGGGCATCGGATGCGGTTTGAAGCCGAGGTCGCGAATGACCTTCAGCACTTCTTCCACCTGAGCTTCGGTGGCTTCGGGTTTCATTACGATGAGCATGACTATCCTGGTCTCTAGTGCTCCAATGGATTAATAGACCATCTCAAGCGCGTACGTGGCATCGTTCATTGTAGCCATGAGAGGCGCAATTGATGTATAGCTTCGCGCGACGTGTTGCGCAACGTCCTCACATTCTCTCGGGAGCATCGATTCCCAGAACCTCCAACGCGCGTATCATTTGCCGGCGCACGACCGTTGCGATGCCGACCAGCAGCGCGCGCCTCGCCGGATCTCGTTCGGATAAAATGTGATGGTTGTGATAAAAGATATTGAACCGCTGCGCAAGCTGAAAGGCCCATTTCGCGATAATCGCCGGCTCGAGCGCCGCAACCGCTCCACGGATAACATCAGTCAGGCGCTCCGCCAGGTAGAGAACCGACCACAGATCATCTCCGGCTTCGCCGCTGAGCAACTCCGCGATCTTTTCGCGATCGTGTTGTTGAATCTCGCCGGCCCCGGCTTCGATTCCCGCGTCAGCCAGCTTGCGGAATATTGAATTCGCGCGCACCACGGAGTATTGAATGTAGGGCCCGGTTTCGCCGTCAAATGCGAGCGCCTCTTTCAGGTCAAACGAGATTATCGAATTGCGGGTGAACTTGAGCAGAAAATATCGAAGCGCACCGACGGCGATCTTGTGAGCCGCCTCGATCTGCTCCTCCGCGGTCAGTTCAGGGTGCCGGCCGGCGACTTCAGCAAGCGCGTTCGCTTCAAGCCGATCAATAAAGTCATCGGTCTTCACCCCGAGTCCCTTTCTCCCGGACATGCTGACCACTCCGCGCTTGCGATCCTCCTCCGTCACCTGCTGCCCGAGCTGCTCGGCTGTCGCGGTGGTCAACACCACTTTCTCGTAGCCGAGATGCGCGCTGCGTTCGACTCGCTCGTCGTGGTCGACGGCCATCACCCCGAGCCTGACGTAGTGTTGAGGGTAAGCCTGGCCGATATCGATCACGTTGAAGTAAGCCGCCCCGTTTCCGAATTGGGGATGACCTGGATCATTCTGATTCGGATCGGAACTGGTGATCCACGCTACTTGACTATCCGGATACAAATGAAACTTTCTGTAGTAAAAATCGATGTCGAGCTGTCCAAGCTTCCACAGATGGAAACTGATGTCCTTCCCCGTGTAAGTAACCGTACCGTTGGAGCGCACGATAACCTTGTCCAATTCGTGCTCGGTTTCGTTAGCCTCATCCGGCTCGTCCATGGATCTCATCACCCAACAACCGGCGAGTTTGCCTTCGGTGGCGTACTCGACTGCGCCGCGCTTTTTGAGCAACTCAAACGTGCGGCTCCATAGATTCATCTGAAGCACATCCGACTCGCGCGGGAGCAGGTCGTACTGGATGCCCACCCGCGCCATCGTGTTCAGATGACATTCGAGGATCCGAGTCGAGATGTAATCAGCCATCTCGCAGATCTCGCCCTCTCCTGCTTCGATTCCGTGAAGAGCTTCAGTTCGAAACGCCAGCCGCGAATCATCTTCCTCGTAAAAAGTCCCTACCCGCGCATACAGGTCCCAACAATAGTAGTCAAACTTGTCTTCGATGGCTTTGATTTGGTCGAGTGTTCTGCTTTCGATGTGCTTGAAGCCGACGACAACGTCGGCGACTTGCACGCCGGTATTGTCGATGTAGTTCTGCACCTCGACGGTTTCGCCCGCCGCGCGCAGCATCTTGACGGTCGTATCCCCGAGCACCGCGTTGCGCAGATGACCTATGTGCGCGGCCTTGTTTGGATTGACTGCGGTGTGCTCGACGATGAGCTTTCCGCCTAACTGGGGCTCGAGGGTTTGCGGTGCATCAAGCGAGCGCAACACGAAGTTCGGCCGGTCCAGGTAGAGGTTCAGGTAGCCCGCTCCGGCAACCTCAGCGCGCGAGACACCTTCAGTGCCTCTCAGCTCATCTGCGAGTCGGGTGGCGATGTCTCGCGGGTTTTGTTTCTGACCTGTTGAAGCTTTCAATCGTTTGCCGAGTTCGAACGCGACAGGGAAAGCCAGATCGCCAAGCTCGGTGCGGGGTGGGACTTCGACTTGAATCTCGGCCAAATCGATATCGAACAGCTTTTTGATGGCCGACCGCACTCGCTCGCGAATTGTTTCCTGAATGGTCATTGTTTTGTTTCGCAGTAGTTGCGCACAGCTCTGTAGGCAACTGGAATCGGCAATATTATCAGCGGCGAAATGCATTTGAAAGGTGTGCCGCTTTAACTGATGCCCACCGCTCCGCCAACTGCCCTTTGAGGTCGGATCTTTGACTTCTGAATTCTGATATCATTCGGTGCCAGCGATGGCCAAGGGGAGCATAGGAACATCTAGAGAACCGATCTCAAAAGGAGATTCATCGATAATGACACTTCGAGGCTTTGCTGCATTGACTATTTTGATGGCGGCGCTGCAGACTCCGCTTCCAGCCCAAGACCCATCCCAAGACGCAGCCAAAGTGAAGGAGCGCTACACAAAGTATGAATATCAGATTCCGATGCGCGATGGGGCCCGACTCTACGCGGCCGTCTACGTGCCAAAGGACACCTCGCAAATATATCCGTTCCTGCTGACGCGCACGCCCTACAGCATCGCGCCTTACGGCGTCGACAACTATCGAACTTCGTTAGGACCATCCGAGCATTTTGAAAAGGAGGGTTTTATCTTCGTCTATCAGGACGCACGTGGACGCTATATGTCCGAACGTGAATTCCTGCAAGTCCGCCCCTACCAGCCAAACAAAAAGAGCATCAACGACATCGACGAAACCACCGACACCTACGACACTATCGATTGGCTGATCAAGAACATCCCAAACAATAACGGCAGGGCAGGAATGATTGGCATTTCGCAACCGGGGTTTCACGTCGCGGCAAGCTTGATGGACGCACACCCGGCGCTCAGAGCCGCCTCGCCGCAAGCTCCCACCGCCGATTACTACTTGGGCGACGACGTCTATCACAACGGCGCTTTCATGCTTGGAGCGAACTTCGGGTTCTATGGTTTCTTCACTCCCCGCAAAGGCGAGCCCACCGTGCCGAAGCAGCGTCTTGACTTCGATTTCGGCACCCCCGACGCTTACGAGTTTTTCCTGAAGATGGGTCCGCTCGCCGACGCCAGCAAGAAATACTTCAACGGCGAAGCGGCCTATTGGCAGGAGATCGTCGATCATCCCAACTACGATGAGTTCTGGCAGGCACGGTCGCTGTGGAAGTTCATGAAGAATGTAACGCCCGCTGTTCTCAACGTAGGCGGCTGGTTCGATGCTGAAGACCCTATGGGGCCCTTTCACATCTATCGCGCGGTCGAGAAGAACAATCCGAACACAACCAACCTGTTGGTGATGGGTCCCTGGTGTCACGGCTGCTGGTCGCGAGGAGACGGCGACCGGTTGGGTAATTTGAATTTCAATGTCAAGACGGCGGCTTTCTTTCGCGAGCAGATTCAATTTCCTTTCTTTATGCACTACTTAAAAGACAAGCCGATGGACGTACCCGAAGCGTGGATGTTCTTAACCGGACTGAACGAATGGCGAAAGCTCGATGCCTGGCCGCCGAAAAATGTACAACCGAAGTCGCTTTACTTTCAGGTGGGCGGACGTTTGAGCAGCGACGTGCCATCGGTCGAGGATCGCAGTGCGTTTGATGAATACATCAGCGACCCGAACAAGCCTGTGCCTTATGTGGGCTACGTTGCAGAGGGAATGACTCGTGACTATATGACCGAGGACCAGCGCTTCGCGGCTTCGCGGACGGATGTTTTAGTTTACGAGACCGAACCGCTCGAGGGCGATCTGACCGTAGTCGGCCCGATCAAGGTGAATCTGCAAGTTTCAACCTCAGGCACGGACTCGGATTTCGTAGTTAAGTTAATTGATGTGTATCCGGGCAACTATCCGGCGCCTCCACCGCCTGGGGTCGAAGCGCGTCCGGGGAATAGCAGTGCGAATCAGCCTCCGCCGGCGAACGCGGTGAAGATGGGGGGCTATCAGCAATTGGTGCGAGGCGAACCCTTCCGCGCAAAGTTCCGCAACGGCTTCGAGCACCCGGAGCCGATGATCCCCAACAAGCCAACACAGATCAGCTACGATTTACCGGATGTGTATCACACGTTTCGTAAGGGGCATAAGATCATGGTCCAGGTGCAGAGCAGTTGGTTTCCGCTGGTTGACCGCAACCCGCAGAAGTTCTTGGAGATACCAAAAGCGACCGCAACAGACTTTCAAAAAGCCACGCAGAGGATTTATCGGTCACGGAGTTTGAGTTCTTCGGTGACTGTGTGGGTGGAACCGCGCGCAAGATAGCTAAAAAACACAGAGACGTTAGTCCGCTGGTAGTCTTATCTTCGCCTGATCCAGCCTTTGTGCCGGCCGTGACCACGGTAGATCCGTCTAGCGATAACGCGCTTCCGTCTTGGGCCGCGCCCATCCCAACGTCCATCGCGAGCATCGTGGGCGTTGACAAACTTCGCCGATTTCTTGGCCAGACCGCGTCCGTGGCCGCGCCCTTGCGCGAAGCCGTAACCAGGCAACAGGAAGGTTGAAGCTATCATGACGACAGCGATCAACAGGACCGGCCATTTCCTTAAGGGTGATTTTTTCATAGTCCCTCCTTGATTCATAGTAACCCGACAACAGGTTTAATTGAATGGTCAGTTGTGTCTTTTGAAATCGTGGGTCCTAGCGGGTAAAGTAAGATAAATCTTTTAGCACCTGCTGGGTTCTGTTAGGATTCTCGGTCGTCACTCGATTTTACCAGTGCGCTGTCTGCGACACTGGGGAAGATCAAATGTCATTAGACTAGCAGGAAGTCGCGTTGCAGTTTGTCGGGTGCGACGAGCGTAAGCCCTGGAACAGTGGGATCCCGGCGAATGCAACTGACCGACTACCACGCCAAATACTTCGCCCACGAGCTGACGAGACGCTATCCGTCTGACAGCGTTGAGAAGTTCGCCGGCGCGGTCGCCAGCGCACAGGTGGACTTGAATCCACATCAAGTTGACGCCGCACTATTCGCGTTCCGTTCTCCTCTATCGAAGGGGGCTGTGCTAGCTGACGAAGTCGGACTCGGCAAAACAATCGAGGCAGGGCTTGTCATTTCCCAGAGGTGGGCCGAGCGCAAGCGCCGCATCCTTATTATCACTCCGGCTAACCTGCGCAAGCAGTGGCATCAGGAACTGACCGAAAAGTTCTTCCTGCCGTGCGCCATTATCGAATCGCGGTCTTACAATCAAGCTATCAAGCTCGGCAACTTCCGGCGCTGGGACTGGCATGACTAGCCCACAGTTCAAACAAAGATGGATGACGCTTGGCTACAAACGCGCGAATTACCAGGGGAAGCGCGTGGAGTTCCCGCCCGGAATTGATGGAGGGAATAGAGTGGCGTATGGGCGGAGCGGCATTGGGCGTCACGCCATGCTCTGTTTTTGCGACGGATACATAGTGCGCACCAAGCGTGATGGAGGGCTGTCAGTCTTTGAAGTGAATCTGTCGCGCGGTCAGCATCCCTTCGTCATCACCTCCGAGAATGCGTTCGACGAAAAAGGCTACGGCACGACGATTGAAGGCCTCGTACAGCGGAATTTGCCAGACCCAGACGCGATAAGGGAATCGATCTCTGCTCGGTTCATCCACGATCCCAGGTTTGTGATTTCGGTAAACGGCACGGCGCTATCTCTAGCTACTCACCCAGGAGCTGAAGAGCCGGTGCCACTCACTGTACCGGGCTGTGGTGAGATTGAAGCAACAATTGTCGACACGCAGAAGAGTGCTCGAACCAAGCAAAAGCAGGGTTTGCATTTGGGTGCAGGGCCGCCTGGTCGGAGAGCCGTCGTGGACCCTCGGCAATTCGACGCCGATCGACGCGAGGACAACCTTTGGCAGACGATTCACGATTCTGATCAAGGGCGACTGCATGGAGAGCGAACTGGAACCAGACTGGTCGGGCTTTAGGAAAGGCGAGATGCGTGGAGCGCTGTATGACGTTCTTACTGAGTTCGCGCTCAAGAAGTATAGGGACTATTCTCGGGAGAAGGTTGACGATACGAAGCGGCGCGCGTTCGAAGAGAATCTCACCGACATACGCGCTCTAAGCGGATTCGCACGGAACGGGGTCGCGGAATTTGTAGAAGCCGTCGTCGAGCGTGAGCCAACGATTAGTTCAGAGAGCCTTTCCACCGCCGTTCAGGCAGTCATTAATCTGCAACAAACAAAGAGCGGTCAGCATCTGTTGAAGACCCTGTCCTCTCTACCCAGTGACGATGTGGCGGCTCTCGACAAATTGCTCGAGGAATGGTCCGCGCAGGACGCTTTGATTGTTTTGGACGAGATTGATCGACGCATTGCTACGATCAGAGCCATAGAATTGCTTTCCAGTCGGCGGGACACTGACGAACTCCATACACTTCACCCTCTCGTAACCGAAGCGCGATGGTTATTTGGTCCTGAGTTCGAGAGCAGTGAGTACGCATCGAACCAAAGCCTCAAGAACGCCGTGAACAAAGTCTTCGGTGTGGGAAGCTCGTCAGAGGACTATCCAAACTGGCGGAAGCGGGCTGACCTATTGATGCTGGCCGAATCGACAATCAGCGCAGTGGCGCTCGAAGAAATAGACCGAGGCGGGCTGACACAAATAAGAAAGGTTGTGGTCATAGAACTAAAGAAAGGCGATTCCAAAATCGGACGAAAAGAGCTTGCCCAGGCGGAAGAGTATGTCGACGGCATTCGCCATGGCGGGCATATTCCCGGCCATTACTTAATTCACAGTTTCGTTGTCGGTAGTCGAGTCGATCCGTCCGTGACGCTGGAAAAGACGCTGAAGGCAGCAGACGGTGTAGAACACGCGGAGATTCGAGGAGTTTGTTACGACCAACTCACTGACACGGCGTCAAAGCGACTGTTCAAGCTCAAGGAGCGTTTGGAGGATCGGTATTCAAAGGTTTCGGAAGGTAAGCGGTCGTCTTTCTTGGAGGAGCTACTAGCTCAGCAAGTCTTGGAGTTTAGACCCTAGAATCACTGTGAATAGGTCCCTACAGAGACTCGAATTGACTTGGATCGGGAAGGAAAACCGCCCGCGGCTGGAGCCGCGCATTCTTCTTGAAGGCACGGAGAAGTCTTACCACGCGCAACATCGCGTTTCCAACGATGACCAGTTCGATAATCGGCTCATTTTCGGCGACAACCTGCTTGCTCTTAAGGCCCTCGAACAGGAGTTCGCGGGCAAGATTAAGTGTGTCTACATCGACCCGCCCTACAACACAGGCGCAGCCTTCGCTCACTACGACGATGGACGAGGTCTGCGGACGCGCCAATTTCGTTGCTACGAACGTTTGGCAAAAACGCTACTCTCGAGAGAACCGCGAATCTATCGGAGACGTTCACGAATACCTGGTTGTTTACGCGAAGGATGTCGAACGTTTCAAGGTCGCTCGAAACCGTGTGCCTATCACTGAAGCCCATGCCAAGATCTACAAGAACCCGAACAACGACCCTAAGGGACGTTGGCGCGGTATTCCGATGACCGCTCAAGGATATCGGCCTAATCAAATGTATCCGATAACGACACCAACGGGAGTGGTTCACCATCCACCGGAGGGCCGATGTTGGAGCACGATTGAGTCGGAGTACCTGAAACTGCTCAACGCGGGTCGAATCTGGTTTGGCAAAGACGGAGATTCCCAACCAAACACGATTCGCTATCTTTCAGAGGTCGAGGGAATGGTTCCTTGGACCTGGTGGCCCAGCGATGAAGTTGCCACACCGACGAGGCGAAGAAAGAGATCCACGGATTGTTCGGCAAGGTCGATGCTTTTGAGACCCCCAAGCCTGAACGTCTCATTCAACGTATTCTTCTGATCAGCTTCAGCAGTTGAGCGATGAAGTCGGCTCTGATCGTTCGTTGCTGGTGCTGTGCACGGCGTTTCGCGGCAAGGCCGAGCGGTGGGCAAACCTTACGGTCAAGAAGATTCCGCGAGCGGTGTTGTCGCGTTGCGAGTGGGGCCACGACGACTACAGCCTAAGCGTCGAGAACCTTCCGAAGGCCCCGCCCAAACCCGGCCAGCAAGAGTTGTTCGTCGAGGAGGATGGCGAATGACGCGCAAGCGCTCGCAGGCAGTCATCAAGCTCTCGTTGTTTTCCGACATCAGACGGATGATCGAAGAAGCGCGTTCGGCGGTGGCCGTGACGGTGAATGCCGGCCTAACGATTCTCTATTGGCAAATCGGCGTGCGGATTAACCACGAAATACTGAAAGGTGGGCGGGCGGAGTACGGCGAAGAGATTGTCGCTACGCTGTCGCGACAATTGGTTGAGCGATATGGGAGAGGATTCGCCGAAAAGAACCTTAGGCGAATGGTCCAGTTCGCAGAGTCCTTCCCGGATGCCCAAATTGTCGCGGCGCTGTCGCGACAATTGAGCTGGTCACACTTCAAGGAACTACTTCCTCTAAAGCAGCCACTCCAAAGCGACTTCTATGCGGAGATGTGCCGCATAGAAAACTGGAGCGTGCGCACACTTCGCAAGAAGATTGATGGGATGCTCTACGAACGCACAGCACTTTCAAAGAAGCCGGAGAAACTTGTTCGCCAGCAGTTGAAGGATTTAAGAGAGGAAGACAAGGTGACGGCCGATCTGGTTTTCAAGGACCCGTATTTCCTCGACTTTCTCGGTCTACGCGGAGCTTACGCGGAGAAGGATCTCGAGACTGCGATCCTAGGAGAGATTGAAAAGTTTCTGCTTGAGATGGGAGCGGGCTTCGCGTTTATCGAGAGGCAGAAACGTATCGTGATCGACAGCGAGGATTTCTACCTCGACCTGCTGTTATACAACCGGAGGCTGAAGCGGCTCGTGCTTGTTGAGCTGAAGCTAGGCAAGTTCAAGGCGGCACACAAGGGTCAGATGGAACTGTACCTCCGCTGGTTAGAGAAGTACGAGATGGAACCGGAGGAGAACACGCCGCTCGGACTGATCCTATGCGCTGAGGGCGGACACGAACAGATAGAGCTCTTGCAGCTTGATAAGGCCGGAGTGCGAGTCGCGAAGTATTTAACCGAGTTGCCGCCGCGACGGGTTTTGGAGAGACAACTTCATCAGGCAGTTGAGCAGGCAAAACAAACTGCTGAGACTGAAGCGACGCCGCGAAGGCGGAGGGCCACACGATGAATCGTCACGTCAACGCCATCGCCGGTCGTCTGAGTCTGCGACCGCCTCAACGGCGCTCGCTGGAGATTCTCGACCGCATCACGGAGATCGCGCCGCCTGTTAAGGATGCCGATATTCAAGCCGCGCTCGACGCCATCCGCAGTGAGTTCCCATCGGTCACGGATTTCGAGCGCGAGTTTCCTTCGCTCTGTTTCGCGCTTGCCACGGGGGTAGGCAAGACTCGGTTGATGGGCGCTTTCATCAGCTACCTGCATCTCGCACACGGCTTCAACAATTTCTTTGTGCTGGCGCCGAAC
>JBASRM010000530.1:0-10450 GCA_049273835.1 Blastocatellia bacterium | reverse complement strand
TAGCACTTTCACCTTCTGAATGTTGAGGCTACTGTAGCACGATTCGGTTTCGAGCCCAACGCTGTTGCCAATTGAGCGCGATCAGCGACGTTGGTGCTCGGCCTGCCATTTCCATGTCAACCGACTTTCACTGTCCATACACTATCTTGCCGCCGACGATTGTCATTACCACCTTTGTATCGAGTATCTCGCGCGGGGAGGCTTGTAAAAGGTTCTTTGTCAGCACTACAAGATCCGCCAGCTTGTGCACCTCTATCGAGCCTTTGATCTTCTCCTCGAAGTTCGCGTAAGCCGTGTTGTAGGTGTACGCCCGAATCGCATCTTCTATCGAAATCCGTTGCTCGGGGAACCATCCGCCGGCGGGCTCACCGGCGAGCGTCTGGCGAGTCACCGCCGCGTACAGCCCAAGCATCGGATTGATTGGATACTCAGAAGCTGAAGTTCCGGGCCAATCGGTGCCGAAGCATAACACCGCGCCGTTGTCCTTGATGCTCTTGAACGCATACGCTCCTTTGCAGCGCTCGCGCCCGATGCGCTCTTCCATCCAGCGCATGTCATCGCTCAGATGAAACGGTTGTACTTCGGCTACGACACCCAGCTTGCCCAATCGCTTGAAGTCGTCCGGCGCAATCACCTGCGCATGCACCAATCGAAAGCGCCGGTCGCGAACTCCATTCTGACGGTTCAGCTCTTCCAGGTAATTGAGCAACACATTGTTCGCTTCGTCGCCGATCGCGTGAACTGTCATCTGCAACCCCGCGCTGTCGGCATCGAGCATATAGCGAAGAAACTTTCCTTCGACAAAGGCGCCCTTTTCATCGACCATTAACGGACGCCACTTTCCGCGGTTCGCAGGATCATTCGAGTAAGGCTGCAAGAAGCGTGCTGTGCTGGTCCCCATAATTCCGTCAATATGGCCTTTCAGTGCACCCAATCGAATCCAGTCGTCTCCCGAGCCTATCCTGAATCCGCGATCCGCCATTTCCCGCCAGCGGTCGAGCCCGGGCCTGAAGTGCACCCGGACCGTCAGTTCGCCGCCGTTGAGCAGCTCCCTATAGATCTCGAGCTGCTCATCGTCCGACATATCGCTGACGTTGGTCACGCCGTACCGCCGAATCTCAGCAAGCGCGTTCTTTGTTTGTTGAATGCGCCGCTCGTGGGAAAACTTTTTTGGGATCACCGGAGCGAACAAACTCATCACTCCGCGCCCGCGCATGTGCCCGTTGAAGCGACCGCCCGAATCGCGAAGAAACTCTACGCCTTCGATCTTCGATCCCGCAGGCTCGGTTCCCTGTCGCCTGGCTTCAGTAGTCGCGCCGCGAGCCGTATCCATTAGCTTGGGGTTGGCGGGATCGAGTCCGACAGCGCGGAGCGCCGCGGCATTCGCTGCGAACTCCGAATCGTCGAACCTGCGGACGAACATGGGATGGTCCTTCGTGATAGCCTCGACCGCATGCATATCAGGTGAGAAGGCTTCGCGGCGACCACCGCCCGCGCTTCCCGCCGCCCACTGATCATATGCACCCCAGTAGCCGCCAAGTATCCACTCTCCTTTTGGGAGGCGCGCGACAACTTCCTTAACTCGGGCGACGAATTCCTGCTGGGTCGCAACGCGCATGATGTTGAACTCGAGGAATTGCGCTGCCGAAGCAAAGTGAACGTGGTTATCGTTGAAACCGGGAAGCACAAACGCGCCCTTCAAATCAATCACTCGTGTTTGCTTACCGCGGTACCGGTTTACATCTTTGTTCGATCCTACAAAAACGAACTTGCCTCCGCGAATGGCGACGGCTTCAGTTAGGGTGTTTGTGGCGTCGACCGTGAAGATCAGACCGTTGCGAAGGATCAGGTCCGCTGGGTCCGGTGAAAGAAACTCCTGCGAGCCCTGCGTGAACGAACCCGATTGAACAAGAAGCGCGAGTACCGCGACGAGAATGCGTTTGAACATGGCTCTTCTCCCAACCCTGAACAAATAGCGAAACGAAGCCGAGAGGGACAACACTGGACTGGCCGGTTGGGCCGTCTCATTTGCCGTGATGATCGTTCCACGCTTTCACATAACGCGCCGTTTTGGGATTAGCTTCGTTCCATTTCGGCGCCTGCGGGTTGTTCGCAATCAGCAACAGCGAGACCGCGATCATGCGATCGACTTTTTCCATGTTCGCATAGTCGATCTTGTCCCAGTGATCTCCGGCCCCGTGATAGTCGGGATAAACAAATGCCGTGCAGAGCGTATGAGCAGGCACGCCCTGGTCTGCGAGCGCCTGATTATCGCTTCGGGAAAAGAACGAGTCGCTGTTCTGCTCGTGCTTATAGACAGTTATTCCCGTCGACTTGCCGGCCGTTTCCATAATCATCCCAACATCGGAAAAGTCAAACCCGGTCAACGACGCAGTCCCTACTTGCGGTCCCTCGCTGGTATCCGTGCGCCCGACCTGTTCTAGATTGATGTCGGCAACAGTTTTAGCGATCGGGAAGACCGGATGTCGACCGTAGTAGCGCGAGCCCAGCAGCCCTCGTTCTTCGCCAAAAAAAGTCATGAAGACGATGCTTCTCTTCGGACGCTGCTTCAGCGTCGATAGCGCGGAGGCAAGCTCGA
The DNA here is from genome assembly GCA_049273835.1 of Blastocatellia bacterium. Taxonomy (GTDB): domain Bacteria; phylum Acidobacteriota; class Blastocatellia; order UBA7656; family UBA7656; genus Onstottus_A. The sequence continues at coordinate 7,851 of JBASRM010000530.1, read as the reverse complement.
TTACGGAAACCGTCCCGCTTCCGTCATCGTTAGCGCCGTTGAAAATATTGTCGCCGGCCAGTTCGGGTCGTGTGCCGATGTGATCGTGATGTGCCGTCAATAACACGTAAGTGTCTTTCAATTCCGGATCCGAGCCCCGAAGCAAGCCGATCACGTTTCGCAAACGCACCGGCCGCTCGACTTGCGCGGGCAATCGAATCGAAAGCTCCACCGACGTGAGTCCTGGTTTCATCGCGTCGTACAGCTTGACGACCTTGGGATCGTGAACGGTTATTACGAGGGCGCCAGGCGGTTGCGCGAACGCGCGCCTGTTCTCAGGATCAATCAGACGTCCCTGTCCACCGCCGGAGCCTTGAGTGCTCACGCGATCGATCGATATCACCAGCGCGGCTTTTAACGCGCTCATCTTTTCAAGGAATGCGTTCCGAGCGAAAAACATCTCGAGACGGCGTGGCTCCTCCGCCCGCCGCGAGTCCGGGATTTCAGTGATGACGACCTTGCCTTCAACCTGCTCCGGTTTAAGCGCCGCAATAACGGCTGCGTCGGCGTAATCCACCTTTAACAACGGCGCCGAAATGTTCAGCTCTTTGCCGATGTTGAAGCTTAGGTGATCCTTGCCGAGTCTCAGCGTTTCGGATCCCGACTTGATCGTCAACTCAAAGCCGCTCATCGGTGTCTCGGCGAGCAGGAATGTGGCGGTTTGAAAGTAGCCGTCGTCGCCGACGGCTTCAAGACCCGAGCGCCGAAACTGAGCGGCTATATATTCCGCTGCGATGTCGAGTCCGGGCGAAGGAGTGTTACGGCCTCCCAATGCGTCTGAAGCGATGAAAGAAAGATGCCCGCGAAGAGAATCGGCGGTTATTCGATCGAGCAGCGTCTGAATTCCCGGGGTTATGTTTGGCTGCGCCGGCTGTTGCGCGCTAAGGCAACAGACCGCGATGCATACCACAAAAAGGCCGCGAATAAATCGGACTCGAGGCGGATCCACTTTCTTCGCTATCACATCAAGCATCATCCGACACCTCTCTTATCATTGTGTTTCAAAGTCGGGACAGAGCTCGACCGGAATCTATCTGGCTCGCGAGCCGGTCTGGGGCCTCGTCCAAGGGCGCTTAACCCCGATCGCGTCGGAGCGTCAATCCGCCGTCAACCGTGATGATCTGACCAGTGATGTAGTTATCGGGTTCCAGAAGCAACCTCACCACCCTGGCCACGTCTTCGGGTTTGCCGAACCGGGATATGATCTTCTGATCGAGATAAAAATCGTATTTACCGGACTCGATAGACTTCAGCGCCATACCTGCGCGATTTACACCAGGCGCGATTACGTTCACTCGCAGGCCGCCGGGCCCTCCCCATTGCTTTGCCATAATTCGAGCTGCGCCGTTCAGAGCCGTCTTAGGACCGGCATAATTGATACTGGAATCGAATGCGGCTACCGCTTGCATGGTGGAGATCAGCACGATGGCGCCTTGGTTGCCACGCTGCATTATCCGAGTTGCGGCTTCGCGAGCCAACAGAAGTGGTGCAACGTAGTTCTTCTGCAGCGAATCGTGCAAGTCTGCGTCCGACACATCGTCAAACTTTATGCGGGCCGGATCGCCGGTGAAGCAGACCAGGCCGTATAGCCCACCGCCGATTGCGTCGGCCGTATCAACATAATGCGCCCGCACTGCCGGGTCTGAGATATCTCCCTCGACCAGATGAACCGTGGCCTTGTAGCTGGCTTCTACAGCCTGTTTCAAGGCTTCGGCATTCTCGCGGTGCCCCAAGTATCCAGCAACGACTTCAGCACCATCCCTGGCGAGAAGGGCAACGGTTGCGCTTCCAAGCCCGCCCGTGCCGCCGGCCACAAGCACTACGCGACCCGCAAGCGCGCGGTCGACGAAATCAAAATTGATCGCATCACTCGAGTCTGACAACTCAGCATTCTCCTTGATCTCCCGCTGTAGAGGAACACAAGTGTCTATTAAGCTCGTGCTCTAAGCAAGCCTACTTCGCGGTGGCTTTTGGATTAATGAATGGGCCGAAAGAGCCTGGATTCGCCTCAGCAGCCTTGAGAGTAAATCCTTAACCAAGCCGCGAGTCTCCTGGTCGCTTCCAGTGCTCAAGGACCAGCAACGCGACGGCCGGAACATAAATGCAGCAGCCCAGCCACAGCGGAATACCTGGATAGACCATCGGGGTGTACCAGGCTAGATACAACAGCGCCGAAGCGCAGCTAAGGTACAGCCATGCTACTCGCGGGAAAATACAAAGGAATGGGACCAGCCAGGCGTAGTACCACGCATAGCGCGGAGTCGTAATGATCAGATACAACCCAATCACGGCGGTTGCGCCACGTGATATATCCACCGCGTCGCGTTTTGATCTGGTTAACCACCAAAGCGCGACAACCAGAATGCAGGCTGCTGCCAGGATCAGGAAAACAACCGTTGGGACCGGAAAGAGCCTTCGAAACAGCTCGAGCAGGAAGTACCGCCCACCTTGTTGAACAAACCCTTCTTCCTGAATATACCGGCTCAGAAAACCAAATACGTTTCTGCCTGCTCCAAGGTACGGCAGGTACACGGCTACGCACGTAGCAACAAACGCCGCGACGATTGTCAGATTGCGTCGGTTAATAAAGCCACTCAGAAGCCCGCTTAAGGCCAGCCGCCGCACCGGTTGATCGCGGTCAGGCAATTCAACGGGCTTCGATACAAGAAAGACCGGAAGCAGCAAGACCGGATAGAACTTGACCATCGTGGCGAGCCCGAGAAACACCCCCGTAAGCGCATGCCGCTTAGCCGTCCAGGCAAGAAGCGCAGCTACAAGAAAGGTGATGAATACAGCTTCGATGTGACCGCTGTGCGCGCTTTCGAAGATCAGCAGCGGGTGCCATGCGAAGATGATAGCGCGAGCGGGATCGATGCCGCTCCGGGCGAGGACAAGCATCAGGAGAATGATCGTGATCAAATCGAACGACGACATCACCGCCTTAAAGGCCGTAACGCTCAACGGCCGGATGAGCGAAACGCCGTGAAAGACCAGTTGAGCTACAGGCGGATAAGGTGATAGCCACTGCTTGTCTTCGCGGTTAATGTTTGGAAAGATCTTGTCATCACGCAGAGCGCTCAGCTCGCCGGCTTCGGGAATGTGCCGGTAAGGATTGATCCCTTCGGTCTGCACGTGACCATCCCAAACATAACGATAAACATCGGAAGAAAGATAAGCCCGTTGCGGTACAAGCACCGAACGAAAAGCGATCGCAAAAAAAATAACCAGTGCCAGAGTTGCCCATTTCGCCGTGCGCGACGAGCGATCGGGACATCGGATCACCGCATAGCAGGCCGCGAAGTAGAATGCGAGCTGACCGATAAACAAACCGATGTAAGCGGCGACCCACTGAGTAAAACGATGGAGGTCCCTTCCCCAAAAATAATACGACAAGCTTCCTGCGCCGAGTAGAAGCAGCACCATCGGAACAAGGGTGATCGAAGGCTTGGCTCGGGAGTCTTCTGATATCGCAAGGTTCAAGGTTTTTGCATTTGTTTCGAGCATCTGAGCTGACGACGAATGCGTTGCCGGTTGACTAGCGTTTCCGGCTGATCGGAATTGATCGCGGATGGCCGGTCAGAGCAGTCCCTGGCCGGACCTTAACCCTTTGCTCCGAACTCCGTCTCGCCCTTCTTTGTGATTTGATACAACTTGCCGGCCGGAGCATCCTCCTCGGTGGTGGCCTCCAGTTGTATCGTCAGGTGTCTGATGTTGAAACCTGAACGCAACTGTTCCTGGAGCGCTTCAAGCGCTTCCCTGTGAGAAATTCCTTGGTCGATCGTCACGTGAGCTGAAAGCGCCTCCATACCCGATCTGATGGTCCAAACATGGAGGTCGTGCACATCTGTAACGCCGTGCACCGAGTGCATAGCCTCCACTACGGCGCGGATGTTTATGTGCGAAGGCGTCCCCTCCAACAGTATGTTCACCGACTCGCGAATAAGCTGCCACGAGCTAAAGATGATCAACAAACAGATAGCGATACTGATAAACGGGTCTGCCAGTACCCAGCCCCATTTCCAAATTAGTACGCCCGCTACGATAGCTCCTACCGAGCCGAGCGCGTCCCCCATCACGTGAAGAAACGCGCCGCGCATGTTCAGGTTCTGGCGAGAGGCCGAATGCAATACGAAAGCGCTCACGGCGTTGATCGCAAGTCCGCCGATTGCGATCACTGTGACCTTGAAGCCCTCCACGGGTTCGGGTGACTTGATTCGATGGAAGGCCTCGTATGAGATCAGAAGAGAGATGACCACCAGCGCCGCGCCATTTACCAGTGCGGCCAGAATTTCCATGCGATAGTAACCGTACGTCTTTTTTGTAGTAACCGGCCGGGCGCCAAACCATAACGCAAGCAGCGCGAGCACCAAAGAAGCTACGTCTGCAAGCATGTGCCCGGCGTCCGAGAGCAAAGCCAGAGAGTTGGTGAGGAACCCGCCAATCGCCTCCGCAAGCATATACGCGAATGTAAGCGCGAGCACAACGGTGAGGCGCCGACGGTTGCTCGTTTGGCTGTGAGAGTGTTCCTTGTTGTGATCTCCGGCCATGCTACATAACCAACAGAATGTATCTCATGGGTTGAGCTGCGCGAATGTGCGGGTATTCTCCGCAGCACCGCTTCCGCGACGGGAGTCTGAGCGAGAGCCAAGCCGGCAATACATTGATTTCAACCGAAACGAAATGACGGGCGCACACTAAGCGGAGTTCACTACTGGCGCGTCTAATTTGCATTTCCATTCCTCGCGGGACTCACTGAGTTGAACTGACAGGGCAAGAGTTTATATTGCCCTGTCGAGCCGCATCAAGGTGCCGCAGGTTGGCTGTTCAGACCTTTCCATGATTTTGTCTCATGATTGAACTGCAATTGAGCGGAAGGTGGGCGGCAGTAAACAGTCATACAGACGCAACTGTTAAATGCCAGGAAGGTGGTCGACGGATCCTAGGACGATACGCGCAGCGATCGCGAACTCGTTATGCGACTACGGGTGCTTTCCTGTTGTTAAGTGAGTGCGATTGCTCAAACCCACTACATGGCTCTCATCAACCGCACTCACAGCTGATTGATCAGGAGCAACGGACGGGATTAGGATTTATCGTGTGAGACGTTTCAAGGCGTGCCCCCTACATCCCTGTGTAAGCCGACGGTACGGCTATGTCGTTAATGTCTCCCCACGTCACCGTCGTGATCAAGCCATTTGTGCTCTTAATGATAAACCACGTATCGTCTGACGGACGCCATACGGCGACGTCAATCTTTCCATCCGCGTCGTAATCGGCTGCGACGGGCTTATCGCCGCTGGTTCCCCATCCGATGGCGATATTCGAACTGTTGGAGCTGTTGATGATAAACCAGGCGCCCGACGACGGCCGCCATACTGCAAGGTCAGTTTTTCCGTCTCCGTCGTAATCGCCTGGCACCGGCTGATCGCCGCTGACGCCCCAGCCCTGGTTTCTGATCGAGCCATTTGTACTGTTGACGATGAACCAGGATCCTGTCGAAGGCCGCCAAACGGCTACGTCAACCTTGCCGTCCCCATCGTAGTCGGCTGGCAAAGGCAAATCGCCGCTTACCCCCCATATGGTGGTGGTCATCGATCCGTTCGAGCTCTTGATTATGAACCACGTACCGGATGAAGGACGCCAAACCGCAATGTCCGTCTTACCGTCGTTGTCGTAGTCGCCCGGTACCGGTGTGTCACCGCTGACTCCCCATCCCAGAGTGGTGACGGTGCTGTTCGAGCTGTTGACGATGAACCACGTGCCGCTTGACGGGCGCCACACAGCCAGGTCGCTTTTGCCATCTCCGTCGTAATCTCCCGGCACGATCAGATCGCCGGTGACGCCCCATCCCTGATTTCTGATTGACGCATCGCCACTGTTGATGATCAGCCACGTGCCGGATGATGGACGCCAAACGGAAATGTCAGTTTTCGCGTCGCCGTCAAAGTCAAAAGTTGTTCGGTTGGAACCGGCAGGTCGAGTCTGGGTGACAGCCAGCGTCTGCCCGCCGATGTTGATAGACCCGGTTCGATTACTCAACGTGGTATTGGCTGCTACGGTATATCCAACGCTGCCGTTGCCGGCGCCGCTATCTCCTGAAGTAATAATGATCCATGGGGCGCCGCTCACTGCCGTCCAGGCGCATCCGGGAGGACCGGTGACATTGACCGCGCCCACTCCGCCGTTCGCTCCAAATGAAGCGGCGGTGGGCATGATGGAGACTGCGCAAGTACCAGCCTGGTTAACAGTGAAAGTCTGACCGGCGACGGTTAAAGTGCCCAAACGCGGCGCACCCGGATTGGACGCTACAGAGTAGTTGACCGACCCGTTACAGCAGTTGCTGCTAAAGGTGATCGTTACCCAGGGAACATTGCTAACAGCAGTCCACGAGCAACTGCTTCCTCCGAAGTTAACACTGATGAAGCCGGACCCTCCATTAACGGTGAAATTCTGGCTTGTAGGAGTAAGCACAGCGGTCGGCGGCGGCGTGCCGGTCGTCGAGGCATTGGCCGAGTTATTAGTTGGATTCGGATCAATTGCCGACGAACTGACCGAGGCCGTATTGTTAATGGGGGTGCTGCCGCTAATTGCGCAACTGACCTTCGCAAAGATGCTCATGCTCGAGGACGCCCCAACGTCAAGCGAATTGATATTGAAGGTCACGCTGTTGCCCGCACTTGAACACTCGAATTGCGAATTGCAATTTTGAAAGACCGTGGTGACCGGCAAGTCATCACTCACGATCACATTCGACGCTCGCTCAGGCCCATCATTGGTGATCGTAATATTATAGGTGATGGTTGAACCGGCTACTCCGGAAGGCGGCGAGGCAGTCATCGAAATACGCAGGTCGGTACTGAGGATCGGCGTCGCGGCAAATTTCGAGATAAAGGCATCGCTGCTGAAGCTGTTTGACGTACCGCCGAGGAGAGTCTGAAATGCGCCCGCGGTTACAGGAAAACCGTTGGATTGCGTCTGACCGGTGACATAAGCCCTGGCAGCCGTATCCACCGCTATGCCGGCCCCCTGGTCAGAGCTGGTGCCGCCGAGATAACTTGAATAAACCAGCCCGGCCGATCCGTCCAGTTTGGTGACGAAGGCATCATTGCTAAAACTGCTCGACAGGCTCTGAAAAACACCGGGTGTGGTGGGGAAGTTGGTCGAGCCTGTAAAGCCTGTTACATAGGAATTCCCAGCTGAATCCACGGCGATGCCGGTACCCTGATCGAAATTGCTTCCTCCAAGCAGGGTTGAAAAGACCGCTGCAGTCCCTAATGAATTCAACCGTGTCACGAACGCATCGGCGCTCCCCGCGGTAGAGCCTGCGTAGATATTTTCCGGAGTGATTGGATCGATTGCGATAGTGTTTATGATTGATCCGGCCAGTCCGGAGTTCACCCCGCTCCAGGCGGTTCCCCCGTTAGTGGATTTGAACACGCCGTTCGCGGTTGCCGCGTAGATAGTATTTGAATCGGTAGGAGAAAGCATCAGAGCGTTCACGCTCTTGTTGGTGAGGCCTGCGTTGATGGTATTGAAGGTGCTCCCGGAGTTCGTACTCTTGAAGACACCGCCTTCACCGCCGACATAGACCGTTGACGGCGTTGACGGATCGACTAACAGATCGCGTACGTTTATATTTGTCAGCACGGTTTGGGTCCAGTTCGAGCCCCCGTTCGTACTCTTAAACACACCACTAAAACTGAGTCCCGCATACAGGACCGAGGTGTTGGAGGGATCAATGGCGAGCGCGTTGACAATTGGGGTGAAGCCGAAACCGTTATTGGCGGACGCCCAATTGGCGCCGCCGTTTGT
>JBASRM010000524.1:0-25264 GCA_049273835.1 Blastocatellia bacterium | reverse complement strand
GCTTAGAGTGATGTAACGTAGACTGTCCAGTCTGCGTTCGAGTCATCGCAGACTAGACAGTCTACGGTACATGTGTTCAACAAATCACTGGCCGGTGTTTGGGCCATAGCTTCCAACTCGAATCGAGTCTGAAGGAGGAGTCCTTTTTCATCGCGCTAGAGTGACGTAGCGTAGACTGTCCAGTCTGCGTTCGAGTCATCGCAGACTAGACAGTCTACGGTACATGTGTTCAACAAATCACTGCCCGGGGGTTGGGCCATAGAACTTCCAACTCGAAACAAAATCGCGAGTTAGTTTTTGCTTCGACAAACTCGCTCGCACCATCTCGATCGGTATCCGATTCTCCTTCAGCACTCCGTCATGAAAAGCGCGGTTGGTCATTCTGCCCGAATCCACAAGCTCACGACGCAGCCCGCGCAGCTGCAAGCCGCCAAGCAAGTAGGCGCACTGATACAACGGCCCATAAGCGCCGCCAAACGACCGGCGAACTTCCGCAGTCGCGTTGTCCAATTCGTGACCCACCCGTTTGACGAGAAGGTCTATGCACTCCTGAGGCGTCATTTTTTCCAGATGAAAACTCAGCGAGAAGATGATTCGGGCAGAGCGGTGCATTCGCCAGAAGAGCATGCCGATCCGGTTCTCCGGCGACTTGGCGAAGTTCATATCCCATAGCAGCATCTCCCAATAAAGCGCTCCGCCCTCACCCCAAAACGGCGTAGTGAAGAGCTGCCGATAGGTTCGGTACCGGGCGGTCATGAACCCCTGAAGGTGGTGGCCCGGGATCAGCTCGTGAAACACGGTCGCCCGGGAAAAATGGATGTTGTTCCCGCGCATGCTCATCATCTTCGCCTCGTGGCCCATTGTGTTTGTGGGATATGAAACCTGAATCGTCTCTCCGCCGAGGAAGAACGGGCTTACAAGCTGGCGTTCGGGCGTCATCATCTCCATTCGCCAGGTGTCCCGGGCGAGTTGCGGCACGGTGACCAGGTCGTGATCGTCCACGAACTTGATCGCTTCAATCGCCAGCTCGCGAATAAGCTCAGGCTGTTTGCCCGGTTCGACGTACAATGTCTTCACATATTCAAGCGCCTTCATCCAGTCGTCGCCGTAACCGAGCTCACGCGAAGCGCGCTTCATTTCGGTTTCGCACCAGGCATATTCCTTGTTCGCGATCGCGATCAGCTCCTCCGGAGTGTACGGGATCATCTCGTAACCAAGCTCACTCATTAGCGCTTCGCGACCGATGGGGTCGCCGATGATCTCAGTCGTGTCGCCGGGCTTCAACCCCAGGACCTTCTCTCGCAACAACGTCGCGAACTTCTCGAGCGATTGATCGACCGATTTGTAGGGCTCTTGCACCCACCAGGTGAAGATCGGATCGTAGCCGTTGTTAAAGCCAAACCAGTTTCTCAGTGTTGCGCGCAGGGCGCCGATCGTCGCGGCTGCGCGGTTGGCTATTGGTCTTTTCGGTTTGACCGCATCAGACTTCGCATCCGGTTTGAGTCCTGCCTCCACCGTTTTGCTGGTGGCGTCGATCTGCCTGGCTAACATCGTAAGCGCCGCCGCGATCTTCGGCGAATCGACTCGTTCCATTCTCCGCCGAGCATCCTCGAGATCGGTGATCGTTCGAGCAAAAGGAACAAGCGCTGCGATCTCTGCGAGAGCCTTTGCCTGGATGTCCAAAAGGCGCAGCTCGTGGTCGAGGTGGTTCTTGAACAACAGATAGTCGACGCGGCCGTCCTGACTCATCGCATCAAAGTTGAGCTTGGTGAGTGCTGAGAGCCAGTCGATGTAGAACTGCTTCATTCGCGCCTGTCTCGCCGGCGAGGCTTCCACGTTGTAGAAGCGAGCGAGACTCCCTCGATCGGCGATGTAACTTTCGATCGCAGCGCGCATTTCGCTTTGTTGGGCGTCGATGTCGTTCAACTCCGGGATCGAGCTATTGCTGTTGTTGCGGACGCCGTCCGAGATGAAAGCCCGGCGGCCGGGTTCGCCGTCAGCGCGCACCGACAGGTCGAACGCAAAACCAACAGCGCCGAGGGCGGCGATCAATATAGGAACTACCAGCTGTGTTGTTTTGCTCATCCGTTTAACCTCATGAAGGTGTGGTCGCGTACCTGGATTGTTCGGGCGCCTCTCGCGTCTGGGTTTCGCGCGGGAGCGCGGGCAAGCTGCTTTCCCGGTAAAACAGCACTTATCCCACAACTTGGGATGCGACCGCAACGCTCTGAAGCATGCCCTCTTGCTTTTCGTCGCCAACCGGTATAGTGTCGCCGGCTTATGACAGAAAAGCGCAAAACAGCGAGGTAATCGATGGCCCAGTCACAGAAGCCGCAAGTAGAGGACGAACCTTATCCCGCGATCGGCTACGCGTGGTACGTCGTAGGTGTCTTGACGCTGGTGTACATCTTCTCCTTTATCGACCGGCAGATTCTCAGTTTGCTTGTCCGCCCGATTCGGCGCGATCTTGGCATATCCGACTTTCAGATGAGCCTTCTGATGGGATTCAGCTTTGCGCTCTTCTACACCTTTTTCGGGCTGCCGCTTGGCCGTCTCGCCGATTCGCGGAGCCGCCGAACGATCATAGCAGCCGGCTTCACGGTTTGGAGCATTATGACCGCTGCCTGCGGCCTTGCCAGGAACTTCGCTCACATGCTGCTGCTGCGCATGGGAGTCGGCGTAGGCGAAGCGGCGTTGTCACCGGCAGCTTACTCGATGATCACTGATTACTTTCCTCCGAGGCGGCGCGCGACAGCCATCAGCGTTTATTCGATGGGGATCTACATCGGCTCTGGTCTCGCGTTTATTGTGGGCGGCCTGGTGGCCGGCGCAGCCTCTGCGCAAGAAACGTGGGATTTGCCATTGGTCGGAGCAACGCGTCCCTGGCAAGTCGTGTTTTTCATCGTTGGCCTTCCCGGCGTGCTTCTTGCCCTTCTCATGTACACGGTGCGGGAGCCTGTCAGGCGCGGCATACGGCTGATTAAGTCAGCCGAAGGCAAGACGAGGGTCGCGCAGGTTCCGATGGGCGATGTGCTGCGGTACGTCAAACAGAACTGGCGCACATTCTTCTGTCACAACGTGGGCTTTGCGCTGTTGTCATTTTCGTCTTATGGCAGCAGCGCATGGATCCCAACTTTCTTTGTGCGCAATCATGGATGGAGCGAGGCGCAGGCGGGTCAGGTTTACGGATGGGTCGTAGCGATAGCGAGCACGCTGGGAATTGTGGCGGGGGGACGGATGGCTGACTGGATGGTGGAACGCGGCCATCGGGATGCGACTATGCGGGTCGGGTTGATTGTGGCGCTTGCGTGGCTCCCGTGCGGGTTGCTTTACCCTCTTGTGCCGGGTGCGTACTGGGCCGTTGCGCTTCTTATTCCGTCGGCCTTCCTGGCGGCGGCTCCGTTTGGCGTTTCCGCGGCGGCGATTCAGCAGATGATGCCGAGTGCGATGCGAGGACAGGCTTCGGCGATCTATTTGTTCGTGGTCAACCTGATTGGACTTGGCCTTGGACCATCAGCCGTGGCCGCGGCGACGGATTTCATTTTTGAAGACGATCAGTCGGTTCGATATTCACTGGTAAGCGTCGCCTCGTTCGCGCACGTCGTATCGGCGACTTTGCTGTGGGCGGGGATCAAACCCTTTCTCGCCAGTCTCGAGCGCTTGAAACAATGGAACTCGGCCAACGCTTGAGCTAAGAACCACGAGCGTCGATTGCGGGGGTGAGAAACGGGACTCCTGGAACGACTTGTGAAAGAAATCACTCGGGGCTCCCGGCCGATATCCCTTTTTTCCACATTGATCGTAGTAGGTCGACTAGTCTCCTCCAACCAAACAGGAGGCAAACGCCAATTCCGGTCTTAGCTACCTCCTGAGCGATGTCCTCAACCCGCACTCTGGTCCTTATGAGAGTGCCTCCTTGATCGCTCAAAGGGGGAAGAACCGAAATGGCAATCATTTTGATCAGGGAAGGTACCGAGTAAACCAGGACATACGCACCCAATATCGAGAAGGCCACGGCTTGTACAACGAAGTAGTTCCTTTCATCAACTTGAACGTCGGTATTCCAAGCCCCGCGTCACGAGTCGACCCAACTTCCTCGAGAAGATCAATAGAACCGCCGCAAGCACGAGGTGGGTCAGCAACGCTGCCACCACCGGAATGTCCGTTGAGTCTGAAAACTCACCGGTCGAGGATGACTGTCGAATGAAAACGATTGTCGCTAGAATTGCCGCCGTAGCGTTCACAATCAGCAGGATTGCAAGCACCCTGATCAGTACCACCGACACCGCAAAAAGGTCGAGCATTGTCTTCGCCCCGGTCTCAGTTAAGCACCTCGTTCCTTACTGAACATCATCGTTTCCGGGTTCCACTCGTAAGCCCGGTTATCGAAGTAACTCCGGTTCAACAACAAGGGCGGACCTGCTGCGCGGAAGCCGAACACCGCGTCCTCCACTACCGGTTTGCGAGAGCGCATGCCTTCAAAGAAATTGGTGAAGTGATCGACTGAGTCGCTGTAACCGGAGGGCGGCGCATAGGTGTCCTGGCTCGAAGCGTTGATGTCTTGTTTGTTCTCCGGGTACTTTGCGCGATACTCCTTCAGGAATGCCTCCTGCGTCGCCTTGGGGAAGGTATCGATCGTGTAGCCCGGCTCCTTCGCGCGTTGTTTCTTGGCAACGCTGACGACACCCGAAAGCGTCATCACGCCCTCGCTTCCAATGAACCTAAAACCAGAGGTCTCGTTGGCGCCGGCCGCGAAATTGACTCTCAGAGCCAGATTGAAGGCTGGATGGTTCGCGGTCTTCGGGTAATCGCACAAGGCCAGCATCACGTCGGGCACGTCTCGCCCGTCTTTCCAGTATCGCGTCCCGCCTGTCGCCATCACTCGAGTAGGGCCAGTTGTTCCGACTACGAAGTGTAAACCCGAAAAGAGGTGAACGAACAGATCGCCCGCGACACCTGTTCCGTAATCGCGATAGTTTCGCCACCTGAAGAATCGGGTCGCGTCGAACGAGCGTTTCGGTGCGTCGCCGAGGAAGCGGTCCCAGTCGACGGTGTCCGGCGAAGCGTCCGGTGGTATGGAATATTGCCAGGCGCCGATCGCACTGCTGCGGTCCCACCACGCTTCAACCATGTTCAGCTCGCCGATGGCTCCCGAGGCAAGCAGGTCTTTCGCCTTCTTGTATACGATTGAACTGACTCGCTGGCTCCCGACTTGAAAGATGCGGTTTGTGTTTTGCGCCGTCTCGATGACGTGCTTGCCCTGCTCGAGCAATTGCACCATCGGCTTTTCGCAATAGACGTCTTTACCGGCCTTCATCGCTTCGTTGGAAATACGCATGTGCCAGTGATCGGGAGTGGCTATGATTACCGCGTCGATATCGGAGCGTGCGAGTACTTCGCGATAGTCGCGGGTGGTGAAGACTTGATTGCCCCAGATCTCTTTGGCACGAACGAGGCGTCCATCGTAAAGATCGGCGGCCGCGATGAGTTCGATCCCCGGTACTTTCAAGGCTTCGCGCGTGTCGCCCATTCCTTGCCCGCCGGCTCCGATGAGTCCGAGCCTGATCTTGTCGCTTGGCGCAACCGGTTTGGGCTGTTCTGGCCCGGCAAGGATCGTTGTGGATGTTGCGGCCGCCAGGGTCGTTGCCGTAGTCAGCTTGATAAACTCTCGTCGAGATGTTTGGTTCATAGTCAATCTCCGTTGTACGGGCGTCCTTCTGGGCTCCCTCAATTAGGTCAGGCTCCCGCGCGTGGTAAGGCGGCCTCGCAGCGACCCTCCCACGGTTCAAAACACTGTGGCGCTGGCGCACAATTGAGCGCGGTTGCTCGATAGGTGAAAGGCTACTATTATCCTGTTGCCCGGTCGGTTTGCAATGAGAAATTGGTAAAAAGCCGGTCCAAATCTGATGGATCATCTAAAGGACTGACCGAGAGAAAAGGGACAAGCGAATGATAAAGCGAAGCATCCTAATGGTTTTGTGCGCGACATTACCGGGCGCGCTTCTTATCAGCGCAGACGGTTCGCCCCGAAGCCTGCCGTCGAATGACGGAATAATTGGGCGTTGGGACATGACCGTGCAAGACGCCGACGGCGTCCCGTATCCCTCGTGGTTTGAGGCGACCCGTGAAGGGGACAAGCTCGCCGGACGGTTCGTCGGCCGCGTCGGGAGTCAGCGGCCGATCAAATCGATCACATTCGAAAACGGACATTTGAGTTTCAGTCTCCCGGTTCAGTATGAACCGCAAAAGACCGACCTGACGTACGAAGCCGATCTGATCGGTAAGCGACTTGAAGGCACGACGCTTGACCGCGAAGGCCGGACACTTAAATGGACTGCCGTTCGCGCGCCGGGCCTCGAACCCAAATCAGCTGCTCGATGGGGAAAGCCGATCACCCTTTTCAACGGACGCGATCTCACAGGATGGAAAGTGCGCAACGCCAAAAACGTTCCACCTGGTCGCTCGCAAGCTGCGTTCTGGCAAGTGGTTGACGGCGTGATGCAGAACATGCCTCGCGGCACCGATATTATCACCCAACAAAAGTTCATCGACTTCAAGCTGCACGTTGAGTTCAAGATGATTGAAAAGAGCAACAGCGGCGTGTATCTGCGAGGCCGCTACGAGGTCCAGATCCAGGACGACTTTGGTAAAGAACCCGAGAGCCATCGCATGGGCGGCATCTACGGCTTTATAACGCCTTCGAGCAATCCCGCAAAAAAGGCCGGGGAGTGGCAGGCCCTCGACATCACACTGCTCGGTCGCAGAGTCACCGTTGTGTTCAACGGCACGCTTATCGTCGACAACGTCGAGATCCCGGGAATCACCGGAGGCGCGCTTGAAAGCAATGAAGGTGACCCCGGGCCAATTATGTTGCAAGGCGATCACACGCAGATCTATTTCCGAAACATCGTCATCACCCCGTCTAAGTGAGTATGAACTCGAGCTTGCGCCAGGATTCTCCCGCTCGTATCGACTCAGTTGAGGAATCGCGTTCTGTGTACGTTCTCTTGATCGGGGGAAATGATGACTGACGATTCTGCGCACCCAAGCCTATCCCCTCTTGTGAGCAGGCTACACGAACCCGTCAAGCTGTGGAGTTATGGTCGTTGGATCCGTGCGCTTATCCTCTGTCTCGCATGGACATTTGCGCTTTCCCTGGGCGGCAATGATACCGGGTCGATCGGGCAACCAGCACAGGCACAAGATATAAGCAACGACACATTGCGTTTAAAGCTTAATGTCACGCCCGAAGGCGTTCCTGTGATCGAGGAAGCCGTGTGGCAGGCGACGGGCCAGACGGTGTTTCGTGATCTGGGAACACCCGAGGGTCTTAGCGCCTGGTTTCCGGAGTCGTTGGGTTCCACAATCCGGACCACGATAGCGAATTGGAGGATTACAGAAGGAGCTGACTTCACGACCGCCGAAGCAACGTGTCAGGTTGCGGACAGAATGCTCATCAGCTGGATTGTCGAGTTGCCGAAACGGGGGCAAGTCTTTCGCCTGCATGTTCGGCTGTCGAATCGGGGCAAGACAGCGTGGGTGATCGATTCGTTTCCGGCATGGTTGGCCAGTTGGGATGTCGCAGGAAAATCACAATGGGCGCGCTGGTGGCGATCCCTCGAATACAACCGTATCGAGCAGACTTTGAACAGCGCCAACCGCATCCGCCTCGGCAGCCGGCTGCACAGCTCGGATGATGCCCAAGACGGTGTCAATCCGTACTGGGTCGTTGGGGGCACCGACAATCGGATATATTTTGGGGTGCAGTGGTGCGGCGGTTGGACGGCCAATATCCAGGGCCTTGGAAAGGGTGGTTTCAACTTTTCAGTTGGGTTGCCGCCTGAAGAGACGCAACTTGTACTCAATAGGGGCGAGACGATTGATGGCCCGGCGCTGTTGGTGACGCCGATACCAGGGGCGGATGACATCAATGACCGTGCAACCTGGATGCGGCAGCGATACTCACTGGGACAGACGCTGTATCCCAGCCCTTCGCTGTCATTTCCGCTGATCTACAATCATTGGTATGCGGCTCGCCAGCGAGTGGATCGCAATTTTTTGAAACGACAAATCGCATCAATGTCGCGTTACTCATTTGAGGCGTTTATCATCGATGCTGGTTGGTTTGCCGACGGGCTCTGGAAGCCTGACTCCACCAAATTCCAACCCCATGAGTTCGTACAGATGCTCGCTTCACTAAAGAGAAACGGCATCAAACCCGGTCTGTGGTCGACGCCACAATATGTGAGTGCAACCAACAATGACCTGGCCCTAACATTTGAACAGCCGGCGGTGGTTTCTAACTTGATTGGCGGGTATCTTGTTGATATGTCCCAGGCCGCCTTCCCGGATCATTTAACGGAACACGTGCAAATGCTGCGACATAAGTATTCCGTGGACTACTGGAAATACGACAAGTGGTTATTCACTGAGCAGTCGCGGGCCGGGGCAATGAAGAACGTTATCGGCTTTCAGAATGCGCTGCAGGCTGTGCGTCGGGCGAATCCCGATCTCACAATTGAGAATTGCCTGAACGGCGGCCGAATGATCAATGAGTTCACCTTGCTGGCTACTCAGACGAGCTGGCTTTGCGATCTCGGCAGCAGAGGAAAACCAGACCCCCAAGGAAACATAAAGGTTGCGCTAAATGCGTTGGACTTCATTTTTCCGTGGGCGGCGCTTCGTTTCACCATCAATCTGGATGGAATAGATCAAAGCGATGACGAAACGCTGCGGCTCTATTGCCGGAGCGCGATGGCTGGAGTTTGGGGCTTCTCGACAGACCTATCGCAGATCGGCGAGCGCCAGCGAAGCATCATCCTGAAAGAGATCCAGAACTATCGGACCTTGAATCATCTGAAGTCTTCCTGCATCTACGATCTGCAATTACCCGACGATAATTCGGGCACTGCCGGCGTAACGTTCTACAGCAAGAGGCGGCGTAACGCGGGGATTTTACTTTATCGATGGCAGCGAAATGGAGCGTTCGATGAGCACGTGGAGCTGGCGAAGCTGAAGCCCTGGGTGACCTACCGTGTCGTGGATGTAGATACGCGGATGGAGAAAATCTCCAGCGGCAGCGATCTGATAAACGACGGTGTAGACATCCCATTCAGCAGCCAGCGGTTGTCGGCGTTGTTATTCGTAGAGCCGCTCACCGAATCACAGAAGCCGCCTGAGCCGTGAGATGAAACTGTCGGCCATGGTCAGGGCAACGTTCGGGTGATGACGTACAATATCGTACGGATCACGAAGGGCAAAAAGGTAATCGTGCGGTACCACATTCGACTCGTCGCAGCTCAACTCGTAACAGCCATTCTCGTCGTTGCCACTTCATTCGTCTCGGGTCAGCAGGCGGTTGCGAGAGGCGTACAATCCCAAAACCCTACAGACGCCCGGCGCATAACAAGGCCGACGAGCACGCCTTACGATGGCGACCTGTCGATCTTCGAAGACCCGAAACGAGCTGAGAACCTCCAGATCAATCGCGTGATGGATCTCCTGGGAATCAAGCAAGGCTCGAACGTAGCGGACATCGGCGCCGCGTCGGGCTGGTTTACGGTTAGAGCGGCGAGACGCGTTGGAACGAAAGGCACGGTCTACGCGGTTGAAATCAATTCCGATTATCTCAGCTACATCGAAGAGCGCGCCGTAGTTGAGAAGCTCTCAAACATTCGCACCGTGCTTGGGACGGAGGATGACCCGAAGCTTCCTCCCGACAGCGTTAATGCGGTCCTGATCCTCAAAACCTACCACGAGATAGCTCAACCGATTATGCTGCTTGCTCGGCTTCGCGGGTCGCTGCGGCCGGGCGCGCTGGTGGGGGTCATAGATCGCGATGGCAGCGGTAAGGACCATGGCATCAACTTTCGCGTCGTGGTGAAAGAAGCCGCGGAAGCGGGCTTCTCGCTTGTGGAAAAATACGACTTCGTGAAACCCGACGGAATGGATTACTTTCTTGTGTTCCGAGTTGCCGGGGCGGCACCGTCGCACTGAACGCTCTGTCGCCGGGCTTCTGATCCTCTCCGGTCTCAATCACCCGGCTATACCCGCTTAGCTCGAAGTGGAACATCGGCCATTGCGCATGACTGCCGATAGCCGTAACCCCTCGAACAGATTGACCGTACTTGTGAATTGCCGGGAGTGTGCCTCGACGACTGCGTCCATCGGAACACAGGGCAGGGAATGAGCAGCTGGATCTCCGTAAAGTGACCCGTCGTGCGCTCCAAAACAAAAAAAGGTATCATTAAGTCAAGGTATCATTTAGACCAATGTTATTCGATCCAACAAAAATCAATTGTCCAGAGTCGTCACGTTTGCCGCGCAACATTCTGCCGGGGCTCGTATTCTTTGCGATCGTTCTCTCAACCGTTTCGTGCAAGAGCGGGTATCCGGTGTCCGCGAGGAATACAGCCGGAAATGAAGCGAGACAACCTCGGCCCGTAAAGGTCGTCCAGGTAACGGAAATCCCGATGGAACAAACGGTGACCGTGACGGGGACTCTTGCGGCTTACGA
Source organism: Blastocatellia bacterium (assembly GCA_049273835.1). GTDB lineage: Bacteria > Acidobacteriota > Blastocatellia > UBA7656 > UBA7656 > Onstottus_A. The sequence continues at coordinate 14,748 of JBASRM010000524.1, read as the reverse complement.
TCAGGCGACGGTCAGCGCCAAAGTGCCGGGACGGATGAAGTCGATCGCAGTCGATCTGGGAACGGTGGTGAGGCAAGGACAGATCATCGCTCAGATCGAGCAACAGGATTATCAACTGCGGCTTCAGCAAGCCGAAGCCGCGCTGGCTCAGGCGCGCGCTCGTGTCGGCTTGTCTCCCGAAGGTAAAGACGATCGCATCGATCCTGAGAAGACGGGAACGGTCAGGCAGGCGCGCGCGTTGCTCGACGAAGCAAAGCTAAAACTCGAGCGAGCGCAGAACCTGTTTCAACGCGGGGTGTTGGCACAGGCGCAACTTGATGGCGCGGAAGCCGAGCACAAAGTCGCCGTCAGCCGTTATCAGGATGCCGTCGAAGAGATTCGAAACCGCCAGGCTCTGGTCGTGCAGCGGCGTTCGGAGCTCGAGATCGCGAGGCAACAACTTGGCGACTCCTCGATCTACGCCCCATTCAACGGTGTCGTGCAAGAAAAACGCGCCAGCATCGGTGAATACCTCGCAGCGGGCGCACCCATCGTCAACGTCGTCAGGATGGACCCGCTGCGGCTCCGCGCCGATGTCCCGGAACGCGAATCTCGCAACGTACACGTCGGGCAACAGGTGCGAGTAACCCTCGAGGGCGACGCTAACGTGTACACCGGCAAGATCGCGCGCATCAGCCCTACAATCACAGCAGAGAATCGCGTCTTGATAGTTGAAGCCGAAGTGCACAACAACGGCCAGCTTCGGCCGGGCTCCTACGCGCGCGCGGAGATAGTCTCGGCCGGCAGCAATGCCGTGATGGCGGTGCCGTTGAATGCGATCGTCAGCTTTGCGGGCATCGACAAAGTTATTTTGGTGCGAGATGGCAACGCGGTAGAGACTCCCATTACTCTTGGCCGGCGCACCGGGGATTGGGCTGAAATTCTCTCGGGCTTGAAGGTGGGTGACGCGGTTGTGATCAACCCCGGCAACCTTCAATCCGGTCAGCCGGTGGTGATAACGGAATAATTCAGGGTTTGTAGTTTTTGGTTTCTAGTTTCTGGTTGTTAGGGCGCGTAAAAAAACCAGAAACCAGAAACGAGAAACCAGAGACTTTCGTATTTATGCAAAAACTTGCAGAAATCTGCATCAAGCGGCCGGTCTTCGCGGCGATGATAATTCTCGCCCTGGTGGTGGTTGGCGCGGCCAGTTACTTTCGGCTGGGGGTGGATCGATTTCCGTCGTTCGATCTCCCCAACGTAAGCGTGCGCACTTCATTGCCGGGCGGCTCACCTGAAGAAGTCGAGAGCGAGGTCTCGCAAAAAATCGAAGAGGCCGTCAACACGGTCGAGGGCATTCAGGAATTGCGCTCGATCTCGGGTCAGGGTACATCTGTCGTTTTTGCAACCTTCAATCTCGATCGAGACATCGACACAGCCGCGCAGGACGTTCGCGACCGTGTTGCGACGGTCATCCGCGATCTGCCGCGAGACGTCGACCCGCCTATCGTAAATAAGTTCAACAACGATTCGTCTCCGGTGATGACTGTAGCTCTATCAGCGGACCGAACAGTCCGAGAGCTCACCGAGTTGGCGGATAAACTGGTAAAGCCGCTGCTCGAGCGATCAACCGGAGTGGGCGAAATAAACATCGTCGGCGGCCTTGGGCGCGCCATTAATGTTTGGGTCGATGCGGATCGGCTGGCCGCCTATCAGATGCCGATCACCACTGTCCGCAACGCAATCGTCCGCCAAAACGCCGACGTCCCCGGCGGCAATGTTACCCAGGGTTCGCGCGAGCAGACGCTGCGAACGATGGGCCGCGTTGCGGATCCGAACGTCTTCAACGACCTGGTCGTTGCCACGATCAACGGGGCACCAGTCCGCATACGAGATGTGGGCTTTGCCGAAGACGGGACAAAGGAGCAGCGTTCGGTCGCGCGGTTAAACGGCGTGCCCACCGTGACGCTCGAGGTGAGACGGCAGACCGGGGCGAACACGGTCGAAGTCATCGAAGCTGCAAAAGCGAATCTCGCACGCATTGCAGGCCAGCTTCCCACAGACGTCAAGATGGAAGTGATCCGCGACCAGTCGCGTTACATCTACGCCGCGCTGCACGAGATTACAATTCACCTTGTGCTGGGCAGCATCCTGGCATCCCTGGTTGTGCTGGCCTTCATGCGAAGCTGGCGGTCAACGGTTATCGCGGCTATCGCGATTCCTGCGTCGGTGATCGCTACCTTCGGCATGATGCGAGCGCTCGACTTCACGCTGAACAGCGTCACGATGCTGGCGCTTGTGCTGATGGTCGGAGTGGTTATTGACGACGCGATAGTTGTGCTCGAAAACATCTTCCGATTCGTAGAGGAGAAGAAGATGCATCCCTGGGAGGCGGCTCGCGCGGCCACCGCCGAGATTGGACTTGCGGTGATGGCGACGACGTTGAGCCTCGTGGTCATCTTCGTGCCTGTGTCTTTCATGTCCAGCATTTCCGGACGGTTCCTGTACCAGTTTGGCATCACCGCGGCGGTAGCGATTCTTGTGAGCCTGCTCGTTTCGTTCACCCTGACGCCAATGATGAGCGCGCGGTTGCTCAGGTCCGGAGACGCTCACTCCGACGAGGCAGCGAAATCCAGACGTGGCTTCTACGCGTTGATCGACCGCGCCTACACGTGGATGTTGAAGCTCGCTATTCATCATCGAGCAGCAGTGGCTGCAATCGCGCTAATTGTAATCTTCTCGTCGATCCCTCTCTACAAGGTTGTCAAGCAGGACTACATCCCCACCGACGTGGATGAGTCCGAGTTCGACGTGGGTATTAACGCGCGCGAAGGCACCAGCATGGAAGCGATGGACAATGTGATGCGCGCGGTTGAAGCTGACTTGCAGTCTACGCCGGGAGTTCGCGTGGTGCTTGCGACTGCCGGTGGCGGCTTTATCGGCGGTGTGAATCAAGGCGGCGCTTACGTGCGGATCGCGCCCATCGAAGAACGCGCGTTTTCCGTCGCGCGGGTGTGGGATGGAATCATTCACGGCAGGCCGCTCGCGGCGTTCAGGGGTAACTACTCGCAGCGCGATGTTATGCAGGAGATTCGCACCCGGCTTCGAAAGTACAAAGACCTGCGCACTTCGGTTCGCAACGCCCGGTCGATCAACATCGGAGGCGGCGGTTCGGAAATCGACTTTGTTCTGCGCGGCCCCGACCTTGAAACGCTTGTAAAGTATGCCGAGCAGCTTCGGCAGAAAGCGCCTCAGCTTGGAATCGTTGATGCGGACACGTCCCTGCAGCTGGACAAGCCCGAACTGCGGGTTGAGATAGATCGGGCGCGCGCTGCCGACCTGGGTGTCTCAACCGAGGATATCGCAAGCGCGCTGCGATTGATGGTCGGCGGCGATCAGCGGGTATCGCGTTTTCGCGACGACTCCGTCAATGACGACTATGACGTTCAGATCCGCTTGAGCCAGGGGCAGCGAAACGACCCGGCGACTATTTCGCGGTTGTATGTTCCGCGTCAGAGTGGGGGACTCGCGCGACTCGATAATCTGGTGAAGATCACTCCCGCTACGACGGCGTCGCGCATCGAAAGACTGGATCGACAACGGCAAGTCAGCTTGAGAGGGTCGGTGGGACCGGGTCACGCGCTATCCGACCGGCTCGACGCCCTTCGAAACGAAGTAGCAAACATGAACCTGCCTGCCGCATATTCGACCGCAGTGTCAGGGCGCGCTCGCGAGCTGGAACGTACTTTTAATGAGTTCATCTGGGCGTTCCTGCTCTCGGTCATCTTCATGTACATGATCCTCGCCTCGCAATTCGAGAGCGTGGTTCACCCGATAACCATATTGCTTTCGCTCCCGCTCGCGATACCGTTCGCGTTACTGTCGCTTTGGATGACAGGAAACACGCTGAATCTTTATTCTGCTCTGGGCATCCTGGTGTTGTTCGGGGTCGTAAAGAAAAACGCGATTCTTCAGATCGACCACATGAACGGGCTGCGAAGAGCCGGAATGGACAGGCCTGCCGCGATCATTCAAGCGAACCGCGACCGGCTTCGACCAATTTTGATGACCACGCTCGCACTTGTGGCAGGGATGATGCCGCTTGCGCTGGGCACCGGTCCGGGTTCCGACGAACGGCGCGCGATCGCCGTAGTAGTGATAGGTGGCCAGACGCTTTCGCTGTTGTTGACTCTGATCGTAACGCCGGTAGCCTATTCGCTGTTCGATGACATCGGCACAACTGAAGCGTGGCGCTCGATAGTGAGCCGGGTCTACGCAGTCACTCATCCGTCTAGGAAGAGGATCGGCGCAGCAGTTGCCAACCGGAAGGTCTCATCGGAGATCGACAGCATCGAGGCGGAGATTCAAGCTGCGGCGAAGGCTGATGATGAGATGAAGGTGGGAGTTGGTGACTAGGCGTTGGTCTTTAGACTTGGGTCTCCATTTTGGGCTGTGGCTGTCGCCCCTAACATCGCCAATGTTACGCCTATCGCAAGCGCAGGTAGTGACAGCAGGTTGGTTGTCCTTCCTTTCATTTCACGGGCAATGAGCCGCTCGCCGACCTGATGACATAGAATTCGTGGATCTCGATCGCCTCTTTCAATCTTCCGCGTTTTTGCACGACGTTTGCCCGTATGCTGGATGACTCATTGCTATCATTCCCAGCCGGAAATATAATTAGCGAGACTTTGGAGGTTGCATTTGAGAACGTCACTCATCGGCCTCGCCAACGCACCAGACGATAATCTCGGACGCTCCCAAAAGTCTTTTGAATTCTCTTAGAATTGCGCCCAGAAAATTCTTATCGAGGTCATAGAGAGTTCTAGAGCGGTTATGATTCCGCAAGACAATCACTTATATGAGTTCGAGCCCTTCTTGCTTAACGCAGGCAGCCGAATACTACTCAAAGACGGCGTGCTCGTGCGTCTGACTCCGAAGGCTCTCGAGACTCTGCTGGTGCTCGTGCAGCACGCCTTGGAGGTTGTTGACAAGGAACACTTGCTGAAAGAGGTATGGCCCGATAGCTTCGTGGAGGAAGGGAGCCTTTCGTACAACATATATGAATTGCGAAAAGCTCTGGGCGACGATTCTTCTGAGCCCCGCTACATCGAAACTATTCCAAAGCGCGGTTACCGGTTCGTTGCTCCGGTAAAAGTGGTTAATGCCCGGCAAATCGGTTTCCCTGGAGTGGAGGGCGATGCCACGGTAATTGAAAAACACACATTTGCTCGGGTAATCAGCAAAGAGATTGAAGGAACGGACCTGCCTGCTGCCCCTTTATCACATGTCGCCGGGGTGGACGCTCTTGCGCTGCCTGGCGCCTCAAGCCAACTAAAAAAGCCAGCCAGTCGAGCGGCAGCAGTCGCGGCTGTCCTATTGCTCGCCGCCATTGGATTCTTTGCTTATTTGAAAAGCGCACGCGTCTCTCCGGCTCCAATCTCACACGCAAAGAGCACGCTGGTTCGATTGACAAGCAACAACGCCATGGATGGCGCGCCCATATGGTCTCCTGATGGAAGCAAGATAGCCTTTTGGAGCAACCGCGACGGCAAGAAAGAAATCTACGTAATGGATGCCGATGGATCGATTGTCAAGCGGCTCACCAACAATCTGGCTGACGAAGATAACCCTAAATGGTCGCCCGACGGCCGCAAGATCCTTTTCGATAGTGAACGAGACGCCAATATAGATCTATGTAATGGACGCCGAGGGCGGCACCCAAACTCGGCTCACCAGGAACAATGCGTCTGATAGTGCCACCACATGGTCCCCTGACGGAAGCCAGATTGCCTTCGCCAGCGATCGCGACACCAGCAATCCGTATAACCTCGACATATACGTGATGAATGCCGATGGCTCGAATGTCACGAGAATAGTCGATGACACTGAGTATGATGCGGAACCGAAGTGGTCGCCCGACGGGCGGAAGATCCTGTTCGTGACGGGAAGAAATGGCAACTTCGATGTGTACGAGATGAACCCCGATGGCACGGGGCAGAGGAACCTGACCCCGGATAGCAAAGCGGACGGCTCGCCGGCCTGGTCACCCGACGGCAAGAACATCGCATTTGTCAGGAACATGGAAGGCAAGGATCAAATCTACGTAATGGAGGCCAATGGGGGCAATCTCAAGCGTGTAACCAACAACACTGCATATAATGTGCGGCCCTCGTGGTCACCCGATAGCTCAAGGCTGGTCTTTCAGACTGACCGAGACGGCACTGAAATATATGTTATGAGCGTTGACGGCGAGTTGGCCCAGCTCACGGATGACGCGTCGGACGACTTCGCCCCGGCCTGGTCTCCAGACGGAGCCAAGATTGCGTTTTCAAGCAATCGCGACGGCATGCAACACATTTATGTAATGAATTCTGATGGAAGCTCCCCCGCGCAAATAACCAACTCGCAAGCGGAAGATACTGAACCTGCGTGGTCGCCTGACGGCAAACTGATCGCATTCACGCGCGCGATCGAGGGAAACAAGGAGATTTATGTCATGAGTGCTGACGGCAGCAACGCGAAGAGGCTAACCGTTCACCCAGGGACTGACCATTTTCCCAGATGGTCGCCTAACCGAGGAATCCTGTTTTCAAGCAGCCGAGATGGCGGGGGAGACATATACACGATGGACGGTGATGGCAACAATGTAAGCAGGTTCACAAGAACAGGAGCGAGTCAGCCTGCCTGGTCGCCGGACGGAAGACAAGTCGCGTTCGTCAGCGCCAGTCTTGAGAGAATAGCGGGCCAATTCCCGCTTCAGATTTACGTTGCGGATGCGGATGGCGGCAACGTTAGGATGATAACCAAGAACACCGGCAACACACTTGTACCTTGGTGGTCTCCCACCGGCGCAACCCTGGTCTTCGACATTGAGAAGTTGGGAGTAATGTCCAATATCTTTCAGATTGATTTGGATGGAAGCAATCTCAGGCGCTTGACCTGCGGACCCAAGATTGACGCACGACCAGCAATCTCACCCGATGGTTCAAAACTGGCCTTTCAGAGCAACCGAGACGGCGACTACGATCTATGTACTGAATCTACGTTGAGGAGCGGGCCGCCGAGAACCACACGGTTTTCGAATTCTAGATATGACTTCGAAGGTCAGCCGGTAAATCTCAAACGTTGCTCCTTGCGCAGCGAAGCACCTATCGCTGAGCAGTCCAACTCAACGAATCAGGAAACTCAAGAACCTCGCCGCGCTCAACTTAAACCGCGCAATTCTCGAGCGTGCGGCTGCGAAAACACTTCTTTCTTCCATCTCCGCAAAGATCGAATACGCCACCGGCGTTATCACCAGTGTCAGCAGCAAACACAGGCTCTGACCCCCGATGATCGTAACTGCAATCGCCGATCGCTGCGCCGAGCCAGCCCCAATGCCGATCGCCGTGGGTATCAAGCCTCCGATGATGGAAAAGGTCGTCATAAGGATCGGTCTCAACCGGACGTGATTGGCTTGGAGGATTGCCTCGCGTAACGGCACGCCCTGCTGGCGAAGCTTGTTAGTGTAATCCACCTGAAGGATTCCGTTCTTCTTCACGATACCCAGCAGCAACAGGACGCCCAGCGCGCTCCAAAGATTCAGTGTCCTTCCGGTCAGCCACAGCGACAGCAACGCAAATGGAATCGACAACGGCAGCGCGAGCATGATCGTAAACGGATGCAGAAAACTCTCGAACTGCGCGGCGAGCACCATGTACATGAAGATTGATGCCAGGAGAAACGCGATGATGAGATTCCCGGTGGTCTCCTCGAGAATCTTGACCGAGCCGAGAAAGCGATAGGTGTAGCCGGGCGGCAAACCGATCTTCTTGATCTCATCGCCAACCGCGCGCGCCGCCTGGTCGAGAGGGAAGTCAGGCGCGTTGTTGGCGTTCACCGAGACCTGAAATTGCCGGTTGAATCGTTCAATTCGTGAAGGCCCGAGGCCGTGTTCGATTGTTGCAAGATTGTCGAGCCGGACCTGACCGACTTTGCTGGACGGAATCATCAACCGCGCCAGCACCTCGCGGTCCTTTTGCTGTTCGGGCAACAACTGCAGCGTAACGTCATACTGCTCGTCGCCTTCCTTGTAGGTCGAGATCTGATCCTCGCCCGAGATCATCAATCTCACCGCGCCGGCGACGTCGGATGCGCGAACGCCAAGATCGCTCGCGCGCTGCCGATCGATCTTCACCTGAAGCTCGGGACTGTTGAGGCTGACGCTTGCTTCGACGTCGAGCAGCCCGGAGATGGTGCGCATCCGTTCGGCAACCTGTTTCGACAGCTCGGCCGCCCTTTGAAAATCGGGACCCAGCATCAGCGCGCGCACCGGAAAGTAGAGTTCGCCGCCGCCCAGCGCGGACGGAATGATGATCTTGCTGCGCAGGTTCTTGTACTCTGCGTTGATCTTGCGAATCTTGGCGGCCACTTCGAGGTTCGAAATACTGCGCTTGGAGACGTCCACCAGGCGAACGTAGATGTGGTTGTGGCTCGAGATGCCTTCGTGAACATACGGATTCACGAACTCGACCTCGGGAATCTGCTTGATGCGCTCCGCGATTTCAGTCGCCTGCTTTGCCGTGCCTTCGATCGAGGTTCCCTCGGGCCAGTTCATCGAGACCTGGAATTCGCTCTGATCATCGGGCGGGATCCAATCGCGGCCAACCATCGCGTTCAGTGGAAACGTCAGCGCGAAGGTGGCGAGAGCAATCGCTACGACCACGATCCGATGGTTGAGCGACCATTCGAGCATTCTTCCGTATGTACGGTCGATCCAGCCGAAGAAGCGAGAGTCTTTCGAGGTGTGCTCCTCGCGATGGGTGTCGCTTGAGATATGCGAATCGACCGTGGCAGGTGAGCCGCGCTCATTGTCCCGCTTGCGCGCGAGCCGCTTCAGCATTCGCGAGCTGAGCATCGGCGTCAAAGTAAAGCTCACAAGCATCGAAACCATCACCGCGAATGCCATCGTCCAGCCAAATTGATTCACATAGCGTCGCGCATAGCCGGTCATGAACGCGATGGGCACGAAGATGATGACCAGCGAGATCGTAGTTGCGACGACGGCAAGCGTTATTTCTTTTGTCGCCTCGATTGCGGCTCGCCGTGGTTCGTAGTGTTTTTCTTCGATATATCGCACGATGTTTTCAAGCACAACTATCGCGTCGTCGATCACGATTCCAACGGCCAGCGTGAGCGCTAGAAGCGTCATGTTGTTCAAGGTGAAGTCCATCGCCTTGAGCAACGTGAACGTTGAGATGATTGATGTCGGGATGGCAACGGCAGCTATCAGCACCGAGCGCAGATTGCGAATGAACAGGAGGACGACCAGACTGGCAAGCAGGCTCCCAAACAGCAGATGTTCTTCGAGCGACGCGACCGATGCGTTTATGAATACTGACTGGTCACGAATGATCCTCAATGTTATGCCGGTCGGAAGCGTCTTTTTGATTTGGTCGAGCTTCTTTTTTATGGCTTCGATTATCTTGACTGTGTTGGTGCCGGATTGACGGCGAACGTCGAGCGACACTGCTTGCTTGCCGTCAATTGTGTTCCACGTCCGCGGCTCGGCGAAGCTGTCCTCGACACGGCCAACATCGCTAACCCGTATCGGAGTGCCGTTGATGTTGGCTACGATTATCTCGCCGAACTGGCTTATGGCATCGATGCGCCCAAGCGTGCGGATGCCGAGCTCAGCATCGCCTCGGATGATCCGGCCGCCCGGAATCTCGACATTCTCGCTTTGAATCGCGCGTTGGAGCTGGCTGATCGTCAGATTGTGCGCGTTGAGCCTCTCGGCGTCGGCATACACGCGAATCTGGCGGTCGCGCCCGCCGGTCATGCTGACTTCGCCCACCCCGTCGACTGTTTCCAGCACACGCTTGATCTCTTTGTCGGCGATCTCGGTAGTCTCGCGGAGGTTCTTGTCGCCGGCGACTACCAGCGAGATCACCGGATCCGAGTCTGGATCAGCCTTCTGAATGATCGGCGGCAGGATGTTGGGAGGAAGACGGCGAATCGCGCCCGCGACTTTCTCACGCACGTCCTGGGCGGCGCTTTCAATTTCGCGCTCGAGAAGAAATCTGCAGGTGATGCGGGCGCTGCCTTCGGTGGCCTGCGAGTTAAGCTCATCCAGACCGCTGATCGTGCTGACCGCTTCTTCGAGCGGGAGGACTACCTGGGTGGTGACTTCTTCCGATGTTGCGCCGGGGAGGCGAATGTTGATGGTGACTGTCGCGGGGTCCGCTTTCGGGAAGAGGTCGACGCCGAGGTCCCGAAACGAGAAGACGCCGAGCACCACCAAAAACATGATCAGCATTACAGCGAATACAGGCCGCTTTACGCACAGTTCAGCAAGGGTCATCTAAGCTCCATCAGCACCTGTACGGGCGTCCTCGATTTCGAAACGCGGTTGAGAATAGAGGGGTGTCCACAGAGGGACGCCCGTAAAAGTTTACGGATTAATCGGCCACTTCGACGATTGCGCCTTCCTTCAAGTCCTGACCTTTGGTTGCCACCGCGATTCGCTCGCCCCGGGCAAGGCCTTCAACGATCTCTACCTCTTCGCCAGTGCGCTCTCCAATCTTTACTTCTCTTTCCTTCAGGGTGTTTCCCTCGATCACGAAGACCTTGTACACGCCGTACACATACAACAGCGCGTCTTGAGGGACAAACAGCGCGTCGACCACGTAGCTGGAGGGGATCGTCGCTTTCACGAAGAAACCGGGTTTGAGCAGGGTCTCGCGGTTGTCGATCAGCGCTTCGACTTCGAACGCGCGAGTTTGCTGATCAACCGAGGGGTTGATGCGCGAGATCTTCCCGGTGAACTTTCGGTCCGGGTACGCCTCGACCGACACGGTAACCTCTTGTCCGGTCTTCACCCACGCGGCCATCTTCTCAGGTACTCTCAGGCGAACGCGCATCGGGTCCACGTTGACGATCACCATCACCGGGGTCTGAACTTTCAGGTACTGCCCCTGGGTGACCGAGCGTTCCTTGACCTGCCCCGCAAACGGCGCGCGAATAATCGAATCGCTTACCTTCTTCTGCGCGAGCGCGGTGGCCGCGCGAGACTGCGTCAACTGGGCGCGCAGGTTTTCGACGGTTTGAACGGACAGGTCATAAGCCGCTCGGGCCGCGTTGTGACGGGACTCCGCTTCGTCAAAGTTCTGCTTCGGCAGCAAGCCTTGTTCGTAGAGGGTCTTCGCGCGCTTGTATTTTTGCTCCGCGTCGGCAAGGTCAGCCGCCGCTTTTTTGACTTCAGCCGCGCCGCGAGCGTCCTTGAAGTCTTCGCCGTTGTCGGAGAGCCCCAGCCTTGCCCGCGCCTGTTGCAGACTTGCGCGCTGCTGATCGAGAGTTAACTGCAACTCCGTCGGTACAACTTTGACGATTGTTTGACCGGCCGAAACATGATCGCCCACGTCCACCAGAACCTTTTCGACGCGGCCTTCGACCTCTGAGCTGACGGTGACCTCGTCGAGCGGGAACAGAGAGCCGACTGACTCCACGTTACGTCGAATCTGTTTTTGCTCGACTGGAAGGACGCGTACTGATATGGGCCGTGGCGAAGCGCTGTCCACCGCTTTGCCTGAAGTCTTGGAGCAGGAAGCGCAACTCAGAATTAGGCCAGATAGGATTGCGACCTCTATCGATCTGACGAACAGCGACACCAACGCCTGTCTCTTGAGATCAACCATGCTCGACCTTCCGAATACTTGATTGCATGCGAACCCACTGGTAATGGCAGAGAATAATAACTGAAATCCCTCATTTGTGCGAAGCCGTGAATTCGACTCAAAGCAGAGTTGCTGAACTCGTCCACACTCGGCCCCTCTCGCCATACGGTTTCCGTAAGCTTGCCCCGTCCATCTCTAGTTGGGAGTTGGGGATACGTGCCGAAAAGGATGATCACAACGCAGAATTGGTGGCTTCCTTCATGGCGCTGGAAATAGAACGTAGCTCGCTAAGGCCTACTTACTCCCCGGCGGTCTGGATTAAGGTCAAATCCATGTTGGCAGGGCAGTTCCATCTCGCGACTAAAGACTCTGCCAAAGTTCAATGCGGCGACCCGAGTGACTTCGCGAGTCTCAACGCTGCGACCAACCAACCTCGAAAGTGAAGTGACACCCTTATCGATGATCCCGCAAGGAACGATCATCTTGAAGTAATTGAGATCGGTGTTCACGTTCAACGCGAACCCGTGACTGGTGATCCAACGGGCGATCCTCACGCCAATTGCACCGATCTTCTCGTTGCCAACCCAAACCCCGGTGAGACCTTCGATTCGCGTTCCGGTGACGCCGAACTCAGCCAACGTCCTGATCAATACCTCTTCGATGTCTCGAACGTAGCGGTGAACATCGCAGCGGTCGGGCTTGAGATTGATGATCGGGTACCCGACCAACTGACCTGGCCCGTGATAAGTCACGTCGCCGCCTCGGCCAGTCTCGTGCACTTCGACTGCGTTTGTTTCAAGCTGCCGCTGATCGGCGAGGATGTTGGAGCTATCGGCTCCGCGGCCCAGCGTGAACACGTGCGGGTGTTCGAGGAGGAGCAACTGTTCGGGAGCCTCACCGGAGCGAAGCTGCTCGACGGCGTGTTCTTGCAATAGAAGGCCTTGGTCGTAGGGGATCCGTCCCAACCATCGGGCTTCGCATACTCTCCGCGACTGAGAAGCTTCGGCCACCATATTGATCCGCGAGTCCGCGTTGAGCAGTCCGCAGACTAGACAGTCTACGGTACATGTTCAACTGGTATACTCGGCTGCTTCGATCACGTCGCGAACCTTAGCCAGATACTGATCCGCGACTGCCCCATCGATAATTCGGTGATCGAAGCTCAGCGCGAGCACGCCGATCTGACGAATCGCTATCGCGTCCTCGATCACGACAGGTCGCTTCTTTATCACCCCCACCCCGAGGATTGCTACTTGAGGCTGGTTTACAATGGGCGTGCCCGCCCACCCGCCAAACACGCCGGGGTTGGTGATAGTGAAGGTCCCGCCTTGAACCTCGTCGGGCTTGAGCTGCTTCGTGCGAGCTCGCTCACCCAGATCGTTAACCGCACGTGCGAGGCCGAGCAGCGACTTCTCATCGGCGCCTCTTATCACCGGCACGATCAGCCCCCAGTCGAGCGCAACCGCCACACCGACGTTGATGTCTTTCTTGTAGACTATCTGATCGCCCCAGACCGATGAGTTGACGATTGGAAACTTCTTTATGCCTTCAATCACTGCTTTCATGATAAACGGCATGAAGGTGAGCTTCACTCCGTCGCGCTCGAGGAATTCGCCCTTCATCTCATCTCGAAGCTTGCCGGTCTTTGTGAAGTCAACCTCCATGAACGATGTCACGTGAGCAGAGATTCGGCGGCTTTCGACCATTCGCTCGGCAATACGCCGGCGCATGATCGACATCGGTTCGATCTCAACGCGATCGGTTTCGGAGAACGGAGGAGGACCAGCTTCTGACGGAGCGGCCGGCGCGCGCGGGGGTTGAGCAGGACGCGGCGGCGCGGGAGCTGCGGCAGCCGCTGGCGCTTGCGGAGCAGGAACAGCCGGAGCGGCTGCCGGTTCAGGCTTCGCAGCGGGTCCGCGGTTCTCTACAAAGCTGAGAATGTCCTGCTTGGTCACGCGGCCGCTGATACCCGTGCCTTCTATCTGCGAGATATCGATGCCGTGTTCTTCGGCAATCTTTCGAACGAGCGGAGACGAACGCGTCCGCCGCAGATCATCCTTCGATTCAGCTTTACCTTGAGGAGCAAACGTCGCTGAAGGTTGAGGAGCCGCTATGGATTCTGCTGGTGGCGGGGGCGGAGGGGCAGGCTTTTCCGGGGGTGGCGGAGCTGGCTCGGCCTTTTTCTGGGGTTCTGCTTTCGGGGGTGGTGGTTCAGCTTGCTTTGGTTCTTCCTTGGTCGGGGCGGCTGCTTCGTTTGGTGCTTCTGCAGCAGGCGGCTTCGCACCGGCGCCGTCGATCACCGCCACCACTGTGTTGACCGGAACAGTCTCGCCTTCCTGGACTTTTATTTCTGAGAGAACGCCCGAGGATGGCGCGGGTATCTCCGCATCGACTTTATCGGTCGAAATCTCAAACAGGGGCTCGTCGCGTTTTACCGAGTCCCCTACATGCTTAAGCCACTTGACGATGGTACCTTCGGCAATGGACTCGCCCATCTGCGGCATCTTCACTTCTTCGCTCATAGTTCTCCAATTTGACCACGGACTAATCAGTACGCTAGCAGCTCGCGAGCTGTTTTCAACACATCGTCCACTTGCGGCAAGAAAAATTCTTCCAGGGGTGGTGCGTAAGGCACCGGGGTGTCGATCGAGGTCACCCGCATTACCGGTCCGTCGAGGTATTCGAACGCGTCTTCATTGATGACCGCGGTCAGCTCACCGGCCATACCGCCCGTGCGGGTGGCTTCATGAAGGATGATAACCTTGCTGGTCTTCTTCACCGATTCCAAGACAGTTTCGCGGTCGAAAGGCAGCAGCGTTCTAAGATCGATGACTTCGGTGTCGACGCCTTCTTGATGCAACCTCTCGGCGGCATCAAGCGCCGTGTAAACCATCGCACCATAGGTGATGATCGATAGGTCGCCGCCCTCACGGCGAATGGCAGCCTTGCCGATTGGCACGATGTAGTCCTCTGAAGGCACCTCTTGTTTGATCTTCGGATTGCGATACAAGAACTTGTGCTCGAAGAACAGCACCGGATCGTCGTCTCGAATCGCAGCCTTGATCAAACCTTTCGCATCGTAGGGCGTCGAAGGCTCGACCATCTTCAACCCCGGAGT
>JBASRM010000507.1:0-6115 GCA_049273835.1 Blastocatellia bacterium | reverse complement strand
GACGAGCGAGCCGCAACTGAATCGAGCATCGAATCGGCTGGCGTAAGCGCAACGTTCACGGGACGCGTCTCGCACGATGAAGTCCCCGCTTTCCTCGACGCTTGTGACATACTGGTCTCGCCGCACGTGGATTCAACCGATGGCAGCAAGTTCTTCGGCTCGCCTACGAAGCTATTTGAATACATGGCGATGGCGAAACCGATTGTCGCGAGCCGCCTGGGCCAGATAGGAGACGTGATCATCGACGGGGAGAACGGGTTGCTGGTTGAGCCCGGCGATGCTAATGCGTTGGCGCGAGCGATTGAGAGACTCGCGTACGATGAGGCGTTGCGCGCGCGGCTGGGTGCTTCAGCCCGGCAAACTGTTATTAAGCGATACACCTGGAAACATAATGCCGCGCGAGTATTCGAGGCAGTTGCAACAGGTCGGAGCGATGCCGAACTCCTTTAGGAGTTCAATGTTTATAGCATCGAAATGTGAGGCTTTCCGAACTCCTTTAGGAGTTCAATGTTTATAGCAGCGAAATGTGAGACGTGCCGAACCGTTATTGAAGACTTGACGCGCATCCTCCTCAGATAGTTTCGGTTTCGCCTTCCTTGCGCTACGGTACATCCGTGATCCGAAACCAATCCATAATCTGCTTCGCCGGCGAGGACTGGTGGTATCATCATCAGCACTCAAAGAACCACATCATGCGCCGGCTGGCTCGCGCAGGCAATCGAGTTATCTTTGTGAATTCGATCTCCATGGGGTTGCCCTCGCTTGCAAGCCGCGACCTCTTCAGCAAAATAAAACGTAAGCTGCGCAGCTACTTGAAACTGGTCCGCATCACCGAAGAAGGCATCATCGTAGTCTCGCCCCTCGTCTTTCCATTCTATTCAAGCAGCTTCTTTCGCGCGATCAATCGCCGGCTGCTGGTCGCCCAGATCAAGCTTTTGATGGTCGCGTTCGATATGCGACAGCCGATACTCTGGATAGCGATTCCGACCGCCCACGAAGCTGCCGGCCGCCTGGGCGAGCGCGCGTTGATCTATCAGGTGTCAGACAAATACGACGCAAATCAAATGGACCACGCAACCGGTTCCGGCGTAATCGCGAAGATGCACGACGACCTTCTGGAAAAAGCCGATCTGGTTTACTACTCCGGCCGCAAGTTGTTTGAAGAAGAGCGAGGTCACAGCGCCGAGATTGCCAAGAAAGCCGTGCTGCTCGAACAGGCGGTAGACTACGATCACTTCGCAGCGGCGACCTCCCGCGATTGGACTCCGCCCGACGACATCGCCGGCATTCCGCGCCCTCGTTTAGGGTATTTCGGCGCGATTGACCCATGGTTGCTGGATCAAGAACTGATCCGTCACGTAAGCCGCAAGCATCCCGAATGGCAGTGGGTCCTGGTGGGGCTTCGAGCTTCGCCGCTCGACATCGAATCACTTGCCAATGTTCACTACCTCGGCTCAAAGCCCTATTCGTCAATGCCCTGCTACGCCGCGGCGTTCGACGTATGCGTTCTGCCGTGGGTGACCGACAACGAGTTCGTGAACTATGGCAGTCCGATCAAGGTGCGCGAATACCTGGCGACCGGCAAACCGGTGGTTATCACGCCGATTTACGAATACGAGCGGCTCGATGGTATACTCCGCGTTTCTCGCGGATACGATGACTTCATCGAAAAGGTTAAAGACGCGCTGAACGCCGATTCATCGGACAAACGCGAGGCCCGTCAACAGGCGGTAAAGGAAGCGACGTGGGACGCTCGATCAGAAGAAGTAAGCGAGGCTATCGTCGCATTGTTAGAACGGAAATGATCGCGGATGCTTTTGATTTCTGTTATTCCGGGGCGCGATCGGTTCCGATCATCCGTTTTTATCACGCACTCATCGGAGACACTGAATGAATCGCAGGCAAATCTTTCTGGGCATATCGCTGATAACCCTGTCGGTATTGATGCTCGAGCTCTCACTGACCAGGCTTTTTTCTGCGACGATGTACTATCATTTCGCTTTCATGGCGATCTCGCTTGCGCTGTTTGGCTCGGGCGCGAGCGGCGTGTTCATCTACATCGTTCAACGCGGCCTGAAGCCCGAACGCACCGGCCAGTGGTTGAGCGTCGCCGCGATGCTGTTCGCGATCAGCAACGTGTTTTCGCTCTACGTCATCCTGGCAAATCCCCTGACGTTTGAAACCGGCCCGGAAAACTACTATCGACTCGCAAGAATCTACGGCGCGGCGGCGCTGCCGTTTTTTTTCGCCGGGTGCGCGGTTACGCTCGCGATAACGCGGCTCGCGAAGGACATAAGCAGGCTTTATCTATTCGATCTCGCGGGAGCGGCGCTCGGCTGCCTGCTGTTGATCCCGGTCCTCAACGCAATGGGCGCGATCAACATCGTGTTGCTGGTATCGGCGCTCGGCGCGACTTCGGGGGTGCTGTTTGGCTTTGCAAATAAAGGAGGCCGAGCAGCGGCGATCAGCTCGCTGGTCTTAGCAGTTGGGTTGACCGGGCTTGTCGTGTACAACGGCAACACTCATCGAATCGACATCCGCACATCCAAGGGCTTCGATGAAACGAAGGTGCTTTTCTCAAAGTGGAACTCATTCTCGCGCATCACGGTTGAGGGCGATTTCGAAACCGGCGTCGAGATAAAGATCGATGCCGACGCCGCGACCGGCATCAGCAAAGATGCCAGCAACTCCGCGATTCATCAGGATGCGCTGGGAGCGCTAAGCTCGCTTGCTCATCACCTGAAACACGATGCCAACGTGCTGATCATCGGACCCGGCGGAGGAAATGACGTGATGGCTGCGCGGGTGTTCGAGCAGAAGCACATCACCGCGGTCGAGATTAATCCGATAATCGCGCTCGATGTGATGTCGGCCGAGCCGTTCAAGGGTTATTCGGGTTCGATCTATCAACAACCGGATGTGCGACTGGTGGTGGATGAAGGCCGAAGTTTTATTCGAAACTCACCGGATCGCTACGACATCATTCAGGCGACGATGGTCGACACCTGGGCGGCGACAGCGGCCGGGGCGTTCTCGCTCAGCGAAAACAACTTGTACACCGTCGAAGCCTTCAAGGACTACGTAACACATTTGACGGACGACGGCGTGTTGACGATGACTCGATGGTATTTCGAGCCGCCCGATCAGTTGTTGCGCCTGATCTCGCTTACGCGGGCAATGATGAACGAGCTTGGAATCTCGAATCCGTCGCGGCACATAATGATGGTGCGCGACGCGAGGACCGGATACGACCGCACGCCTGCAACCTATATTTTCAAGCGAAGCGAATTCGCCGACGAAGAAGTGCGAGCGATCGAAGCGGTCGCCCAATCCAGCGGCTTCGAACTGTTGTTCACTCCTTTGACTCGCCCCTCGAACGTTTTCACCCAGATGATCGAGGCGCCTGATCCGGCCCCACTTTGGGCAAGCCTCGAGACGAACGTCGAGCCTACACGCGACAACAATCCTTTTTTCTTCAACTCGGTTCGACTCTCAAACATCTGGAGTGTGATCGAGGGCACAACAGGCGAGTGGCAGAAGACCAATCTTGGCACGTCGATCCTGTTTGCGCTGCTCGCCATCACGAGTGTTCTCGTTTTGTTGTTCATCATCGGGCCGCTGATTTTAGTGCGAGGGCGCGCTCTTGCGACCGGCGCCGGGGCCAAGCTTTCTTATCTTCTGTACTTCGCGTGTCTGGGCGCTGGTTTTATCATCGTCGAGGTTGCGATGATCCAGAAGTTCATTCTGTTCCTGGGTCACCCGGTTTACTCCCTCGCGGTAGTGTTGTTCTCGGTGTTGGCGTTCAGCGCGCTTGGTAGCTATCTAAGCGGACGGATCACGGAAGAGCAAATGACCGTAACGTTGATGAAATTGCTGTTGATCCTGGTTGGGCTGGTAATGGTCTACATCATAGCTCTACCGCCGATTTTCTATGGTCTGGTTCATCTCGCGCGAGAGCTTCGAATAGTAATAGCGGTGGTGTTAATGGCGCCGCTTGCGATAGTGATGGGAATGCCGATGCCGATCGGGATTCGGATACTGGCTCGCAACGCGCCGGAGATCATCCCCTGGGCGTGGGGAGTAAACGGCGCGACTTCGGTTATGGGATCGGTTGCTGCGCTAGTGATCGCGATACTTTCCGGGTTTAATCAGGCGCTGATGATCGGCGCCGGGTTGTATCTGATCGCGATGTTTATGATAACGCGCCCGCAGATGAGCGAGGAGAAGGTGGGCGTCGGTAAACAGGCGATTAAGGAAGCGGCGAGTGTGTAACCGGTAGGCAGCACAAGATGGAGGATTGATAATGCAGTTTCTGTTTCAAAGTCGCGCGCTCTGTTTTCTAATGCTTGCTATTCTTACGCTCCCCACGCGCGGCGCTTTCACTTCGGCTTCACAGATGGCTACGCCCAAAGATGACCGCGGAGCCGGCGTTCGTCCGGGCCCCGCCAGTGAGACGACGAATCAAACTAAGGCTCCGGGCGGCAAACCCGAGATCGTCCTGCAAGCCGGCATCACCTCGCCTCAAACTCAGATCTGCTTTAGTTCCGATGGACGGCTGCTGGCTTCAATGGGAATGACCGGGAACGCAGTAAAGGTGTGGGAGGTCGCTTCAGGCCGTGTATTGCGCCAGCTCGACAGTGGTATTCCTTCCATAGGTGGGCGCGCGTTTACTCGGCCCTTCAAATTCAGCACAGATGGGCGCTCGCTGATTGCGCTGGCCGACCAAAAAATACGGCGATGGGAAGTCGAGACAGGACGCGAGCTGAACTCGACAAGCTTGCCTACCGCCAAGGATTTCTTTGCTGCGCAGCTCAGCGAAGATGGCCGCGCGCTTGCCGGATCGAACCTGAACAATTCAGCAGTGCGGCTCTGGGACACGACTTCCGGACGCGAATTGCAACCGATAACCTTCGAAAAGGAAGACCGCATCGCGGCACAGAACGCCATCGCCCTTAGTCCCAACGGAAGCGTCCTGGCGGTGTTGACGGAAACCATGAAAGTTTCACGGAAAGGCGCCGCCGAGACCACGCTACAGATAACACTCTGGGAAGTTGCAAGCGGCCGGAAGACGCAGACATTGAAGGTCTCATCGGGTGCGACACAATTCGGCGTTGGACCCGGCGCGTCCTCGAGCCTCGTCTTCAGCGGAGACGGCGCCTGGCTAGCCATGCGCGATGAAACTTCCATAAAGATTTGGGATGTCGCAAGCGCGCGCGAGCTGAAGAGCTTTGCCTCTCCGAGAATCTCCAGCATCCAGTCTGACGCCTCCCTGGCAATGTTTACGAGCACGTTTCTTTTCAGTCCCGACCGCCGCATGGTCTCGGTCATTAGCGAGGGCAACAAGATTCATCTGTTCGACGCGGCTTCAACGACGACAATGCAGACGCTTGCCGGGCACAGCGGGACGATCATCGGTCTCAGTTTCAGCGGCGACGGCAAGCTCCTGGCTTCTTCAGGCATCGACAACCAAATCAAGCTCTGGGACACGTCGACCGGACGCGAAGTAAGAACCCTGAGCGGCGCCGCGCTGCCGGTCGGCGACCTGGCATTCTCACCTGATGGCAAGTCGCTGTCGCTCGCAAGTCATGAAGCGGTCAGCTCCTGGGAATTGACCACCGGTGGAGTCCGCCGCAGCGTTGCGCTGCCCGATGATTATGCCAGACACCGGCAGAGCGGGATGCTCGAGCGGGGATGCCAGTTGAGCCGGGATGGGAGATTCGTGGTGGCCGGAAGCAGCACCCAGCCGCTGGCAAAAGTGTGGGAGGTAGCGA
The DNA here is from genome assembly GCA_049273835.1 of Blastocatellia bacterium. GTDB lineage: Bacteria > Acidobacteriota > Blastocatellia > UBA7656 > UBA7656 > Onstottus_A. The sequence continues at coordinate 344 of JBASRM010000507.1, read as the reverse complement.
CCGGCCGCGAGCTGCCGGCAATATCATTGACGCAAGGCAAACAACTGGGCAACGCCGCTCTCAACGGCGACGGAACCGCGATAGCTCTGGTCGAGAGAGACCCTCAGAAGCGGGCTGCAGGTGCTCAATCTCCACAGTCGCAACAAGCTTCGCCGCCGGCCCCAGGCAACATGCCGGTTCCGGCCATCGCGCTGCCGGATATGAGCAAGATCATGGAGCAGATGCAAAAGGACCCAAAGAAAATCCAGGAACAGATGAAGAAGATTCAGGAGGCAATGAAAAAGGGGGATATGAGCGCCGGCCTCGCAGTGTTGGATACGCTTGGAGTCACCTCGCCGATCAAC
>JBASRM010000502.1:0-7192 GCA_049273835.1 Blastocatellia bacterium | reverse complement strand
GGCATGCATTAGATGGGTCTTGCCCAGACCGACACCTCCGTAGACGTACAGCGGATTGTAAGTCTTCGAAGGCATGTCTACGACCGCGAGGGACGCCGCGTGAGCAAATTGATTGCAGGAACCGACGACAAAAGTGTCAAAAGTGTATTTCGCGTTGAGCGGAAGTTCTGAAGGCTCGACCTCCACGGCTCGTGCCACGCCGGTGGCGTAGGCAGAGTCTCCGGTTTGCGATCCAATCGGTCTGGATGAAACATCACCGACGATCTCGGTCGACCGGACTTGCGTTGGTGGGGTCTCAGCGATCATGAACTTCAACTGATACGCACTTAATTGAAGTTCGTGCAGAGATTCCTCGATAACGTCGAAATAGTTGTTGGTGATCCAATCCCTAAACACTTCGTTTGGCACTCCCAGATAAATGCTGGTGTCGTCCTGTCTCACCGAAGAAATGGGTTTGAACCACATATTAAAGCTCTGCTGATTCACCCGTTTTGAGATCGCGTTGAGAATGTCTGCAAGCAAGTCAGAGTACATGGTCGGGACCGAAGAAGTGCGGGTGCATCGAGCGGAACACCACGCCATGAAAGAACATCAAAAAACAGCGATCTTTCGAAGAACCAGTTGCGATGACCACCTGCGGCGACCATCGCGACTGCTTCTCACGACGAAAGGTTTAGTTGGCAAAAGGTCTTGTGCGACGAACGGTCCGCGGAAACGCGCCAAGACTACCACAGCGCCGTGCCTAGTTCAACCCATCCCCTGAAAGTAATAAATCACACTAAACTGGGGAGGACAAAATCAGCGTGCTCTTTCGGCGATGCGCATTTCTATAGAGGCCCGTTCAAACTCGATGGCGGCTTTGGTGATATCGGCGTCCGGGTCGGCAAGGGCAAGCTGCATCTGCTCCTCGGCCCGTTCCTTGATCTTGAGAGCTCGCGCAAGATCGATATCTTCGGGTCGACTAGCTCTGTTCGCGAGCACCGTTACTCGATCGTTGGCTACTTCCACAAGCCCGTCGCTTACGGCCATCTCACCGGTCTCGTTTCCGATGTGGTAGGTAAGCAAACCCGCCGGTTTGAGTTGCGATACGAGCTCCGTGTGACCTGGAAGAATTCCGAGTTCGCCGTCAAGCCCCGGAACCTCGACGCGATCAACGTCGGCTTCGAAGACTTTGCGCTCTGGTGTTACAACTTCGAGATGAATTCGTTCCGCCATGCTCGCCCTCCTTGGCCATCTCGCTGTCCGCTCACATCTGGAGTTGGAAGCCCGCTTTGTCGTTACATAGCGCGGGCGCGCTCAACCGCGTCTTCTATGCCGCCGACCAGAAAGAAGGCCTGCTCCGGAAGGTCGTCGTGTTTGCCTGAAATCAATTCTTTGAAACCCCGCACGGTGTCTTCAAGCGCAACGAACTTGCCCTCGAGACCAGTAAACTGTTGAGCAACGAAGAAGGGTTGCGAAAGGAATCTCTGAATTTTCCGAGCTCGAGCCACGGTCAGCTTGTCCTCCTCAGAAAGTTCATCAATGCCAAGGATGGCGATGATATCTTGAAGATCCTTATAACGTTGAAGTATTCGCTTTACCTCCTGAGCAACCTGGTAGTGTTCCTCTCCAACGATTCTGGGATCCAGAATCCTCGACGTCGAGGCAAGAGGATCAACCGCAGGGTAGATTCCCAACTCGGCAATCTGCCGTGAGAGTGCGGTTACCGCATCAAGGTGGGCAAAGGTAGTGGCCGGCGCCGGATCGGTGTAGTCATCGGCGGGAACATAGATCGCCTGCACCGATGTGATTGAACCGCGCTTGGTGGAGGTAATTCTCTCTTGGAGTTCGCCCATCTCGGTTGCCAGCGTTGGTTGATATCCAACGGCCGAGGGCATGCGTCCCAGAAGCGCGGATACCTCGGAGCCCGCCTGCGTGAATCGAAAGATGTTATCAATAAACAAAAGAACGTCGGTACCCGCTTCGTCGCGAAAATATTCGGCGACCGTAAGTGCGGTCAAAGCCACACGAAGCCGTGCGCCAGGCGGCTCAGTCATCTGACCGTAAACTAAGGCAGCCTTAGACTTAGGGATCGCGGTCATATCCACATGGCCCAGATCAAACTCACCCGTTTCTTCCGCATGCTTATAAAATGACTCTCCAAAGTTAACAACCTTTGACTCCACCATTTCGCGAATTAAGTCATTGCCCTCCCTGGTCCGTTCGCCGACACCACCAAATACGGAGAAGCCGCCGTGTTTTATGGCGACGTTGTTTATGAGCTCCATAATCAAGACGGTCTTTCCCACTCCGGCGCCGCCAAAAAGGCCAATCTTTCCTCCGCGGAGAAAGGGCGCCAGGAGATCAATGACCTTGATCCCCGTTACGAACATTTCCAGTTCGGTGGACTGATCTTGAAAGGGTGGAGCGTGTCTGTGGATAGGATAACGCTGATCTGCGTTGACCGAACCCAGCTTATCTACAGGCTCGCCGATGACGTTTAGCACTCGACCCAGGGTGGCCGGTCCGACGGGAACCGTTATAGGTCCACCGGTATCAATTGCTTTCATCCCTCTAATAAGGCCCTCGGTTGGCTGCATGGCGACACATCGACAACGTCCCTCCCCCAAGTGTTGCTGGACCTCAACCACTATGCTTATCGGGTCGGGCACTTCGAACCCGTCACTCACGATTTTTAAGGCCTGATATATCGGCGGAAGCTCAACCTCTTCAAATTCAACGTCTACGACCGGTCCAATCACTTGTAAAACCGTTCCCTCTTTAGGCATCTCTCTTCCCTTTCGTAAAAGACTCGCAAGCGCAGAACTTCAGGAAATCACTGAGGCGGAAAAGCGAAACAAAATAGCACAGCCCAACCCGCTTTACCACTTTATTTCAACAGAATTTGGCGATTTCCGCTAATATTCTAACCACCACTTGGGATGGAAGCCAATTCCATTGATACGAGATGTTTCACGTGGAACATCTGCAGAAGCGGAAACTACCCAAACAGGCCAGTTTTTATTTGGGGGCACGAACTTTTGTGCTATTGTAACGGCAAATGGCACGCGTCATAGCGATTGCGAACCAAAAAGGGGGTGTTGGAAAGACCACCACCACGATTAACCTGGGGGCGACGTTGGCAGTCGCCGATATGAAAGTGCTGATCATCGATGCGGATCCACAGGGCAACAGCACCAGCGGGTTAGGCCTTCGCGGGAAATCACGATCGAGCTTTTACCAGGCCCTCATAATGAATGAGCCGCTTGCTAACTTGGCCCTGGACACAGAGTTACCTAATCTTAAGGTTATCCCGTCCGAAAAAACTCTGGTTGCCGCGGAGATCGAACTTGTGGACCTCCCTGAACGCGAATTCAAGCTAAGGTCACTTTTAAGACCCGTGATCGCAAACTTCGACTACGTGCTCATTGATTGCCCGCCAAGCCTGGGGCTGCTCACGCTCAACGCCCTGGCGGCGGCCGACTCGGTTCTGATCCCGATTCAGTGTGAATACTTTGCACTGGAGGGCGTCTCCGAGCTTTGGGATACGTTGGTTCGTGTGCGCAGAAGCATAAACCCAACCCTCGTGGTCGAAGGCTTCCTGCTGACGATGTTTGACGAGCGGACTAATCTTTCGGCGCAAGTGATGTCGGATCTGCGAGACTTTCTGGGATCTCAGGTCTTCACCACCATTATTCCGAGGAACGTGAGGCTGGCTGAAGCCCCAAGTCACGGCAAGCCAATCATCCTTTACGACATCCGCTCGAAGGGCGCCGAGAGTTATGTTAGGCTCGCGAAAGAGGTGATAAACAATGTCAAGAAAGGCGCTGGGCAGGGGGCTTGATGCCCTGTTCACACGCGGTTCTTCCCTGGATCACGAACTAATTGAAATAGATATTGAACGAATCGACCCGGCTGAGGTCCAGCCCCGAACCGTTTTTAAAGAAACTAAACTCGAAGAGTTAGCGCAATCCATACGGCAGAACGGCATCATTCAGCCCCTGTTAGTCAGCCGCAAGGGCGATCGGTTTCAGTTGGTAGCCGGAGAACGCCGGTGGCGCGCGGCACAAAAGGCCGGAATGCACCGCGTGCCTTGTATCGTGAAAGACGTAGCCGACGATAACGTGCTGCAGCTGTCACTGATCGAAAATATTCAACGGGAAGAACTGAATCCAATTGAAGAGGCGAATGCTTATAAAAGATTACTGGAAACCCGCGAACTCACTCAGGAAGATATCGCCAACCGCGTGGGGAAGGATCGCTCCTCCATTACAAACGCCCTCCGGTTGCTGAAACTGCCTATCGAGGTTCAGCAGTTAGTCGAGGAAGACAAGCTGTCGATGGGACATGCTCGAGCCCTGTTGTCAGTTGAGTCAGCAGAATTGCAGGCCGCTCTTGCTAAGGAAATCGCGCACAAAAGGCTCTCGGTACGTGAGACCGAACAGCTGGTCAAGAGGTCACACGGCGAGAGGATCGAAGGGCTTCAGAAGAAGGCCGTAATCGCCAACCCTGAATCGGCAAATATCGCTGCAGCCGAAGCAAAACTGAGCAAGAAACTCGGGGCTCCGGTGAAAATAAGATTCGCGCGTTCGGGCGGCATGGTGGAAGTCCGCTTCAGTTCAAACGAGGATCTAGCCCGGTTGTTTGACACGTTTATGACAATACAACCATCCAATCCCTGACTCAGTCACGGCGGCGGCGGATAAAGCAGTTCCCGGGAGTTCAAGATACAAAGGAAGGAATGTTACCTTGGGTGAGTCAGACGTGATCTGAGGTTGGCAGTTAGGAGGGTTGAAACAATCCAGCGAGCAGGGCTTGATCTTGGTCTTGCCCTGCTCGTTGTTGCGAAGGTTAAGCTCGCGTCTTACCAGCGACGATTGATGCCGGCGTATTGCCGGTAACCCTGCTCGTACCCTCGACGGAATCCGTCACGGTAGGCCGCGTTGCCGGATCTAAAATGGCTGGAATTGTTGGGATTAAAGGATCTGCGATCGTTGGCATCCTCTTGTCCTCTATCTAATCCGTCGCGAAATCCTTTCTGGACTTCGCTGTTGTTATAGGAGCCTCCGCCGTATCCTCCGTAACCACCATCATACCGGCCGTTGCCGTAGCCGCCGTATGGAATGGTTCTGGGATACGCGTAAACGGAGCGATTTCTTCGTTCCCTCTCTCTCAGCCAGGCCAACTGACGGGCGCGTTCAATTGCCCTCGCGCGCTCAATCTCACGGGCGCGATCGGTTTGTTGTCGTCGATTCCAATCACGGTCACGGCTCGAACGATCATTCCGATCCCAACGGCGATCTTGAGCCTGTGCGGTGGTTGCCGTGCTCATGCCGATGCTGAAAAGAAAAACCGCCGCCAGAACCGCGCCGGTCCCTACCCTTTTAGTTCGACTTAATTTCATCTCAGGTTCCCCTCTCGTATAATCACTAGGAGTGTCCCATCTTGCTCAGATACTCCGACTATTAGGATTACAATTGGGGTGCGAAAGGTGGCCCGGCGCGCTAAAGAAGTCGCCCACCATTGAATAGCCCAACCCGAATTAGCCCGATTCGCAGGGTTGCCCGGTTGTGATCACGTTCGACTCACCGTCGCCATGCGTGGGAGAGAAACGCAAACGAAAGGGGGCGACCAGCATTCTGGCCGCCCCACGTTTTTGGCGAATGGAGAGTGAGCCACGCCTTTCCCTGCAGGTTTACGACGCGGCGCCAACCCAACCCTAAAACTCAGTTGCCTGCGGCAAAGCTCTGCGCGAACAGAGCGAGCTTGGCCGCAAGCACCGCGCGGGTCACAACAACGGCAGGCTCAAAGCGAGGCCCCGGCACGACTTGAAATTGGCCCGGCGCGATCTGACGGACTTCAGCCGGGAACGCTTCCAGCAACCCTCTATCAATCGCGATCTGAACATATCCGCGCAGCGGCCCGGGTATCTGAAGGTTGTCGACCAGTGGCTGTCCACCTGCGGTTACCGTAGTGTTAGCCTTTGCCCTTGCCTCAGTATCGAGCCCAAGCCCGCGAACAAACGCGACGGCCACATCCAGACGATTGACGGTGCCGGTTGGATTGAAGCTCGTGCCGCTGGCGCTCATCAGTCCTTGCGGAGAAAAATTCCAGTCGCGCAGAGTTGACCCGCTCGCCGTAACGGCTTCAGCGATAGCGGCGAGGCTACCGGACACATCGTTGAACCTGGGGGTGGCCGCCAGCGATTGGCGCACAGGAGTGTTCAGCACCAGAGTTCGCGCAAAATCCTCGCGCGTCACGTTCGCGGCCGGACGGAACGTGCCATCTGGGAAGATGTCCATCCTTCGAACCGCGAGGCTGTCCTTGATGAGCTGCTCGTCAGCACGGCCATGAATGTCCGGGACATCCGGGAGCGCGACGATCGACTGTTTTATTATTCCGGTTACGTGCTCGGGGATAGTTGCCGGCGCAACTCCTCCAAGAAACCCAGCGCTCACTCTCGCGGTCCATGTGCCGGGGACCGGATTCCTCAATCGGAGTTCTAATCGAGGCAACGTCAGCACCGGAAGAGAAGGCCCACCGACGAACTCTTTGCCCGTTGGATCGGTTAAGACCAGGAAGAAAACATTGCCCTGGCTGGTAGGAATGCTGTTACCGAAGTCCACCCTCACGCTTAGGATTCCTGTAGTCTGCCTAACCGTGAACGAATGCGTGTTCACGCTGTCGTCGATGTAGCTGAAGTCAAACCCCCACGTTTCAGGATTCGGGTCGGGAATGACCGCCAGCTGCGCATTGAATGTAGGATTATTTACAAATCCGTAGTTCTTTGATCGGTTGAGCACCTTGTCCACCGCGGCATAGGCGTTGATGTAACCCGACCCGATCTGAAACTCCTCATAACCTGGCATCGGAGTGGCGGTCTGCCTGAGTATTTGTTTCACCTCGTTGGGTGTAAGATTGACATCCGCAGTAAGCATCAGGGCGACCACGCCCGCCGCGAAGGGCGTAGCCATCGAGGTCCCTTCGATCTGCGTATAGAAAGGCAGAAACTGGACCGGAAGCTCGAGGTCATCGGCGTTGCCGTTCGCTACCACGTTCGTAATCGAACGAGCCGAGGCGATTCTCGCTGTGAACTTCGAGGAGTCCGAATCGAACTCGCGGCCTGTTCCTGGAGCCACAATCGTCGGCGCGTCGAAATCATTGTTAGGATCGCCGTCGGCCAGTCGTTCCTCTTTTGGGATGCCTCGAGAGG
>JBASRM010000498.1:0-2515 GCA_049273835.1 Blastocatellia bacterium | reverse complement strand
GGTCTCCAACGGTTCCGCCGGGCTGGTTGAAGACGATCGAGCTGCCTTGAAGCTGGCCCTTGATAACCGCCGAGATTTGCACCTTGATATAAGTGTTGATCTGGTGGTTTTGATCCCATTGAGCTTTTACGGATTGAACGTCGCCCAAGAGAATGACGCGAGCGCTCGTCGCAAGCTGCTCGTCCGTAAGCATGGCCGCTGTAGTGGCCTCGCCCACCCGAGGTAAAACTAACAGGGCGATCCAGACTGTAAAAAACTGGGTCGTACGCTTGAGGGTAAAACGCTTCATGAAATATGTCTCCTGCAAACTGTTGTGCAGACCGCATCGACGGCCAAGGATGCAGGGCGTTGGCCTGGATCGAAAATCTTATGATCTGAAGTAAGAAGGCTGAGGGTGAGCAAGCGCTGCCTCTCTCTTACAAGTTGCGCAAAACCCAGTTTGTTGGGACACCGATCCTGATCTCTTGTTCTAGGATTTTTTCTGAGAATCTTCGCTCGAGGGCAGGGAGAGTGTCACATACGTCTGCGCCAATGTCAATAATTGCAACACTTTCGCTAGAAATCCATAGATGCTGTAGATGTAACTTGTCACGGGTTGAGTCCCTTTCCCAAGGGACTATCACACGGCAATATGTCCGCGACTTCAAACGCTCCCCCGCCGGTGTCGCCGGAGCGAGAAATCGGCGGTTCCCTCGCCGCCTGCTTGTTACTTGGTTAAGACGCTGGGATAATCTGCAACCGGAATAAGATCTATTCAAGACAGCTCCAGTGCGAAGTTTCCCCGAACAACTTGTCGCGGATTTCCTCCGCGCACATCGCGCATCCGGCGTCTATCTGCGCGATTCGGTTGCGCGAGTCGCGGAGCTTGCTTCGTCAAAAGATCAGAGAATCGCGGAACCGGCCACCAGAGCCTTCTTCACATCTCTTGTCGAGCCGCTGGCCGATTCATTTGAGCCGGAGGCGGTCACCATTTATAACCGGGCGTTTGCTCAACTTATTCAAATCTCCCGCCGCGCGCCACGCGCCCAGGCCTTCAATCGCGAATTGACGCAATTCGGGCTCGTTAACGAGCAAGACTTGATTGATCGCGCCGGTAATCTTCGCCACGTACCGGCAATGGAGACGCCTCCCGATTGGACCGGCAAGCTCCGGCGCATAGTCGTGCTATCACGGGTGACGCTGGGCGCGGATGTCGCAGTCACCAGCGTCATCGTCGAACGCTTAAAAAATAGCTGCCCGGCTTCTGAAATAGTTCTGGTTGGTGGAAGCAAATTGCCGCAGTTGTTCGGCGGTGATCGGCGTCTCAGCTTCAGGGAAATCGATTATCATCGCGCCGGCACAGCGATCGAGCGATTGCTGGCGTGGATTGATCTGCTCGCCGGTGTGCGCGAGCTAACCGACGACCTCGAGCGCGGCGAGTATCTGATCGTTGACCCCGACACCAGGCTCACTCAACTTGGACTGCTGCCCGTCGACGTGGGCGACCTGCGGACTCCGCGGCACGGTGCGGAGCCGGGAACGCAACTGCGGTCAACCGGAAATGGGCCTGGGTATCTATTTTTTCCTAGCCGCGAGTACGGCAATAACACATCGTTCTCGCTCGCCGAGTTGACCTCGTCGTGGCTTGATGAGGTGTTCGGTGAGAGAGTGCAAACATGTCCGCGCGTGAGCCCGAGTTTGGAAGACCGTGAAAGTGCGCGCGAGTTGCTTGCCGGCTTGAAGGGAGATTCCTCGCGACGGATCGTCGCATTCAATTTCGGCGTTGGCGAGAACGAGCTCAAACGAATCGGCGGTGATTTCGAAGCGTCGCTGGTACTGCGATTGATTCAGAGAGGCGCCAACATAATTCTCGACAAGGGTGCGGGCGAAGATGAGGTCAGGCGGGCCGACGCTGTCATTGCCGAAGCAACTCAGATTGAGCGGAACGGTCGCCGCGTTCGCGCTGTCGAGCTGGATGCCAAGAGCTTGAGAGGCGCTGCCACTCCTGATGCCGACGCGGAGATTCTTGTGTGGAATGGCGGAATAGGAATGATGGCGGCGTTGATCGGCGAAAGCGATTTGTACATCGGATATGACTCAGCCGGCCAGCACATTGCGGCGGCGCAGGATGTTCCGTGCATCGACGTGTTTGCGGGCTTCAGTTCACCTCGCATGCTTGACCGATGGCGGCCTACTGGGAAGGCGGAGACTCGAGTGATTGCTGTCAATCCGGCGAATCGGGGTGAGCTGCCAGGAGGGGTGCTGGAGCTCGCGCTCCAAATGTTGATGATGAGTTAAGATGGCAAAGCGGGTTTCAGAAGCTGTCAGATTCCGGATAAGTCCACGTGAAAGTTGTGTCAGATTCTATTCCAAATTCCAAATTCCAGATTCCAAATTCCAGATTCCAGCTGATTCCAGATTCCAAATCCAAAATAATCCAAAATTCCAATTTTTAGATCTGCAATAGTCTGCAATCTGCGGGTCTAATTTTGAATCTGGAATTTGGAATTTGGAATCTGGAATCTGGAATCTGGAA
>JBASRM010000474.1:0-23209 GCA_049273835.1 Blastocatellia bacterium | reverse complement strand
GACTACGGCTATCTCGATAAGCGAGAAGCCCTGCTGTCCTCGCCTGTTGCTCAATCCGTTGATTCGAGTTGTTCGAAACATATGGTTACAGAATATGGCAGACCGTTACTTACACTTCGCGGTACTTTTTCTCAGAAATATATCCTGCGTCGGCACTCGTCGGCGCCTACGTCAATTAGAGGGGCGGATTAGATTGGGGACCGCCTGGGGGTAACAAATGAAGGCGGGGTTGGGCAGGCAATCACTATTCCGCTTAAACGTTGATGAATCCCTGCGCAAAAGAACTAGGACGCCTGATCCCGCGCAGAAGCAAGATAGTATTCCGCCGACAATTAAGTGTTCTCTTCGATTTTTGGACTTCGGTCTCAAGACCGGGCTACGAACTCGATCTTTGATGCCCCGTCGTGCGGCTCGCACGCTTCAGGCATGCGCCGGTGCTTATTCAAGCAACCTCGTGCGTCACGCGAAGGTTTCTTGTAAACTTGTCGAGGACGCTCCGATCTTCAACCCAAGGCCGCAATGGTAACGACGACAAGCGAAAAGGAACACATCTCGACCGACAACCTCGACCTGATGCTGGGGGTCTTGCCGGAGCTCATTCGGGAAGCACTCCAACGCTCGGGAAACATGGAATCGCTCATCGAGGTAGTGCTCGATCTAGGGCGCCAACCCGAAGCGCGATACACTGCGAACGCCCTTTACCTCGATGATTCGGTCGTGACCCGCGACGATCTCCAGTACGTGGCGAGCCGCGTCGGCCAGTTCACCCGCGACAACAGGGCGGGCATCGAGCGCACGCTGCATCGTATTTCCGCGATGCGCAATCGCGTCGGAGAGATCGTCGGTCTCACTTGCCGGGTGGGCCGCGCAATCTACGGGACGGTAGACATAATCCGAGACATAGTCGAATCGGGTAAGAGCATTTTGCTCATGGGCAAGCCCGGCGTCGGCAAGACAACCTTGCTCAGAGAAGCTGCGAGGGTTCTCGCTGATGATCTCGAGAAGCGAGTCATCGTCGTGGACACCTCGAATGAGATTGCGGGCGACGGAGACGTGCCCCACGCAGGGATAGGACGAGCTCGCCGCATGCAGGTACCCGAGCCCGAGCACCAGCACGCAGTCATGATCGAGGCTGTCGAAAATCATATGCCCGAGGTCATCGTGATCGACGAGATCGGAACGGCACAGGAAGCGCTGGCCGCCAGGACCATAGCCGAGCGCGGCGTTCAACTCATCGCAACCGTCCACGGCAATACGCTGGAAAACCTGATGATCAACCCGACGCTCTCCGATCTGGTTGGCGGGATCCAACCGGTGACCCTCTCCGATGAAGAAGCGAGACGGCGCGGCACTCAAAAGACCGTCCTCGAACGAAAGGCCCCGCCGACCTTCGATGTTCTCATCGAAATCCAGGACAAGGACCGCCTGGCAATACACCGCGACGTCGCCGAAGCCGTAGATTTAATGTTGAGAGGTTTCTTACCCAGCACCGAGATCCGCGAGCGCGGCGCCGGGGGCAAAGTCGCAATCACGCAGCCCATCGCCACCGCAGGTGCCGGGTTCACCGCGGAGCGCAGAGACGCCGGGCTTCGAAAGCATCAGTCCGAGCCCCGCCGTACGAAGAGCAAAGTCCTCCGCATTTACCCCTACGCCATAAGCCGCGAGCGGCTTGAACGCGCGATCGCCGAGCTCGGGGTGCCGGTGACAGTGACGAACGATCTTAAGGAAGCCGAAGTCGTGCTCACGTTGAAGTCACACGCAAAGCGGCAATCGCAAAAGCTGCGGGAGGCACGCGGACACGAGGTCGAAGTTTACGCGCTGCGCAGCAACACGCTTACACAGATGGAAAACTTCCTGCGCGAGACTTTTGGCGCGGCCACTCGCGCCACCAACGAAGGCGCCGCGATGCAGGAAGTGGAGGACGCGGTGATTGAGGCCGTTGAGCGCCGCCGCCCGGTCGAGTTGTCGCCTCAACCCAGACATATCCGCCGGATGCAGCACATCTATATAGAACGCAGCGGTCTTCAATCCGAAAGCAAGGGGCAGGACCCGTTGCGCCGAATCGTAATCTATCCGCACTGAGCTCCTCACTACGCCGGCTTCATGAATCTGGAATCTTCGATCGCAATGTCGTGCTTTATCTCATCGAACTTTTGACTGAGCGTGAATCCCGGCCGGACCCAGCGGCGATCACATATCTGCTTCCCGGCGGCGCGATCTTCCTGATCACGCTCCCGGTTGCGGGACAGAGCGACAGAACGATATGAAGTGGCATAAGCGACCAGCACCGCCGCGACAAACCCGAGATTCCAGCTCCGGATGATACTGACGAGTTGTCGCGTCGCTGCATTCAACTAAAGGCTCTCGTTACGGTGGGTCCAGCTGGTGAAAGATTCAGGAACTCTGAAGTGTTGCTACTTGACCGGGTTGAATGCGTCCCAATCGTAGGTTATCCCGATTGCAAGACCAGTCTTAGGCGCGCGTTTTGACGTACCGAAGACTCCCGCTGCGTACCAGCGCACGCCAAGCGCGCGAATCTGTGCGCCCAGCCGCGCTTCGGAAAAGTCTTCGGTGCCGATCGGGGCGCGTTTCCGAGTCGAGTGGGAGCCGTTGATTTCACCTACAATGCTCAATTGGTCCGAAACTGAGTATTTCCCCGCGACGCCGTAGAGCAGCATATCGTTTTGCGAGGTTGCTTCCAGCGGAGCCGTTAGGATTCCGAGACCTAGATTTCCAAAAACGCTAAGCTTGTCTCCGGCAAAGCGCTTCTCCGCCAGAATCATCCCGTAGAAGTTGGTGGTGTTTGTTCCAATCCCGCGAGACTGGTTGGAGTTAGGTAACTCGACGCCGAAACGAAACCCAAGGGCCGGGACTATACGGGATTGGTTGCGAAGCTTGATCTTCATCCACAGTCGGGCATCGCCGACGTCGTTGGTGTCCGATTCGTTGGCCCCGAGCTTCAACGGAATGGCGGAAGGACCGCGATCCTTGATCGAAAGAAAGTTTTGAACGGTCCACTCAATTTGGAACTCGACGTTCGAAGCGAGACCGAAGCTCAAACGCGTGTCGGCGAGCTTTGTGACGTCTCCGCGTAGACCCGAAAGAAAGAAACGCTGGCTTTGAAGAAACTCAAACCCGGATTCGATGCGAATAATACCGGGCTTGATTATCTCGACGTCTTCGGTGATCAAAGGCCGCTGCTGAGCGACGGCGATGGTCGACCAGCACATGATGGAAATCGAGACGATCAAAACCTTCTCGAAGGCTTGAAGCATATCGTTTTCGCCTACAACACGTTAACCGCGATTTCGTCTTCTTAAGATTGGCCGGATTGTATGGAGCTTATTCAAGTTTGTCAAATTTCCAACTATCGCTAATGCGCAGCCAGACTACGCCCGGTGAGTATCTTGATTCCTACGCCTTCAAGAAATCGTTGGGGCCATTGAGTGCCAATACAACAAAAGACATAGTCATTTGGAATTCCAATCTCTTCCTTCCTTTTGTTTTTCAGAATCACTTCGCCTTCTCTAATTTCTTTTATCTCCGTTTTGAACCGAACCTCTATCCTGCCCGCATCCCAACAATCAAACAGATTCATCTTGTTCACGAACTTGAGATCCGGTGTGAAATCGCTACGGACGAGCAGGGTGACATGGTTATTGAGCGTGAACTCGATCTCGTTTCCACACCGCACAAACCCTGTCAATGCCACGGCGGCCTCAACGGCAGAATTGCCGCCTCCGACCACTACACACTTCCGCCCCTGATAGGCGCCAGGGTCGGTGAGTCTGTATTTTACTCTGTCGTCCAGGTAAGTCTCTGCAAACGATTCATCGATCTTCATATTGCAAGTAGAGCAGACTTCCTGCTGCGCCGCGCGAGGCGAGTTGCAGTTCGGGCATTTTGTCGACGGCCTTTGAACTTGAATCTTAGATTGAGCGCCTTTGACGTCGAGGCTCGGAGTGCCGCTGCTGCCTATCGCAAGAACTATCTTACGAGACCTGTGGGTTATCGTATCGCGACCGTCGCCGCGTTCAGTAGTAACCGTGAAGAGCTCATCTTCGCCCTCGATATTGACGCATTCCTCATGCTCGTTGATCTTGAGTTTGTTACTTGCGATCAAACCCGTCCAGTATTCTATTATCTGCTCTTTCCTGCGTTGCTCCTGGTTTGTGGGAAGAGGAAGCAGTCCCCTCGGTTCGTCACCAAGAGTCTTTAAGTTCACGCTCTTGCCTTTCGGGTAACCCTTGATTGTAGCCAAAGCTTCCTGCCGCTCGAGTAAGACAAATGAGAGCTTATGCTCGACGGCCCTGATCGCCGCGGATAGCCCGGCCGGGCCGGCTCCGATGATCGCCACGTCGTACTGCGCTGCGGAACTGACTACTTTTTGTTTGAGCTCTTTATCGATTTGATCTATCACGTTAGCCCCTTCGACAATCGCATACCTGATGAGCGGAATTCTGGCCACTTCTCCGATTACGTATAGACCGGGTACGTTGGTCATATAAGTGGCAGCGCTTCTTTCCGGCCTATCCCTTTCCAAAATCTCCTTTTTGGTGTTGGCAACGATACAAGCTTGCGTAGGGCAGGCCACCTGACATCTGGTATCGTCCATGCACTGAGTTAGGGCAATCGGCGTAGCTATGTGTTCATGCGACATACTGAGCACGTCGTGCGGACACGCCTCAATGCAAGCGTGGCAGCCGATGCAACGATCTGGATCGATTCTCGGGAAAGTATAAGTGGGCGGTAGTCTTCTGTGGTTCTCTTCTGTTTCCTGATAAGCCTGAACGATTCGCCCTCTCTCGCTTTCATCTCGCAGGAGTTTCCTTCGCCTGGCGTTGCCAAAGGCAATCAACACGGTACCGCCGAGCGCGAAGATACCTATCGGTGCTGTCCAGAGGTGCCACGGCACAATCCCAAGCCGGGACACGAAGGCCCAGCTCCAATTGACAAGCCCGCTTCGTTTTGCCGTCGCTCCCCCGATCTCCGGCGGTTTGATTTCTTCGGTTGTGTCGCCCAGACTGTACAACCCATTTGACCTGACCCTGTCGATGAATTTTCTCAGCTCGCTATCGGACAAGCGGTTCAAAGCCAGCTTGAGGCCCTTATGCTGACCATGTTGTTTGTGGCAGGTCGCGCAATTTGGGCCGATGGCTTTGACCCCTTGTGCGTCGAAGGAAACAGCGTGACAGGCCTGGCAGGCGGCCCGGGGTGACTTCTCCCATTCGTCTGTGCCCCGGTTACCTTGATGACAATAGAGACATTTCTGCTCACGGGCATACGGATGCTCGGCATGAAAGAGAAGCACTGCCTCCTTTCCCGTGCGGTTATTCCAGCTTGGTACGCCGTCAACACGAATGTACCCGACGCCGGGCGTTTCTTGAGAATTTCTGTTCGACTTGGCTTCAGATCCTTTGTGGGGAGCGCCTAACATGCGTCCTCTAAATTTGTACTGATCGTTGTGGCAGCTCATGCAGGCTCGGTTATCTACGTCTTTGATTTGAAAGTCCGGACCATTGTGTTCGCTGTGACATCCAGCACACCCGATAGCTGCTTCCCGATGCGCGTCGGATATCCTCGGATCAAACCGGCCGGAAGAGTTCTGTGAACGAGATCCAACGTCGTGACAAACGGTGCAAGCATCCTGCTTATTGCCGAACAATTGATGGCAGTCAGAGCATGATGAAACGGTGCTCAGGGCGATCCCCCGGTTAAGCGTTGCTAAAGGCGAGTGAACCGATGCCAGGGGCGCAGGGGAGAAGAGGTCGCTGCGGAATAACAAAGCACCAATCGAAACGACGGCAACCGCCGCGACAATCCGTGTCAGCCAAACTTCTCTTCTTATTCTTTTCAGGTCGCCGGTCGAGGCCCAGTTGAATCGAGCTTTGCCCTTGTCGTACATGCCCGCCGGGTACAGCGGTGTGTTTATTGCGATTTTGCCTGCCTCTCGCTTTCGAACCTGCCAAAAGATGTTAAGCGCGTTTTGCTCTTCATCTCCCATTCCAGTGGTCCGTAGCGGCTGCCTGGGCCGTCCTGCATCGGCAGTTGGTTGGACGCCAGCTTTGAGCCTTCGCTCAACGGCGATCAGAAGCGCATCAGGTTCGAAATGAATCCGCAGAGAGAATGGCCCTATCTGGATTTCGTCACCATCAAGTAACGGCGCTTCGTTGATACTGCTCCCATTAAGCAGCGTCGCGTTTTCATCCAAGACGTCAACAATCCAAAGCCTGCCATTTATCTCGCGGATGATTGCGTGAACAGAAGACACAGCGGGGTGATTGAGGAAGAGATCGATATCCGTCAGCTGACTTCCTATGCTCAATTCCTCTTTCTCGATGAGGCTATCGCTGACAACTCTTTCGCTGTCCTTTCTTCTGATCTTGAATGTCGTAGTCCGGGCCATAGCAGAATCGTCTAAGTCACATATTCAAAGCACTAACGCGATTACCAGATAGCGTATAAAACCTGAAAAATATGAATCACCATCAGCGCAACCGTCACGTAAGCGAATGCCATGTGCGGCGCTATCCAGACTTTCAACAGACGGTGCAAAGAGATCAGTGCGTTTACTCTTGGAAGCAACGCAACGGCTCGAGCCGCTTCGTTCAAGATCCGCTGCTCTTCTTCGTTCCTCAGTTGCTCGGCAGCAATTCGCGATTCCCGAGAGGTTGTTTTAAGCAATTGGCCTAGACTCTCCTGGGCCAACACATGAAATACGGCGTTAAAGGAGTCGAAACGCCGCGACACGCTTTTTCTAAGTTGCACCCTGAGGTGCTCGGGCGCAGTCCTTATGATCTCGGAAAGCTCTTCTCGCAACTCGTCGCGCCGCGCTTTCAAATCTTCGAGCAGCAAAGGAGCACCTTCGATTCGAGTGAGCACGCGCGGGATTATCTGATAACAAGCGAGCCCGAAGAGGCCCGTGAAAACAACGCCGTCAAAACTGATCATAAGCGCCGCGGTAAGCCATCCGCCTGAGAACGTTCCCCCGTGAAGCAACACAATTACGCAAGCAGTCACACCCAGATACGAGTGAATCAACATCCAGTATCTGAGCGGCCAACGACGTCTGTCGTAGATCTCCCTCCTCCAGTGATAGGCGCTTGCCGCGATGATGCTGAGGAAACCCATCACGCCAGTACCCCACCGCATATCTAAAATTCCAAAAAACGGCCGGCTATATCCGTAGTAGTGAAGTCCAGCGATTGTTCCAACAACTGCAAGGATTGAGGCCAAAATACAAACACCATGTATTCGTCGCTTGATAGGATCGTCCGTGTGAATATTGCGCCCGTACGCATGCCTCTGATCGAGCATTGTTAGATTCTTGATCCGTGCAATCTCCCCGAAGTAATCGTCGGGTATGATTCGAGCAAGTGCACCTGTGGGACAGTTCTCTTCACAACTGTAGACCGCCGCGCTTCCTGGAGGGTTCAAGGTCGTCCGATCGCTACAAAGATTACATTTGACCGCAACCAGGTCTTTTGCGATGTCAACCGGCGGCTCTTGCGGCTCCTTAAAGCCTAAGAGGTTTCTCCAGAGCCGGGTCGTGAGTGTCCCGCGGGGCTGCGAAGGGGCTTCATCGCAATTGATCATGAAGATCGCATCGTAAGGGCACTGCGTAGCACAATCTCCACAACCGATGCACGTCTTGGGGTCGATATCTATCTGTCCTTCCTCGAACCTGCCGATCGCGCCAGTTGGGCACCCGGTCAAGCATTCAGGATCGTTGCAGTGCATACACGCGGCGGGCGCAAGCAGGCTTTGAAATGAACGACGCTTCGCGGGCTCGATTCTGGTTATGTGGACTCCCCGCCGCGTAAGGCGCGACCGGCCGTGAACTTTGTGGCAAGCCATCGAGCAGTTGCCGCAGCGCACGCAAAGATCCATATCCATCACGAGCAAGTTGTTCGCATCGACAAGACCCGTATTTATCAGGCTCTCCTGAGCTGCAAGCACCTTCTCGCGAACCGGGGCCGTGAATCCTTCGACCGACTCCTGAATAGCGGGCGCGGCGAACTGCTTCAGCGCCGGAAGCAGCGCCGTTTTGAGTTCCTTGTTCAGCCCCAGTTTTACTACGTTGATCTCCAGTACCTCCAATCGGCTCAGCGCCGTGGCAGTATAGCGATATTTTGCGATTCCATCCTCAAGACCGAGGCAGTAGCCCTTACCCAAGAAGTCTCTGATTTCCGGTCCTTCCATTTGCCGGCTACGGCGCACCCAGCCTTCCATGATTAAGAAAAGCCTCGTCTTGTTTCCTGACTCGGCAAAAAGAATGTGATTCTTTGCGAAAGCTTTGAATAAAGAAACTTCAATAAGAGCGTGCCGTAGTTCCGGTCGCATCCCCGTTCTCGCCACCAGATTATCAATAGCCGCCTCGACGCCGTGCCGTTGATACACATCCTGGAACCTCTCGTCGAAACTGGGTAACTTGCGAAGCAAGCGTATCGCAGGCCGGTGTACCTTGAGCACCTGGACACACAGCGCTGAAGGTGTCTTCACACTGACCTGGCGGCGAGCGCCCGCCAACATCGTCTTTGCGCCAAACTGCTCACCCACACCCAATTTGGAAACTTCCCTTTCCTCGCCGGTGGAATCTACCCGAACAACTTCTACATACCCTTCAACCACGATGTAATAATAATTGTCGGCCCATTCTCCTTGTTTAATGATCGTCTGTCCGGGATCGTAGGTTAGCAATTGAAGATAAGGTCCAACGGGTTTGTGATGGTACGTTCGCCCGTACACAATTACTTCGAGATCAAGCTCGTAATCAAATTGATCAGGGTGATCCTCATTTGTCGAAAGAAGGTCAGCCAGACAATCAACTTTTTTAATCGCTGTCAGTATTTCGCGGCGTGTCTTATGTTCCTTTGGCTTGTTTTGCTGCAACATAAGCTCCCCGGGCTGACTAACGAAGCCAACTCATACCAGAGCTGTTTAGCTTGTTCTTCGAAACTCACGCTTCGCTGAGTTGAGGACCGCTCGCTTTGCGGCCGGCGTGGACGCAGATCTGACTTCAATCCGGCCCTCTGGAATTGGGCAGCATCATAGTTCCAGCCACATTACCTGTCAAGCACAAAAGGGGGTCTAAGTTACTCTCCGGCAATCAAACAAAAATGCCTTAAACACCGCTGCCGCTTCTGGTCGCTCGTTAGTTGATCTATACTGCTGCACGAACAAAGCGTGGCCTGAACAAAGCTTCGCGATTACGGCACTAAGCGGACGATTTTCAGGAGTGCAGGTGATGCGGGCAGCCAGATTCTGCTCTGAATGCGGCGAGCGACTCACACGTATCCCGCCAACTTCTCTGCTCTTTCGTTCGCTTTGCCCACAGTGTGCGCCTCGTTTCAGGCAGCCTCGTCTGGCGCTGTTTGCGCTCTTCCTCTTGATGGCCGGACTCGGGTTTTCCGTCGGCCATTATTCGGCGGCGCCCAAGCCTTTCTACGTCATCGGCACACCGATTGAGACCGGGAAGAGCCAAGCGCCTTCGCTCGATACCAAAACCGATCATTCGCCGGGCCGGGGAAAAGCGTTTGCCGCGCCGGAACAACTCGTCATCTCACCCATCGCGCCCGATAACATCTGCGGTGCGTTGACCAAATCAGGCAGACCTTGCCAACGCAAAGTGAAAGGAGGCGGCTTTTGCTGGCAACACCGCGAGAGATCAGGCGAGAAAAGCCATTCACCACAATCGCAATGAGGTAACTCGGGGCCGCGTCCAACTCTTAAAGAGACGCAACGCGGTTTTGCAACTCGCTGGTTACACCCGCCGGATCATCGCTGCTCGAGAATTCGACCGGCTCGCCTATCGCAACAGTGATCTCGCCCCTTTTTGCAAAATGCCTGCCTTGTTTTTTGAGAAGGTATAATCCTTCGATTTTCGCCGGCACGACTGGCACATTCAGCCTGGTTACCAGCAATCCGATGCCGTCCATGAAGCGGTGCATCTCTCCATCGGGTGTGCGCCGACCTTCTGGAAACACCAGCACACTGTAGCCGCGGTCCATCGTCTCGCCCGCGAAAGCAAAACTACGCCGAAAGCCGCTCTTCTGCGGAAGAGGAAAGACGTTGAAGAGCAAAACCACCAGGACGTATTTTACGCGCCCGATCAGTCGCTCGAACCATCCCGTGTCCATCGCAGGATGGCGCCAGCCGAGCAGGACTTCACCTTCCATGGCGATCGCAAGCTTGCGTTGATATCTGAAAGGAAGCGCAAGAAGAATCACCGCGGCGTCGACCATCGTGATGTGATTTGAGATAAATAACACCGGTCCGCGCAAGTCGCGCAGTCCCTGTTTGCCGCTTACTCTCGCGCGGCTCATTACCAGCGTCAGCGGGAGAATCACGAGATAGAAAACCGCAAGCCGGATCCAGGTGGCGGGAAATCGATCAGACCACTCCGGATATTCGTATTGAGATGCCGGCTCACGCGCGCCGTCACGAATCATCTTCTCGACATCACCAATGGTGGTGGCGGCGGTGAAAGCTGCCTCATCGATGTCCACTTGATAGTGGTCTTCGAGGGCACCCAACAACTCCACGCGGCCCAGCGAATCAAGTTTTAGATCCATCTCGAGATTCGCCGACGGGTCCAGACTTGCAGGCGCTTCGCCGCTCACCCGCGCGATGGTATTCAAGATAAAGGATGAAGCGCGCCGATTGTTGATGGCACCCGTTCGCTCGCCTCCGCCCGCTAAAGTGCCCTTCAGCTTCTCGATCACCACCGGCTTGCGAATCTTCTGTGTCGCGGTGCGCGGGAAGTCCTCCTCAGGCCATATTGTCCAGCGGCGAATCTGTTGATACGGGCTGAGCGTTTCGTTTGCTCGCTTAACAATTGCCGCCGCGTCTTCTCTTTCGTTCCTCAGCAGGAGCACAGCATGCGCTTCGGCGCCTTGAGGCGTGTCCACTGAAATTACTGCGCTGTCTCGAACTTCTGGCAGCGCATTCAACGCAGCTTCGAGATCGTCCGGGTAGACGTTCAAGCCGGCCGCGGTGACGATCACGTCTTTCTTGCGGCTCTTGAAGTACAGGTTTCCCTGCTCGTCCATCTCGGCGACGTCGCCTGTGCGCAGCCAGCCATCTTCGGTGGTGATCGGCCGCACCGCGCCTCCCCAATAGCCCGGCGACACGTTATCGCCGCGCACGAGGATTTCGCCATGCTCGTCCAGCTTCAATTCGTGGCCGGGAAGCGTTTTCCCGATGGATCGCCGGCTCATATTGAATGGATGATTGACCGTGATCAAAGCAGCGGCTTCGGTCATCCCATAACCCTGCACGACCGCGTACCCGAGCCTTCGCCAGAAAGCCTCGGTTTCGGTTGACAACGCGGCGCCCCCTGAAACGAATGACCAAAACTTCCAGCCAAACTTCCGATGAATCCTCCGAAACGACCACCATCGTCGTAGAAAGTGCTGGCTCTCAGCCGCGATCAGCTTCCGCTTGAACGCGTCGCCGTGCCCTCGCGCTTCGTAGTCGCGTTCAATCTTGTTGCGCAGCGTGTCGAGCACTCGCGGCACGCTCACGATCACCGAGATGCGATGTTTCTTTACAGTGTCGATGATTTCCGAAGGATTGAGTGACTCTTGAAAATAGACTTCGCCTCCGAGCAACTGCGGAACCAGGATCCCCATGAACTGGCCGAACACGTGACTTAGCGGGAGCAGGACCAGAAACCGTACGGGGTGAACGAGGCGTTCGTATTTCAAGTATTTCTGAATCTCCGGTTCGAGTGGGTTGATATTGGCCAGTACGTTTCGATGGGTGAGACAGACACCCTTCGGCTCGGCGGTAGTGCCCGAAGTGAAGATGATCTCGGCGATGTCGCCGTCAACGATGTCGTCCGTCGCATACGGTTCAGTCGAGCGAGACGAGACCGTGTTCGAGAGTTCTTCGAGCATCAGGGCGGGCAAGCTCAGCCTGGAATCTCCAAGCCGGTTTCCGCTACAGAGAATCAGCTTTGCTTCGACCTGCTTTTGCACCCGAGCCGCAAACTCAGGCGAGCTTTCATAGTCGAGCGGTACAACAATCGCGCCCCGCAACAGACACCCAAAGAAAGCAGCCACCCACTCGGGACTGTTCTGGGCCCAGAACAGAACCCGGTCGCCTTTAGAGATGTTGCGAGCCTCAAGCTCACGCGCAAATTGAAAAGCCGTCGTTCGCAATCGCGAGTATTCCCACCTCACAACCCTCAGCCCTCGCTCGTGCGCAAGCGCGGTCGCATTCCCGCGGACTGCCTGAGTGTCGAGGAAGCTGAGTAGGGTTTTGCGCATGAATGGTCAAGGCCCTTCGAACAGAAACTTCATCATAAATGATGACTCATAGAGTCGTCATCACTGGACAAACGTTTATTCTCGGATCCTGTGCCGCGGATGACTGCCCTGGCAGCCATTGCGCTTGCTATAATTGTCACGGCGTTTTTGTAGGTCAACTACCGAGTCGTGGTGATGGTACCGCCAGGCAGGAAAAGCTCGATTAAGGGCGACGGAAAAACGTAGCAGCTTCTTAAGCCACTGGTGATCCAAGAAGCCACTATCGGCTTTCACAGTCTTAATTTATGGATAATCTGGTTTTATCAAACATTCTTTACCGCAAGACCCGGACGATCACGACGATGGCCGGGGTCGCACTGGGAGTGGTTCTGGTAGTGCTCACCGTCGGGATCGCACACGGGTTCCTTCACGATCAAGGCAGGCGCAACGCCGCTGTCACCGCCGAGATAATGTTCGGTCCGCCCGGCTCGACGTTCGGGTTGAGCTTGAATCCGACCCTTTCATTGTCGCTGGATCTCGCCAACGATATCCGGTCGATTGATGGCGTAAAAGACGCAGTCCCGGTGGGCCAATATCTTAGCGGACACATGATCGACGGGATCGACTACGACTCCTTCACACGGGTGTCGGAAATTCGCATTGTCGAAGGGCGAGCTCTGGGATCGGGCGACGAAGTGATCATCGATCGGATCAAGCAGAAGCAGTTGAATCGAAGAGTTGGTGACGAGATGCAGATCTTCGACCGTCCCTTCCAGATCGTTGGTATTTACGAACCGGAATCGCTGGCCAGGCTCAAGGTGCCGCTGGCGACGATGCAGACCTTCTTGAATCGCCGGTTGTGTTCGATGCTACTGGTGAAGCTGTCGAATCCTGCTAGACAAGAGGAAGTCGCCGCTCAAATAAAGGAGCGCTTCCCGCAACACAGCATCACGCTGACCCGAGACCTGCCGATACTGATAGGCCGAGGCGTTCCTGCGCTTCAGACTTTTCTGAAAGTCGTCATTGCGTTATCGATCATTGTCAGCTCGCTGGTAATTCTGCTCACAATGTACACAACGGTGGCCGAACGCACTCGACAGATCGGGGTGCTCAAGAGCCTGGGCGCTTCCAAGGGGTGGATCGCCGGTGAGATCGAAAAGGAAGCATTGTTGATCAGCGCGCTCGGTGTGATTGTGGGCTCACTTCTGTCGGTCGCCGGCAAATACGCGATCACGCGACTGACGCCGCTCAGCGTTGAGCTTGAGCCCCTGTGGCTATTCTACGCGCTGGGATTGGGTTTGTTGGCCGGGGCACTGGGTGCGTTGTATCCCGCGATTCGCGCGGCAAATCAGGATCCGGTGATTGCGCTGGCGTATGAATGATGCGACTTTTAAGTTCGGCCTACGCGCGAGTGACCCGTCCCAACACCCGGGGAGGAGATGCTTCGTTGGCGTAGGTGAAAACCAAACATCCCCCAACTGAAGTTTGGGGATCAATGAAGTTTCTCTCTGGCGCGGTCTCTAAGTTGACGGGCTTGAAACAGTCTCGAAGATGGCGATTTCTAAGCCAATCTGCCGTGTTGAGTACTCGCCCAAAACGCGCACACCCAACATCGTGGCCCGTTCCGCTAGCACTCAAAGCTTGGTCTCTTATATCATCCCTTCTCTGACATCACAGTAGACCGTTGGCTCACGCGAGAAAACAGAGTACAGAGATCGCCATGTATTGCCCGAGTTGCGGCGCTAACAATCAAGCAGAAGTCAAATTCTGCACGCGATGCGGAACCAACCTCGGAGTTGTGTCCGATGCATTGACCGGCAAGATTGCGGGGAACCCCAGCACGGATGATCGTATGGCAAAGTTGATGAAGGATTATTACAGGGGCCGCCGGGACGCGATCACCGGCGCCATCCTGCTTCCACTGGGTGTTTTGATAATGGCGTTGATGGCGACGGCGGGGATGAAACCAATCGGCGCGTTCTTTATCATTTGCTGGATGTTTTTCTGGGGAGCAGCGGCGCTGGCTGGCGGCCTGGGAAAATGGATCGCTTCGCGCACCGAGATGAAGTCGATGGGATATGGCTCCCAGAGCCGGTTTCAGGGCACAACCTTACACTCTGGCGCTTCGCCGGCTCGCGTTGAATTGACTCCGGCGGATTACTCGACCGGGCCCGTAGGGTACCCCGGAAGCGTTACCGAGCAGACTACCAGGCAATTGGATGAGCGCGGGCAAGCGCAGCTCAAACACGAGAGCGACGGGAGTCGTTGAGAGGAAGACAGCATGTACTGTCCGAGCTGCGGCATAAACAATCAAGACGAAGTGAAGTTCTGTACCCGGTGCGGGACAAACCTCGACGTTGTCTCCGATGCGCTGCGGGGCCGAACGACCGGCGCACTGGAGCAAGATGAGCGGAAGGTCCGGCTGCTAAAGGACTACTACCGCAGCCGGCGAATGACGATCATAGGAGGCGTGGCATCGCTAATCGCACTGTTCAAGCTGGCTCTGCTTCTGGTCTTGGGATTTCCCGAAAAATTGCTTCCTTTGGTCGTCTTGTTGACCGGTCTCTTGCTGTACGGCCTTTTTGCGTTGATATGGGGCATGACAAAGTGGAACAACTCGAGCAGCGAGATCAAGGCGCTTGGCTTTTCCCCTGCAAAACGAAACTCACTGACCGCGGCGCCTGATCATATCCGGCAACCCACTGAAAAAGGCGGGGTGAGTTTTCCGGCTCCGGCGAGTGTGACCGATAAGACCACCAATCTACTGGATCAGCCGGCGACGAGACCGCCGGGTCAAAGAGCGTAGACACCGATGTATTGCCCTAACTGCGGCTCAAACAATCAGAGCGAGATAAAGTTCTGCACGAGATGTGGAACAAATCTCGACGTCGTCTCCGAGGCGCTGAGCGGCAGGGTGGCTGCTCAGCCTGTCATCGACGAGCGGATGGTGAAGCTTTTAAAGGATTACTACTCAAGCCGGCGTGCCGCGTTGATAGGTGGCTTGACGCTCCCAACAGGGCTGGCCTTGTTGATGGCTATGTTTATAACGGGCTTCCCCGAGCATTTGATGATACCCGCTTTGATAGGGCTTGGGTTGACGCTTTACGGCGCGATTGTTGGGATCTGGGGCATCGGGCACTGGATCGACTCCTCGAGCGAGATGAAGGCCATTCGGGTCGCGACGTCGAACAGTTTGCTGACGCCTCCTACCGCCGATCGGCCAGGCACTTCACCGATTGCGCCCGAAGTTGTCGCGCAGTACTCGACCGATCCTATTGAACGAGGCAGCGTAACCGAACAGACGACTCGTCAGCTTGAGGAGTTCTAAGTTTCAAGTTCCGAGTTCCGGGTTCAACGTTCTGAGTTCCGGCTTTAGTCGGCCTGAAGGTCCGATGTGAACTCAGAACTCGGACTTTGACTTGAGTCGAAAAACAGGCCGACTAAAGTCGGAACTCAGAACGTTGAACTCGGAGCTCGCAGCTTCGACCAGAGTCGAGAAACAGTCATCATGTACTGCCCAAAATGCGGCTCGAACAATCTGGATGATATAAAGTTTTGCACTCGATGCGGAACAAATCTAAACGTCGTCTCCGAAGCACTGAGCGGCAAGCCCTCCAACCAAAATCCATCGGATGAACGGATGACGAACGCGCTGAAAGATTATTACGCCAGCCGCCGTGCCGTTATGATTGGAGGACTTCTCATACCGGTGGGCGCGGCAATACTCGCGGTTATGTCCACACTCGGATTGCCTGAAACTTTGGCGGTTGTCGCGCTCATTGCGTTAGGCATTGGGCTGACCGTCTATGGCGCAAGCGTCGGCATCTGGGGAATCAGGCATTGGATCGATTCGACTAGCGAGATGAAAGTGCTTCGTCTCAGTGATTCCTCACCCGCGCTAACGCCAACCTCGAAGGATCTATCGAGCGCCCCGCCGGTCGTGCTTGCTCAACAATACGCCACCGATCCGATCGAGGCCGGAAGCATCACCGAACGGACCACTCGTGAGCTTGAACAGTCCCGCCGACATCTGGAGAATCAATCAAAGGCCGATAGCCACTGATGCCAAAACGAACCGATATTCACAAAATTCTAATCGTGGGTTCGGGACCGATCGTGATCGGACAGGCCTGCGAGTTCGACTACTCCGGGACCCAGGCCTGCAGGGCGCTTCGCGGCGAGGGGTTCGAGATCGTGCTGATCAACTCGAACCCGGCGACGATCATGACAGATCCCGAGATCGCCGATCGGACTTATGTCGAGCCTCTTATCCCGGAAGCGGTGCGCGCGGTGATCGAGCGTGAGCGGCCCGACGCGATGTTGCCGACGGTCGGCGGTCAGACTGCGTTGAACATAGCGGTCGCGCTAGCGGAAGACGGCACGCTCGAACGCTTCGGGGTTGAGTTGATAGGCGCCAAGCTGAAGGCGATCAAAGTCGCCGAAGACCGGTTGCTGTTCAAGCGCGCTATGGAAGAGATCGGGCTGGAAATGCCGCTGTCGGGGTATGTGAAGTCGATGGATGAAGCTCAAGCGCTTGCGAAAACAATCGGCTACCCTGCGATCATCCGGCCGTCGTTTACGCTTGGCGGCGCCGGCGGCGGTATCGCATTCAACTCCGAGGGATACGAAGAGATCGTTACACGCGCGCTTGCGGCTTCACCGGTGCACGAGACTTTGATCGAGCAATCAATCATCGGCTGGAAAGAGTTCGAGCTTGAAGTGATGCGCGATCTTGCCGACAACGTCGTCATCATCTGTTCCATTGAGAACTTCGATGCGATGGGAATTCATACCGGCGATTCGATAACCGTAGCGCCCGCGCAAACGCTTACCGATCGCGAATACCAGGTGATGCGTGACGCGGCGATTCGCGTGATTCGCAAAGTAGGGGTTGAGACCGGCGGATCAAACATCCAGTTCGCGCTCAATCCTGCCGACGGCCGGTTGATGATTATCGAAATGAACCCGCGAGTCTCACGGTCATCGGCGCTGGCTTCAAAGGCGACCGGGTTTCCAATCGCCAAGATCGCCGCCAAGCTGGCCGTAGGCTACACGCTGGATGAGATTCCAAACGACATCACCCAAAAGACTCCGGCAAGCTTCGAGCCGACCATCGACTACTGTGTGGTGAAGATACCGAAATGGGCTTTTGAAAAATTCCCGTCGAGCGATCCGACTCTCGGCACCCAGATGAAGTCTGTCGGCGAAGCGATGGCCATAGGCCGAACATTCAAAGAAGCGTTTCAAAAGGGGCTTCGCTCTCTTGAGGTTCGCAGCGCTTTTCGGGTTCCTTCGGACCTCGACGACATAGAGTTGAGGCGCAGGCTGGTGGTGCCGTCCGCCGAGCGTGTGTACTTTGTGCTGCACGCGCTGACGATCGGATACTCAACCGAAGCGCTACATGATCTCAGTAAGATCGACCCGTGGTTTCTGGACAGCCTCGCCGAAATAATCGAACGCGAACGCGATCTTCGCCGCGAGCGAATCGAGACGATCACCCCCGCCGATCTGCGCGAGGCAAAACGAATGGGGTTTTCCGATCAGCGTCTCGCTACTGTCCTGGGCGCGTCTGAAGACCAGGTACGCGACGCGAGAATCGAGATGGGAATACGCCCGGTCTTCAAGCGAGTCGATACCTGCGGCGCGGAATTCGAATCCTTCACACCCTATCTGTACTCGACCTACGAAGAAGAGGACGAAGCTGCCATTACCTCGACCCGGAAGGTGATGATTCTGGGGTCGGGCCCAAATCGCATCGGGCAAGGAATTGAATTTGATTATTGCTGCTGCCACGCGGCGTTCGCGCTAAGGGAGGAAGGCTACGAGTCGATAATGGTCAACTGTAACCCCGAGACCGTCTCGACTGACTATGATACGTCCGATCGATTGTATTTTGAACCGATCACCTTTGAAGACGTGATGGAAATCGTCGAGCGCGAGAAACCGGTCGGGGTCATCGTGCAGTTCGGCGGGCAGACGCCGTTGAACCTGGCAATGAGACTCTTGAAAGCGGGCGTTCCGATCATCGGCACGTCGCCCGAATCGATT
This sequence comes from Blastocatellia bacterium, assembly GCA_049273835.1. GTDB lineage: Bacteria > Acidobacteriota > Blastocatellia > UBA7656 > UBA7656 > Onstottus_A. Next base: position 4,910 of record JBASRM010000474.1, on the reverse strand, counting down.
GACCTCGCCGAAGACCGCAAGCGATTCGGCAGACTGCTGGTGGAGCTCGGGATTCCTCAACCGCCAAACGGCTTTGCGATCTCGAATGAAGAGGCTCGCGAGCAGGCCGCGCGGATCGGCTATCCGGTGCTTGTGCGGCCAAGCTACGTGCTGGGAGGCCGGGCAATGCAGATCGTTTACGATGAAGCGAGTCTCGATAACTACATGACCTTTGCGGTCGAGGCTTCGCCCGAGCATCCGGTGTTGATCGACTCATTTCTGGAGGACGCAGTCGAGATAGACGTCGATGCTTTAGCCGATCGCGAGCGGGTAGTCATCGCGGGCATCCAACAACACATTGAAGAAGCGGGCATTCATTCAGGCGATTCGTCGTGCGTGCTTCCGCCGTGGGGGATCAACGTTGAACACCTCGACGCGATGCGACGCTACACCCGCGAGCTTGCGAAGGCGTTAAGCGTGGTTGGTTTGATGAATATTCAATTTGCGATCTGGCGTGACACGGTCTATGTGTTGGAAGTGAATCCGCGAGCGTCTCGGACCGTTCCATTTGTTTCCAAAGCCACAGGCGTCCCGCTTGCGAAGGTCGCCGCGCGTTTGATGATCGGAAGGAAGCTTTCGGAGTTCAGTCTACCGGACGAGCTTGCGGTCGATCGATTCTACATCAAGACGCCGGTCTTTCCGTTCGTGAAGTTCCCCGGCGTTGATCCGATCCTCGGCCCGGAGATGCGCTCGACCGGTGAAGTGATGGGGGTGGCCGACGACTTCGGAAGCGCATTTTTGAAAGCTCAGCAGGGCGCCGGAACAAAGCTGCCGCGAGAGGGAACGGTGTTTATTAGTGTGAACGATCAAGACAAGCGCGGGGTTATCGAGCTTGCAAGCGGGCTGCGCCAGATGGGTTTCAAGATAGTGGCGACCCGAGGGACACAAAAGAAAGTCGAGTCGGCCGGACTGCCCTGCGACTTCGTTTACAAAGTGAACGAGGGCCGTCCCAACGTAGCCGACCTTGTAAAAAGCGGGCAGGTTCAGTTGATCATCAACACTCCGCTTGGACGAACCTCGTTTTATGATGAGCGCTCAATCCGCAGGGCGGCCATTCAGTACGGAGTGCCCTGTGTGACGACGATGACTGGGGCGGTTGCGACGGTGGCCGCCATCCGCGCCCTTCGCGAAGAGAAGTTCCAGGTGCGAAGTCTGCAGGATTACCATGCCCAGGTCGCAAACCCGGGCTCCTAATGCCAGTTTGCTACTGATTTTTTTGTTTCTTCCAGCAAGGCTTTACTTTCATCATAGATTTGCTTTCTTTCGTCTGCGCGCAGCCGGCGCATTCTATCGTCCCAAATCCCAGCTATGAAGGTCTGATAACTCCTCAGTGCGTCGATGACATCCTGCTGCACATCGACCTCGGGTCTCTCAATCAATTTCGCGAAGTCGTTCAATGATTTTTCCAGCGACTTGCTCCAGAGGTCCTTGTAAGAACCGCTGGTTTTCTCAGCGTACCCCAAATAAACTTTGTCGACGTAGCGATCTATCGCCGTAAGGGAAGAAAACAAGTCTCTACGGAAAGGCGCAGTTCTCTTTTTGCTTTCCTCCCGCTGCATTTCGGCATTCCCCTGCACCTTGGCATCAATCTTTTGTAAGTAAATTGGCAAACAAACGGACACTATCAAAAAGAATCCGCTGATGACATTTCTTACTGCTGGAGCCAGCCACTGGTTGCCGGTCCTGCGTTGGATGCGGGATAAAGTCTGTTCAATCTTGCTCAGGCTTTCTCTTGCGACGCATTCTACTCTCGAGACAGAGTCCATGAGATCCTCCTTTCGTTCCAAAAGGTGGGTTATGAGCGATGGATTGCCTTCTGCCGCCGGCTTGCGGGCGGCAGCGTCCAGCGGTGGATTCATCAATAATCTCCCCAAAGCAGCTTCAAAGCTTGTTTCAATGTTTCGTGACAAGTCTGGGTCCTTTGACGATCACAACAGACCCAAATGCACTCGCTCACCCTTCTCATTTTTCCGCAGCATCTCGCGCCTTCCCGATCCATCTTTGTAATGACATACGTTATGTCGGCCTCAACCTTCCGGAGGTCAGAATCGCTGAACTCAACCCGGATGCTTCTGTCGCCGCCATAGAACAGTATGAGTGGTTCGTTAGATTTCGCCTGAACCGAAGACCGGGTCCCAGCCGGGTGATCGATGGGAAATAAGCAAAACATCGACAAGACGAGCACTGCGAGCTTGCGTGTGAATGATTTACCAGCCATCTTAATCTCCTATCAAAGCCTCTAAGTCTAAACCTTTGTAATCATCCTCAGCTTCCGTGGCTTAAGGATCGGCCGCACTCATCTAATAAGGCGGGAACTGCTTCTGATTGCTATCATCCGCGATTTTTTCGTACTTGCGGTGCGTCTGGCCTGCGGTGACATGAAACGTGATATAATCCGCGCGGCCTGCTCTTATAGCTGTAATCCTCAGGGTTCGGTTATGACACCCTCACCCAAGTCAATCACAGAGTTGCTCATCGAGTGGCGGGATGGGGACCAAACGGCCCTCAACAGATTGATCCCGCTGGTTTATGAGGAGCTGCATCGACTTGCCCGCTACTACATGCGCCGAGAGCGTCCTGGCCATACGCTGCAATCCGGGGCGCTGGTCAATGAGGCTTACCTCCGACTGGTTGATCACAAAGGGATGCGATGGCAGAATCGAGCCCACTTTTATGCTGTCGCCTCGCAGGCCATGCGCCGCGTCCTTGTAGATCACGCCCGGTCTCGTCATTACGCAAAGCGCGGTGGCGGCACCCAAGTGGTAACGATTGATCAAGCGGAGGGAGTGTTTCAGAAACAAGCCGCCGACCTCATCGCACTGGATGAGGCGCTGACGGACCTGTCAACTATCGACCCGCGAAAGAGTCGGATAGTTGAAATGAGGTATTTCGGCGGAATGACCGTGGAAGAGACGGCCGAGGTGCTGGGAATAGCCCCCGTGACCGTCATGCGGGAGTGGAGCACGGCGAAAGCATGGCTGCTGAGAGCGATCAGCACGGGAGAATCTCCAGCACAACACCATCGACGTGATAGGGATGAGCGGTGAATCCCGCCTTAATAGATGAAAGGCAGCGAGATGACGCCAGAACGTTGGCAACGAATAGATGGTCTGCTGCAGGAGGCTATTGGGCGCCCGCGAGACGAGCGCGCCGCCTTCCTGGATGAAGTCTGCGCCGATGAAGCGTCACGTAAAGAAGTTGAATCCCTAATCTCATTTCACGATCAGGCGGCTAACTTTCTTGAAGTGCCCGCATTTGAAGCCGCCGCCGGCTTGCTCGCAGATCAAGTTGACTCGTTGGTGGGTCTTGCGGTTGGGTCCTACAGAATCGAGAAACTTCTAGGCGCTGGCGGCATGGGCGAGGTCTATCTGGCCGGAGACATGAAACTGGACCGCAGCGTCGCGATCAAATTCCTTCCAGCCTATCTGGAAGCGGATGAGCTGGCCAAGCGACGCCTCGTTAGAGAGGCAAGAGCGGCCGCCAAGTTGGAGCATCCAAATATCTGCGCAACTTACGAAGTCGCAGAAGAGGCCAGTCGCAGCTTCATAGTGATGCAGTACGTGGAGGGGGAGACGCTTGCCTGTAGGATCCAGCGCAGACCGCTGGAGCTTCGCGAATCGCTGGAAGTGGCTCTCCAGGTTGCCGACGCGCTGGCCGAAGCTCACTCCCACGGGATCGTTCATCGAGACATCAAGCCGCAAAACATAATGATTACCCCGCGGGGCCAAGTTAAGGTTCTCGACTTCGGTCTCGCTAAAGTGGTTCGATCAACCGGATTGCCTGAACATGAAGGACAGCTTCAAAGTGTGCTGTCCGCGCCTGGAATAGTCGTAGGTACTGCACCGTATATGTCTCCCGAACAGGCAAAGGGTGTCGCGTCGGTTGATGCCCGCAGTGATCTGTTCTCCATCGGAGTGGTTCTTTACGAAAGCATCGCAGGCAGGTTGCCGTTCTCAGGCGCGTCCGCGATAGAGATGTGCTCGCAGGTGATCCACGTCGATCCGCCACCCCCTTCTCAGTTCAATCCACACATACCGCCGGAGTTGGATGACCTGACATCGAAGGCGCTGGCCAAACAGCCAGATGCGCGTTACCAATCAGCAAGCGAACTGCTCGAAGACCTCCGAAAGGTGCACGCGAGGCTGCAGGCCGAAGACCATGTGCTGACCAAACCGATACCGCTATTACTACGAACGTCAAAAGTAAGAGCTTTGACAACATTGTCGAACATGTTGCGGCGCCCGCGCGTCGTTATGCCGGCTACTCTGGGGGCATTAGCAGTTGCGACCGTCCTATTAATAGCAGTTCCCATGCGGTTACGCGCGACGCTGCATCGTCCACCGTCGGAAGCCCTCCGCTGGTACACACAGGGAACAGGCGCTTTGCGGGACGGGCTGTACTATAAGGCGAGCAACGCGCTTCAGAATGCCGTTGATGTAAGCAGTGAGTTCGCTCTTGCGCACGCGAGCCTCGCGGAAGCGATGACTGAGCTGGACTACACCGACAAGGCTAATTACGAAATAATCCGCGCCAGAGCGCTGGTGCGCGACCTTTCGCGGCTGCCGTCACTCGACGCGCTCTATCTGCAAGCCATTACCGATATAGTCTCACGCGACTTTGAGCATGCGATCGAAAGCTATCAGGAAATTGCTCATCAGGCTGATGACTCGGAGAAGGCGTTCGCTTATGTGGATTTGGGCCGGGCATACGAAAAAAATGACCAGATCGATAAGGCGATAGAGAGTTATCTAACAGCTAGTGAGTTGGCCCCCGACGATCCGGCAGCCTTTCTGCGACTAGGCATCCTTTACATTCGAAAACAAGAATCAGAGAGCGCCGAGGCAGCATTCCAAAAGGCACAAGCAGTCTAC
>JBASRM010000463.1:0-24024 GCA_049273835.1 Blastocatellia bacterium | reverse complement strand
TGGCATTGCTGTGGATTCGTCGGGCAACGCCTATGTCACCGGTCTCTGCTTTTCGGATTTCCCGACGACCCCAAACGCATTCGGGCGATCCGGTAAAGGTGGAAGTGATGTCTTTGTTACAAAGCTTGGCTCGGAGGGCGACGAGCTGGTCTACTCCACTTTGGTCGGCGGCGCACTTAACGACCAGGGGAATGCCATAGCAATTGATTCGGAAGGCGCCGCATACATTACGGGTGATACTTTCTCGCGAGATTATCCAACGGAGAATCCGTTGCGATTCAGTTCCGCGTATGATGCAGCCTCTTTGGGCGACGACGACATCGGTCCCCGGTTGTCCCCGGCTCCTCCTCGATATGGTTTTGTGACCAAGTTGAATCCAAAGGGCACGCGCCTGACTTATTCGACTTATATTGGGAGTGTGAATTCAAACGCGCAGCAGTCTGGTTACGGGATTGCGGTGGATTCGGCGGGTAGTGCTTACGTTACCGGAACCGCCAATGGGAACCTGGTTACAACTCCGGGAGCGTTCCAAACTGTCAACACCGGAAACAACGATGCCTTCGTGGTCAAGATAACCCCGGAAGGCTCAAGAATGGTATTCAGCACCTTTCTTGGAGGCAGCGGCTATGACGAGGCGCGCGGTATTGCGTTAGACGGTGCCGGCAATATTTTCGTCGCGGGACGAACTCAGTTGACGAACTTCCCCACGACGCCCGGAGTTTTTCAATCTCACAACAGCGACGGCTCCTTGTTCAGGAGCACCGATGCCGGTAATACCTGGAGCCCGTTGAGCAAGGGGCTCAATGTCGTCAGCGTTAATCTGCTACAAAGCGGTTCATCACCCGGTTCGACGCTCTATGCGTTTCAGAATGGGGACGCGCGCCTCTTTAGGAGCAGCGATCAGGGTGTCAACTGGGATGCGACGACGCCTGCATTAGCAACCGAAAGTTTGCAGAGCTTGCAAAGCATTCTGGCGGTTGATCCGGTAACCCCATCCACGCTTTACGTAGGAGTGTCCGATCCATTTGCCCCTGCCAGAGGCCTTATCAAAACCACCGACGGCGGGAACACCTGGAGGTCAATTCAGACCGGGCTGAATGCCGCGTCGTTCGTTCTTAGCCTGGACATAGACCCCTCCAACCCGTCCGTGATTTATGCAGGCACAGGGATGGGCGTTTTCAAGTCGACGGATGGCGGCGGTAGCTGGACCGGCACGGGACTGCCGATAGGGTTTATACAATCCCTGGCAATTGATCCGAAAATGCCTTCCACGCTCTACGCTGTTGCCGGAGGCGTTATCAAGACAACGGATGGCGGCAATAGCTGGAAGGCCACAGGAAACATCAACAACACTGTCCAGCGCATAGTAATTGATCCGATGACGCCATCTACCGTTTATGCAATAGTGCAGGGCGGTGTGTTCAAGAGCATCGATGGCGGCGCTAAGTGGCGCGCCCTTCCGAGAATAATTTCCGGTCCTGACTTCTATGCGGTCAATTCCCTGGCAATTGATCCCTTCACTTCAACGACCATCTACCTGGCAACCAGCACCGGTGTCTTCAAGAGCGCGGATGGAGGCGAGAGTTGGACTGCTACCGGGTTCAGTGTTAACCCACCCAATCCCCGCAGCGCCGCTTTCTATGCCAACGCAGTAACTGTTGATCGCGCGAATCCGGCAAATATCTATGTGGGCACCGTCGCGAACGCTGATGGTTTCGTGGCAAAGCTAAACACATTTGGCAGCCAGTTGCTCTATTCGACGTACCTGGGCGGCATCGGTGAAGATGTTATCACCAGCCTTGCCGTAGATGCCGCGGGCAGCGCTTACGTCGCGGGATATACGACGTCAGTGAGCTTCCCGACGACGGTAGACGGAGTGATGATTCCTCCTGGCATCGATAATTCAAGAGATGCTATTTTCGCGAGATTGAATGTCACAGGGTCCGGGCTGACTTATTCGACCTATCTGGGCAGCCAAAACTTCGATACAGCGAATGCCATTGCGGTGGATGCGCTTGGGAGAATCTATGTCGCTGGAACAACCAACTCAGCCGAGTTCCGAACGACTTCAGGAAGCTTTCAGTCCGCCAAGCCGGGAATGCAGAGCGGCTACATAGTCAAGTTCAGCGTGTTGAGGGTTATCGGCGCGTCAATCTCAGGCAGAAAGCTGATAGTCAATGGCGAGGGATTTGATAACGACGCGGTGGTTCTCGTCAACGGCGTGGAACAGAAGAGCAAAAACGACGGCGCAAATTCGATGTCTGTGCTGATTGCAAAAAAAGCCGGAAAGAACATTGCTCCAGGGCAAGAGGTAGTGATTCAAGTGCGCAACGCTGACGGCACCCTGAGCAATGAGCTCACCTTCGCTCGTCCCCTTGAATAAAGTTTGCCCAGACAGTGCCGGGTTTGCGGATTGCGGCTTCGGGAACACGGAATGCAAAATCGCAATTTGCGGTTAATAGATTTCCCGAACCGCAATCCGCAACTATCGAGCGGGTATCGGCGCCGGATATGTTCGGGTGTCTTGCTGAAGTGGGATCAGCTCGGGGCGCCGGTTCGTTTGTCGCTGATCCCCAGCGCTTTCATCCGGCGATAAAGGTGTGAGCGGTCGATACCCAGCGCCTCGGCGGTGTGGGTAACGTTGCCGTCGCACTCGGCTAGCTTGCGAAGAATGTAGTTACGCTCATACGCCTCGCGGCCCTCGCGATACGACGTGAAGTTGTAGCGCGGCGGCATCTTTACTCCCTCCGGTGTGCCAAACGGAGGCAAATCATCCGCGCTGATTCGGTCCCTGGCCGCCATAATCACGACTCGCTCGATTGTATTTCTCAACTCGCGGACGTTTCCAGGCCAGTCGTATTCGCTCAGACGGGTGAGCGCATCTTCGGTGAATGATTTCGGCGCGCGGGTGTACTCTGCCGAGTAGCGATGATTGAAGTAGTCTGCCAGCAGGGGGATGTCCTCTCTTCGGTCGCGCAGCGGGGGTACTTCAAAGGGGATCACGTTCAATCTATAAAAAAGATCAGCACGGAAGGCGCCGCGTTCAATCTCTTCATCCAACCGCTTGTTTGTCGCGGCGATTATCCTGACGTCGACCTGCAATGGCGTGTTTGAGCCGAGAGGCTCGAAGCGCTGCTCCTCAAGAACTCGCAGGACTTTTGACTGGACCTTCAAGCTCATGTCGCCGACTTCGTCCAGCAACAGCGTTCCGCCGTCGGCCTGTTCGAACTTGCCCTCCTTTGCTTGGGTAGCGCCGGTGAAGGCTCCTTTGGTATGACCGAACAGCTCGGACTCGATCAGCTCCTCAGGGATCGCGGCGCAGTTGAGCTCGACGAACGGCATCACCGCCCTCGGCGACTGATTATGAATCGCGCGCGCGGCCAGCTCTTTGCCGGTTCCCGATTCGCCATAGATCAGGATCCGGCCGTTTGTCGGGGCGGCCACCGCAATCTGCTGGCGGAGCGCGCGGATCGGCACGCTCTGGCCGATCATCGCGTTGTCGTCATCAACCTGTTCGCGGAGCCTGAGGTTGTCGGCTTCGAGCCGGTGTTGGCGCAGCGCGTTGCGAACCGCAATCACCGTGCGGTCTATTTGAAGAGGCTTCTCAATGAAATCGAGCGCTCCGAGACGGGTGGCTCGAACTGCTGTTTCGATGCTCCCGTGTCCGCTGATCATTATTACAGCGGTATCCGGATATGCCGCCTTCAATCGTTCTAGGGTTTCAATGCCATCGATACCGGGCAACCAGACATCCAGCAGGACGCAATTGAATAAATGCCGCTCGAATGCCGCGAGACACTCCTCGCCTGACGCCGCAGTCTCGACCGACATGCCTTCATCTTTTAGCACGCCGGTCAGCGACCGCCGGATTCCTTCTTCGTCGTCGACGATCAAAACCGATTTGGGCATGGGAAATGATGAGAGAATGAAACGTGACCCTTGATGCGTGATTGAAATCCCAGTGCACGCTTCCGGGCCGGGGCCAACGTATCACGTTTCAGACATCACTCTTCACTCCTCTTTGGTGGCAATCCCAGGATGACAGACTCAAACGGATCAAGATCAAGGCGCAACATACCGCCCGCATCCGAAAAAATCTCCTGCTGGCGTTTTCGCCGCTTCAAGAAGATCGTAGTGCCGAATATCGAGCCGACAACGAGTACCGTCCCAAGGATCAGACCAAGCAACCCGAACGTCGACAGCAACATCTCGGCCGCCTTCTGGGTGCGAAACGGGTCGTTAGTCGGCCACAGCGGATTGCGCAGCCACTTCACTGTGTAGGGGTATTGGACCGAACCGATCAAGCCTTCGGCGAATTCGCGATCGCTGACGTTGATCGCTGCAACAATATAATTCCCAGTCCTCTTGACTATTATGCGCTGTTGTTCGGTTTCGGGAAGCGAGCTTACGAAGCTGGTGGCGTGCGCCAGAGCATCGGTTGCAAATTGGGGTGTGTGGCACTCAAGAATCAGAAGCTGTACAGGTGAATAAGCAGCGGGCGGTGTTGGGTTACCGGTGCTTACGTGAGTGGGCGCACCTCCATCGGAAGCGGGCGGCGGCGCCGCGTCGGCGTTTGAACCAGGGGGCTGTATGTAGTCAGCAATGACCGCCTCGGTATCTCCTTCGAACACAAACAGCTCCCCGCCGTGCGGAACGAGTGCCTTAAGCGATTCTGGCCCAAGAACGTAGCGCTCGCTGTTTGCTGCCTTCGATGCAGCCGGCAAGCTATCGAGCAGCGGGGGACGGGTAACGGAGCTCTTTGAAACAATCGCGTTAGCAATGACGCGCGCCAGGGCTTCATGAATCGCGGAGCTCCGATGAGCGGCCTTCTGATCACTGACACGGACAAACACATTACCTTTCCAGAAAACTAACGCACCGTTGACCCGTGCACCGCCCGAGCCGGCCTCCACGAGGATCGGCCCGCCGTTAGTCGCCCCGGTATTGAATGTGAAAAGCCCAAATGCGCCAAACTGGTTCTGAGTTTCGAACACGTCGACCCGAACTCCGCCATAGTCGCGCGAAGCAGCCGACGTTACCAGGTATTCCTTGTTGACGGCTTCCTGGTCCGGTACCAGCTCCCGAAGATTGTCGCTCGTGATTTGCCGGGTATCGCCTGTTGCTTTGAGACCCGCGAGCGAATCGGGCAACAACCGTGAAACCTGGCTCGACGACGCCAGAGGGATAACCTCGGTTGGCTTATCCGACGAGACCGGCTGTTGAGCGCCAACTCCGAGCGTGGTTACGAGTATCAGGATGATTGCCGGCAAAACGGGCCAGTTATTCTTCAAATGCATTGTTTGCTTTCTGAAATCCATGCGTCAGTCAAATTAGAACCCGGAACAAGCGTTTTAGTTCCGTCGCCTCAACTCGGCGAGAATCATATTCGCGTATCGCTCGGAATGATGAATATCGTCCAATACTATTTTTCCACCTTCCGATGCGCTGTCGATTTCAATATCTCCAAGATTCAACAATCGCTGCCACACCGATGCCGTCACGGTTACGTCCTGGACGTTGCGAAGCGGGATGTTGCGGACTATTTTCGCGATCAGCCCGTATCTCATTTCCAGCTTGTGATTCGTAAGGGTATAGACTTCGCGCTTCCTGAGAATGTGTTTATAAATTGGATTCGAAAGCGCGATCAGCCCAACGCCGAGTATCACCAGAAAGGCCAGTGTTCCACTGACCATTCCCGGCTTCATGTTGCTCAAAATTCCCATTAGCGCCGCGACCGCGATAATGATCAAAGCGGCGACGATGTACCTGACGAGCACGAATATCATCGTCGGCCTGACCGTGAAGATCTCCTGCTCGTCTGCATACGCGACCGCCACGGGCAGATCTGCGGACCGCACCGTCGTCACCGTCTGTGCGCCACACTTGTTGCAGAAGCTGCTTCCGTCCGGAAGCGTCTGACCGCAGTTGTTACAGTACATTAGATCACCAGCGCTGTTTTTCAAGCATCGAGCCAGCTTAAATTCTAGCATACCGCTGGGCCGTGTTCTAAGAACGGGCGGGGCGCCGATCATTCCGCATTGGGCGGTTGCCCGCTCACGCGACCAGGTGATCTGCTGAACGGAATGGCCTCATGGCCTTGACGCTGGCGTTGCGAGCTATAGAATTGATCCAACCCCTCGCAGGCCGGATTTTCAGAGCAACCCATGCAAGACTACATCGATCGCTTCGCCGAGTATTTGAAGCATCAACGCAACGCGTCCGCGCACACTTTGCGCAATTACCTCAGCGATCTCGCGCAATTTTATGACTATCTCTGTCCTGCAGACTCGACCGGCGCGCGGCGCGGTATCGAGATAACCCAGATCGATCACATCACCATTCGCGAATACATGGCGAAGCTTTATCAGGATAAACGAAAGAAGACTTCCATAGCGCGGAAGCTCGCGACCTTGCGAACGTTCTTCAAGTTCCTTTGCCGCGAACAGGTGCTCGAACTGAACCCGGCGCGATTGGTCTCGAGCCCGCGACTGGAAAAAAGGCTTCCAAAAGTCATTTCAATCGACGAGGTGATTCAATTCATCGAGACGCCCGATACCGATACCGTCCTCGGTAAACGCGACCGCGCCATAATCGAGTTGTTGTACGCAACGGGTTGCCGGGTGTCTGAAATCGCGGGTATGGATCTCGACCATATCGACTTCAAGCGCGAATCGATCCGCGTGCGAGGCAAAGGTCGTAAGGAACGCTTTGTTCCGTTTGGATCAAAGGCTGCGGAGGCGCTCACTTATTAATTCGCGGTTCGTGGCGCTTTGCTGGCTGAGACATCAGAAGAGAAGCGGGAACCAAAGGCGGTTTTTCTGAACTATCAAGGCACTCGGCTCACCACTCGTTCGATCGGAAGATTGATCGATAAGTACGTGAAAGAGTGCGCTTTGGCTCATGACATCAGCCCTCACTCGCTGCGGCACTCATTTGCCACTCACATGCTGTCGGCCGGCGCTGACCTGCGCGCCATTCAGGAGTTGCTCGGTCATGCGCGGCTGTCGACAACCCAGATATACACTCACGTCTCAATCGAGCAGTTGATGAAGGTTTACGATAAGGCTCACCCAAGAGCTTGAGCATTTTCGTTGCGTGTGGAAGCGCGGCGGCCTTGAAGCGGCGGGCGCTTTGTTTCTGGCGACAGTCGCCACTGATGCATGCAGTACCTCACGTCCAAAGTCAAAGAGTCGAATCGCCGTCATAGCCGGCGAGCTCTGACGAACCGATCTTGACCTGGAACAGCTTGACCTTGTAGAAGTCCCCTGTCAGTCGGGGAGAATGACCCCCGACGTACAATACAGCGACACAACTTCGAGATATGGCCACCCCTGGACAAGGGCTTTCACTGCCGAATATCGCTCTAGATGCCTATCAGCTTAAAGGCATCGAACAAGTCTTGACGCCTGCACTGGCAATCTATCCGGAGATCGTCGATTCAAATATTGCCGTCACCCTTCGATTGTTAGGCGGCGATGCGAACCGGTGGCGGCCTCACGTCAAGACATCCAAGCTCTCGTTTATCATGCGACGCCTGGTTGAGCATGGGATCGCAAACTTCAAGTGCTCGACGTCACTCGAGCTGTTGACCGTCTGCGCCGCCGGAGCTGCAGACGTGTTGATCGCATATCCGACGATTGGCGCCAATGCGCGCCGGGTTCGCGAAATCTCGGAGCAGTTTTCCAAGGTCGAGGTTTCAGCGCTGGTAGAATGCCGCGAACACATCCGCCCATGGGAGGGAAGCCGCGTCGGACTGTTTATTGACATCAATCCCGGGATGAATCGCACTGGCATCGAGCAAGTTCGAACCGATGAGATCATCCAAGTTGCGCGTGCGATTAAGGCTGCGGGGCAAGAGTTCCGCGGACTTCACTACTACGACGGGCACCTCTCATCGCTGGATCTCACTGAGCGAGAGAGGGTCGCCCATCGCGGCTACGACCGGTTGATGGAGCTCGTTGCTGCGTTCGAGCGCGCCGGCATTGATATCGAGGAGATCGTTACCGCAGGCACTCCGTCATTTCCGTGCACACTCTCTTATCCTCCGTTCGCTGAGGCCTCGTTTATTCATCGTGCTTCGCCCGGAACTATCGTGTACAACGACTGCTCGAGTCTTGCTCAACTTCCTCCGGAGTATGGCTTTCGTCCGGCCGCGGTTGTGATCTCGGCGATCGTTTCACATCCGTCGGCTGGCCGGGTGACCTGCGACGCGGGACACAAAACGGTGTCGGCCGACGCCGGAATCCCCAACTGCGCGGTGATCGGCAGAGCGGACATATTGCCGGCAAAACCAAGCGAGGAGCATCTTCCGATCGACGTTCCGGATGGCTCGGCGGTGCCACCGATCGGCGATGTGTTGTACCTTGTGCCAAAACACATCTGTCCGACAGTCAATAATTTTGACCACGCGATAATTGTTAAATCAGGAAGTATTGCCGGGGTTGAACGCGTAACCGCTCGCGGTCGCGAAACCCCAATGTTAGCCTGAAATCAGCGGCTTGTTGCGGTTGCGGCGGCGGTCGATTTATCTCGGAGGAGTACCTGCGCCTTGTAATAGTTCGAGATGTAGCTTCTCATTCCAAACTCGGCCCAGCTCATCCCGTGACGCTTTGCCTCGCCGATGGCCCGTTCCGAGGTCCAACCTTCGTGCTTTATCCGATAGATGGCCGCAACTGTTCCGGTCCTGTCTGCGCCGCGCTTGCAGTGAATGAACACTGGTTGGTTCTCAGGGTCATCAATTAACTTAATCACTCGCGCGATCTGTTCGTCAGAAGGCGCGCTGAGACCAGGCATCGGCACATTGAAGTAGCGCAGCCCGGCGGCCTCCGCTTGCTTCTGCCCTTCGCGATCCACGTCTTCTTCACCCCGGAGATTGATGATCGTCTCTATCCCGAGTTCAGCGAGCTTAGCTGCGCCGGCGCTGGTGGGCTGCCCACCGCGGTAGAGCGTGTCACTCACCTTATGAAAGTTCGGCAGTTCTTTGTAGCTCGGTTCCTGCTGAGCTTGACCTGCCACGGCCAGCAGAATCAAGACGGAGAGAGCTCCACTCAGTTTATGATTTCGATTGTTCACGTGATTTGAGACCCGCGTAGGTTAGAGGCGCCGACATGCCCGACGGGATGCCTACTTGTTTCCCTCTGCCTTCACTACGACATTTTTCTGGTCAATGCGCGAATAGTATTCGAACACATAGCGCTTCAACGCGCCGTGACCCATCCCGTAATCAAAGTCGTAGCGCTTCATTTCCTGGAAGGCCTGGTCGGCTGTCCAGCCGTCATGAGTCATCCTGTAGACCGCGCTCATCGCTCCGGTGCGATGACGGCCGCCACGACAATGTATGAAGACCGGTTGATTGGCGGGGTCGTTCACTATTTTCAAGAAGAGTTCTGCCTGCTCGGCGGAGGGCCGGTCTTTGTCGCTCATACCGATGCGATAGAAGTTCATCCCTTGAGCTTCGACCAGGGGTTGCTCATCGCTCTCCCCTCCCATTTGGAGATCGATGATCGTCTTGACGCCCATCCCCTTCAAATCGGCATAGTCCTGGCCCTTTGGCTGGGCGCCTCGATAAAACTTCTCATTGACGCAGCCAAAATTCTTGATCTGGGGAGTTGGTGGATTGTCTTGCTGACCGGCTTGGACCGAGATTATTGCAAGTAAGGTGATAACGACGGTAGTTATGGCGACACGAGCTGAGAGATTTCGGAACACGCGCATTAAATCTCCTTCCTGACCCAAACAAACCCTTATTCGATTTTCCAGACTGTGCCTACTATGATACCTTGGTCTCCCAACCGCTGCAACGAAAAAAGAACGGCGCAAGGATTTCGCAAGAATCGCCGCAGCCAAGCTAAAGCTTGAACTCAAAACAGAGAGATTGAACCAAGAGAGGGATCAAGTGAGCAACAAGCTTAAAGAGCGGGCGAGAGACTTCTTCGCCGCGCTCCAAGACGAGATTTGTACGGCCCTCGAATCGCTCGATGGATCGGGCCAATTTCGCGCAGACCTCTGGGTGCGCGACGAAGGTGGAGGCGGGCGCACGCGTGTGATGGAAAACGGCTCTCTGTTTGAAAAAGCGGGCGTGAATTTTTCCGAAGTGCACGGAAAATTTGACGAGACGTTCGCGGCAAAGATTCCGGTCGGCGAAGGGCCTAACTTCTTTGCAACAGGCATCTCGTTGGTGCTGCACCCATCCAACCCGTTCATCCCGACCGTTCACGCGAACTTCCGCTATCTCGAGAGGGGCACGGGCGGGTGGTTTGGAGGTGGCACCGACCTCACGCCCTACTATCCTTATCTTGAAGACGCTGCACATTTTCATCGAACGCTGAAGGAAGCGTGTGACAAGTTCGACCCGTGGTATTACCCCAGGTTCAAGAAATGGTGCGATGAATATTTTTTCATCAAACACCGAAACGAGTCGCGGGGAGTGGGCGGGATTTTTTTCGACTACCAAACGGGCAAGCACGCGGATGAACCGCTGGAAGCCGGCGACGAGCGTCCCGACGTCGATCGCGGGATCGAATTTGTCTTCGAGTTCGTTCAGGCCGTCTCTCGCGCTTTTCTTCCGGCTTATGTTCCGATCGCGGAGCGCAGGCGCAGCGAGTCATACAGCGAGCGCGAGCGCGAATTTCAATTGATACGCCGCGGGCGTTACGTTGAATTTAATCTCATTTATGACCGCGGAACTCACTTCGGCTTACAGACCCGCGGACGAACGGAGTCGATCCTGATGTCGTTGCCGCCAGTTGTGAGATGGGTCTACGACTATCATCCCGACCCGGGCTCTCGGGAGGCAGAAGCGTGGGAATTCTTTCACTCAAGGGATTGGCTAAAGGAGGAATCGAGTTAACCCAATACCGCTCATTTCCGTGCAGTCTTGCCTGCTGTCATTTCAGAGGACACGTGTTCAACTTGCGACATCACGCGCAACAGGTTCTCACCTAGAAACTTTTTTATGTCCCCATCCGAGTAGCCGCGCTTCATCAATTTGTAGGTGATATTTGGCAGCTTGGAAATGTCTTCGACGCCTTCAGGCAGTCCGGTCAGAGGAACGCCGTCAAAATCCGAACCGATGCCGACGTGATCGATGCCGGCGACTTTAGCGATGTGATCGATGTGATCCATCAGCACCGACATCGGCGTCTTCCCGGGATTGTTAGCCGCTCGCCACTGGTCGAGCTCCTGTTGGACGCGCTTCGGATCACCCGGATATTTCTGCTTTAGCTCGTCCTCGAGCGATCGCGCGCGCAACGCAAGCTCGGCTTTCCGCGGGTCCAGAAACCCATCGTAGAAGTTCACCATCACCACTCCACCGTTTTTGGCCATGGCCTTCAGCATTTCGTCGCTCATGTTGCGGGAGTGATTAGCAATTGCCCGCGCGGAAGAATGAGAGGCGATCACCGGTGCTCGAGTGGTCGCGATCACGTCGAAAAAGGTCTTATCGGCAACATGCGAAATATCGACCATCATTCCTATGCGATTCATTTCGCGGACAACGTCGCGCCCGAAATCGGTGAGGCCATTGTGGTGCTTCACTTTCGGGTCCTTCAGATCGGCCTCAGAGTCCGCCCAGTTGTTTGTGTTAGTGTGCGTGAGCGTCATATAACGCACGCCTAGTTTGTAAAACATCCGCAGCGCGTGCAGGCTGTCTTCGATAGCGTGTCCGCCTTCGATCCCCATCAGCGCGGCGATCTTGCCGTTGTTCGCGATGCGTCGAATGTCGGCCGCGGTCGAAGCGGTCTCGAGGGTTTCCGGGTGGCGGCGAATCTGCTCGTGTACTACGTCGATTACGTCGAGTGCTCGCCGCGCCGCGCCCCCGCCCTCCTCGGGCTTCCTGCCGACAAACTCTTTCCCGACGTAAACCGCGAAGAACTCCGCGCCAAGGCCGCCGGCTTTCATTCGCCTCAGGTCGGTGTGCGTTTTTGTCTTCGCATTGGGGTCATCGCCACGCATTCCCAGATCGAACCCCTCGTCAACCAGCGGAGAGGTGATGTCATTGTGCGTGTCGATGACTATCGATTGGCGATGAAGCTTTACGGCTCGAGCTCGAAGCGCGGCGTCGCTCGTTTCCTGGCGGGTGCGAGCTCCGGAAGCGTCCCGCTCTGATGGAGCAGGATGGTCCGACTCTGCCGCGGCAATACGTGAATCATCCGCCGAAACGCATAGGAAAACAGAAAGCGCGACACCTGAACAAACAATCGCCAACCTTAGCAAGGATATCCGCATGATTTTGAGTGTCCTTTTGCAAAGTGAGAAACAAGAATTACTTTGCAGTGTAATAACCCCGGCGTGCGCGCACCTGAAGCCCGGGCCGCTTCACCTCGACGCGAATTGCCCGGAATGTGCCGGCTCGCGCTTCGCTCTTGCTGTAGTAGGTTAAAACGAACTGGGCGCGGACTTCAGCGGCCAGCCTCCTGTAAATTTCATCAAGATCGCGCACTTCTTTTTTCTGGTCTTCGTAGACAGGGGGAAAGAACGCGCGCCCGCCGGTGTCCTCACACATAGCTTTCAACACAAACTCGCCGGCCAAGTCCTGAACGCTTGCCGACGGGGCTACGCCGGTCGAGTGCACGCCGTATATGACGGCGTCCGACTTTTGCGCTTCTGTGAGCGCCTGGGCGAGCGTCGAGGTGGAGACGGTATCAGTACCGTCCGAAAGAACGACCATCACGTGGCGTCCTTCGGCGGGCCGAAGATATTTTGCAGCCGCTATCATCGCGTCATAAAGCGCGGTTGCGCCCTGCGGTTTCAACTGTGCGAGGGTGCTTACCAGGTGATCTATCTCGGAAGTGAATTGAAGTTCTATCTTCGATTCAGTTGAAACGCTCATCAGCGCCCCCTGATCACCGGGACGCATCACGTTTCGAAAGAATTGAGCGGCTGCTCGCTGTTCGAAGTCAAAGCGATGTCGTATCGAGCTCGAAGTGTCGAACAAAAAAATCAAACGCAGCGGAATCTGACCTTCGCGATAGACCCCGGCGATGTCCTGAAGCTGGTTATCTTCGAACACCTCGAAGTCTTTTTGGGTTAGATCGTTCACCTGATTGCCCGTCGAATCGGTTACTGAAGTAATAACGGTTACCAGATCCGCCTTGAGCTTGAGAGGCTTTTCGTCCTGGGGCTCTTCGGTCGCGCGGCGAGGGCGCGTTTCCTCCGCGGCAGGTGAGACCGGGCGACGCCCCTGGGATTGTGGAGGTGGCTGCGGCTTCGGGGGCGGAGGCGTTTGCCGCCCCGATTGCGCGAAGGTAAATGGCAATAGGACTAATGCAAAAAACAAAAGCGAGGCGCCGACGAGACGACGGGGTGAAGGGTTGAAAAAAGAAGGAGTGACAAAGCGAATGCGCGAAACGGGGAGCGATCGAATCTCCCCGACGCCCGGCAGCCCTGTCCCCGGGTCGCGCTCCTTCGGTTCGCGCTGTCGCCCAATGACCGCGTCGCGCATTCCGTCTTCCCGTTTCATCATATCGCTGCTTCCGATACCGCTGCTCTCGAAAGATAGGTTGACCGCCACTGTTCAAAGTCCTTCAACCCAAGTTCCACCTGGAGCCGGCGCCGATCGACTTTTCGCCTCAGTCTGCGCCGGTCCGTTTCGTCCAGAGGCGGAAGCAGCGCAAAGGTTATGTTCATCGGTTGAAAGTCTTTCGTATCGGCGTTGGCGATGTAGTTTGTCAGACTCCCCATTGCAGTCCGACGCGGGGGAGGCTGCGGTTTGCGACCGCGCGCGAGTTCGGCTGCGTGGACGCCCGCCATGAATCCGGTCGCCATCGCTTCGATGTATCCCTCGACGCCCGAAATCTGTCCCGCAAACAGAACGCGCGGATCCGCGCGCATTTGCAGGGTCTCAGTAAGGACTGCGGGTGCGCAGATAAACGTGTTCCGATGAATCTGACCGTAACGAAGAAACTCAGCCTGTTCGAGCCCGGGAATCAAACGAAGCACGCGCCTTTGCTCGCCGAACTTCAGATGGTTTTGAAAACCGACCAGGTTGTAACTGTCGGCCATCAAGTTCTCTTGCCGGAGTTGGACCACTGCGAAGGACTGCCGCCCAGTGCGCGGGTCGCGAAGACCGACGGGTTTCATCGGTCCGTACCGCAAGGTGTCGCGGCCGCGACGGGCAATCTCTTCGATGGGCAGACACCCTTCGAAGTACATCGTCTTCTCGAACTCGTGGAGCGCCACCGACTCAGCCGTCAGCAACGCGTCGTAGAACCGATCGTACTCTTTCTCGTCAAACGGGCAATTCAGATAATCGTCTCCCCCTTTTCCGTATCGGGCCGCGCGAAACGCGATCTCGCAATTGATCGTGTCCGCATCGACTACTGGCGATATTGCGTCGTAGAAATACAACTGCCCGGCGCCGGTCAGTCGGGTGATGACTTCGGAGAGAGAGGGTGACGTTAGCGGTCCGGTGGCTATTATTACCGGTCCATTTGACGGAAGGCTTTGGACCTCTTCACGGATCACTTCGATATTTGGGTGCGCGGCGATTCGCCGGGTGACTTCTTCGGCAAAGCGCTCCCGATCAACCGCCAGTGCTGCGCCTGCCGGCACCGCTGTTTGGTGCGCCACGCTGATGAGCAACGATCCGCCCCGACGCAATTCTTCCTTGAGGAGGTAGGGGGCCGAGCCGGGTTCATCGGACTTGAGGGAATTGGAGCACACGATCTCACCGAGATTTGCGGTTTGGTGAGCTGGGGTCGGCAGCGCGGGACGCATCTCGAAGAGCCGGACTCTGGCCCCGCGTTCGGCGGCCTGCCAGGCGGCTTCAGGACCGGCCAGCCCTCCTCCGATCACTGTGATATCCTGCTCATTTTTCATAAGAAGTGGGCGACAAAGGAGTCAGTGAGTTCGTCTGGATTCTAACACCCGCGCGCAAAGCCTATCAAACTACGGTTCGGTCTTCGTTCAATCCTCCATCGAGCACAATGATGCGTTCGCACAACCACAACCAAGCGGGTTGCGTCAGACATCTAGAGGCTCGCACTTCAGATCGTGCTCGCAGCAGGCGACAGGCGGCGCCGGTTGCCTCTACAATCACGGTAGTGAACAGGGAACGGATCAAGAAGCTGCTCGAGCAGGTGCGTGCGGGGCGCGTCGACGTGGAAGAAGCCGTCGACAAGATGTCGAACCTGCCTTATGAAGATATCTCCTTTGCGCGAGTTGATCACCATCGCGACCTCAGACTCGGATTCCCTGAAGTGATCCTCGGCGAAGGAAAAACCGCCGAGCAAATCACCGGGATCGCCGAACGCATTCTTACGAACAGCGCCAACCTGCTCATCTCGAGAACAACGGAAGAAGTGTTCGCGAATATTCGTGACATTGCGCCCGATGCGGAGTTTCATCGTGAAGCGCGAATGATTTCCGTTCTTCATGATCGAACCGAACGCGGTGAAGGCGTCATCGCGATCATAACGGCAGGCACTTCCGACATCCCGGTCGCCGAAGAGGCCGCGGTCACCGCAACCGCGATGGGGAATCGCGTTTCGCGCATTTACGACGTCGGCGTAGCGGGCATCCATCGACTGCTGGGCGCCCGGGAGGAGTTCGAATCGGCGCGAGTGATCGTAGTCGTCGCCGGGATGGAAGGCGCGTTACCTTCGGTGGTGGGTGGGATGGTTTCAGTGCCGGTGATTGCGGTGCCCACGAGCATCGGCTACGGAGCCTCGTTTGACGGGCTCGCCGCGCTGCTTGCGATGCTTAACTCTTGCGCCTCCAACGTGACCGTTGTGAATATTGATAATGGCTTCGGAGCTGGGTTCGTTGCGAGCCTGATAAATCGTAAGAGGTAGCCTGGTAGTTAGCGTAGCCCTTTACGGGTGGTCCTCCTTCTCCGCCGGCGGAATGGTTGAGGGAGGCCGCGGAGGACCGCGCTTAGGCGACTTGCACTGCACCGTTACACGCCGCCTGACAGCTTCGACTTGACCAGATCACTCAGCGCCTTTCCATCAACTGTTTTACCTTCCAGCTTCGGACGAACTGCCTTCATCACTGCGCCCATGTCCTTGATCGACGAAGCTCCCAACTCAGCGATCGTTTCATCTACCGCACGGGATATGTCTTCCCCGGACGCGGCGGCCGGCAGGTAAGTCTGGATGATTCGCGCTTCGTTCTCTTCTTTCAGAGCAAGCTCTTCGCGGCCACCTGCGCGAAACTGCTCGGCCGCATCACGGCGCTGTTTGAGCAATGTGTTTAGCACCTTCATCGCTTCGTTATCGTCGACCGCTCCCGGCAATTCAGTCTCTCGCAGTTTGAGCGCGGTCTTCACCATTCGAATCGCGCTCAGCCGTTCGGCATCTTTGGCCTTCATTGCTTCGGTGAGATCCCGATTAATCTGATCAACAATTGGCATGGCAAATTCCTCCGAGAAAGTATACGAACCAGCCGTGTTCATTGACAAACCAGCAACCCCGAACGTAACCTTTTTCCTTGAACGTTCGCTCCACTAAAGTCGTTTAAGTGTTCACCACTATGAACCAACTAATCTATCCCGGCATTGCGCCCGAAGACGATCCCGACATCGAAGTCACCTACCCTGAAGAGCCCTCGGCATCCGCCGGACTGTGGGCCGAAGTCAAATCGATCACCCGCGATATCATCTTTGCCGCGGTGATGGCTGTATTGATCGTCGTATTCGTCGTGCAACCGGTTAAGGTCGAAGGCACCTCGATGCAACCGCGGCTTGAAAACGACGAACGGATTTTCGTCAACAAGTTTGAATACAACTTTACACCGATTGAGCGCGGCGACATCGTGGTGTTTTGGTATCCGGAGGACCCGACTAAGTCATTTATCAAACGCGTAATCGGATTGCCCGGGGAGAGCATTGATATGGACCAGACCGGGCACGTCACGATCAACGGCCGGTCGATAGAAGAACCGTATCTGGCGCCTGAACGCAACCAGGCAGCCCGCGTTCGGTGGAACCAGGTGCGCGCCGATTTCAAGTACGTAAAACCGCATTACTATTTCGTGATGGGCGACAATCGCGATGCTTCAAATGACAGTCGATCTTGGGGACTGGTGCCCGAGAAGTATGTCTACGGCAAGGCGATGTTCCGGTATTGGCCGCTTCCGCGAATTGGATCACTAAACGGAACGGTCGATGTCGACGATGAACGGTAGATATAGACCCTGGTCCCAGGTGGATAACTTCGTGGTAAGAGCGATCACCTGCGCGGACTACGGTCTACTCACCTGATCCAATGCGCTCCAGACTGACGCCCCTTCTCAAGCTGTTCTACAACCCGCTTCAAGCGATGATCGAGATATCAGCCGCGGCGCCCTACGTGGTAGGGGCTGCGATCGCGGTTCTGGCCACATTCGCTTACTACGGGCTTCTGAGTGGAAGCCTGTTGCGAATGATCGCGGCATTCGGCCGTGAGCGCTCGATGGGAGTGTTCTCGCCGTTCATCCTGATAGTCTACCGTGTCGTGCTGGGTATGATTGGCAATGCTTCGCCGGTTTTATTCCTGATCGTTGTGTTTGTTCCTGCGTGTCTGCTGGCGGCAAGTGTTCTCCATCGCCGGGCGAGTTTTAGCGTGCTGCTTCGTCAGGAATACGCATCGCTGGCGAGTTGCGCGCTCTATGGGTGGGCGGCCGCTCATTTGATCATGTTGATACCGGCGGCGCTGCTGTTCGAGCGCGGCGGACCGGATCCGGCAGCGGCGGAGTCGTTGCTCAGGCTGGTGCCGTTGCCCTACTTTATTTTTCTTATTGTGATCGGACTGCACGCTGTGCTGCGGCTTCGATATGGTCAGGCGATTGGAACGGTCGCGCTTGGTTCGTTGTCTTTGCTTGCGCTGCCCCTGCTTCCAAAGCTGCTGTTCATTCTTACCTCTCCATTCCTGCTGATCCTGGTGATCATCCTGCTGAAAAATGTGCTGGGCGATATGGCGAGCGCTCAGCGGTCGCGGGAAGATTTCAAACGAAACCTGGAGGCCTCGACCCTGAACCCGGCTGATGCCTCGGCGCACTACAACCTGGGATTGATCTATCAGCAGCGGCGCCAGTTTGACGATGCGAAGTCGAGCTTCAATCGAGCGATCGAAATCGACCCCGAGGAGCGCGACGCTCACTATCAACTCGGCAGAATCGCTCGCGAAGAAGGCCGGCTGGCCGATGCAATCAGACATTTCGACGCCGTGGTCAGCCGCAATTCGGAGCATAGCCAGCATGAGGTTTGGCGCGAGATAGGACACGCTTATTTTGAAGCGGGTCAGTACGAAGATGCGCGCGCGGCGTTCGAGCGATTCACCGACAAGCGTCCTTCGGATGCCGAAGGCCGGTACCGTTACGGGCTGACGCTTCATCGATTGGGAAGGTACGAGGATGCGGCGACCCAAATGCAAGCCTGCATTGAAGCAGTGCGCACGTCACCGGCCTATAAGTATCGGGCTGAGAAGCATTGGGCCAGTGAAGCGCAATCCTTCTTGCGCTCCCGGGGTGTTACGGTCGGGGGACAGTAATCTGGTCGCCTGGTCTTTAGCTGGAGCTTTCGTGATATCGGTGACACTTTATCGATCACGTTGACTCTCGTTGCGTTCCTTATGTTCATCCCGTTTGCGCTGTGCTATAGCCGGTCTAGTGCTCAATGGCTACGTGGAGAGAAGAGGTGCTAAGCTGGCCAATACGAGAGAATCGTAAGAGCGTTGCATTCACCAAATTCGAATGCAGCACGTTGGAGTGAAGGAGGGATGATTGGAAGCAATCCTGGCACTCGAAGACGGAAGAGTTTGGCGAGGGCGCGGTTTTGGCGCGGAAGCCGAAGTCTCCGGCGAGGTCGTCTTCAACACCGCGATGACCGGCTATCAAGAGATACTCACCGACCCGTCTTACTGCGGACAGATCGTGACGATGACTTATCCTCTTATTGGCAACTACGGCGTCAATACCGAAGACCCTGAATCGACCCGCGTATTCGCCGAGGGTTTCGTCGTGCGCGAACTATCGCGCACTTACTCCAACTGGCGAGCAACCGAATCGCTCGATGAATACCTGAAGAAGGCAGACGTGCCCGGCATTTCCAATATCGACACGCGGTCGATCGTGCGCCACATTCGCGAACGGGGCTCGATGCGCGGATGCCTATCGACTCTACATACCGATGAACGCGCTGTAATCGAGCGAGCGCTGAGCGCGCCCGAGATGGTCGGATCCGAGCTCGCCTCGGCGGTTACTTGCCGTGAGCCTTATGTTTGGACTGATGATCAAGCATCAGCATACGGCTCGCCGCGGCTGCTTCACCCAAACGTTCAGCCGGACGCTATCCCTCGACTTCACGTCGTGGCATACGATTTCGGTTTGAAGCACAACAGTCTTCGCAACCTTGCAGCGCTTGGCTGCCGGGTCACAGTTGTCCCGGCTCACACGTCCGCTGAAGATGTCATCGAGCTCATGCCCGACGGCGTCTGGTTATCGAATGGCCCTGGAGATCCTGAGCCGTTAACCGATGTAGTTGCGAATCTCAGAAAGCTGATCGGGCGATATCCGGTTTTCGGAATCTGTCTGGGACACCAATTGATGGGGCTCGCAGTGGGTGGCCGAACTTACAAGTTACCCTTCGGTCATCACGGCGGAAATCAACCGGTGAAAGACTTGACTACCGGTCGGGTCGAGATCACGGCGCAGAACCACGGCTTCGCGGTCGACGCGGACTCGCTGCCTGCTGATTGTGAAATCACGCATATAAACCTGAACGACAACACTGTCGAAGGTCTTCGTCACAAAAGCCTTCCTGTCTACTCGGTCCAGTATCATCCCGAAGCCGGGCCGGGTCCGCACGACTCCTCTCATCTCTTCGACAAGTTCGTCAAAATGATGGAGCAAAACCGATCGCACCCGGCGTAGATACGTGCCGCCGCCCGGCTGTCCTGTAAGCGAACTTACTCGAAAGCTTTCTTCGCGGGAGAGTTCGTGCCCGAATCTAACGAGACTCAGCTTAAACTCATCGAATGAAGAGGCGGCGCTCCAAGGTCCACCCTACACCTTTAGATTAACCGCGGCGCCACCTGAGTCGCTTCTCCTCAAAGACCCTCCGCCAGTCGAGCCTGGTGAAAATAATGATCATGAGGAGCCCGAACAGCTGTGAAGCCAGGAAGTAGTAACTGACGAAGGACTTCGTCGTCACTGATTCATAGGCCAGCATCTGAGCGACGCTTGAAGCGGTGAACGCGAGAAATCCATAGCTGATCACGCGGCCGAACAGAAACGGAATGGCGATCAGTCTCAGTTTCAGATTTGTCAAACCATAGGCGATGAACAGATGATTCGACGGGAAGGGGCTGAAGGCATAGAACAGGAGAATACTGAAAGTCGCCTTCCTGCTGGTCTCGATGCGCCTTTTGACGGCATCTATGTTGTCCCTGGTTGCCGCACTCAAAAACTTCTGCCTTACCAGCACCGTTGAGAGCTTTGCCAGTGCGAGCCTTCCCATCGTTGCCGCAACCGCCCCTACCACCGCCAACAGAACTATGTTCGGGTTGAATCTTATAGCGATGAACGACAATACGGTCCAGGTTGGAGGAGCGAACAGAGGGATGACGTTTAGAGCAAAAACGACCACAAAGATGAGAACAAAGATGACAAATGTATGAAGCAATTCAGGCATTTTCTTTCAACACTAACACACCGACTGAGTCGGCGCGTTAGCCCTCGGCAGCCTCATGGCTTTTAAATGCATGTTCTGAATTAAAACGGCAACTTCCAGGGTCTGCGGGGAATCATATTAAAGACCAGTAGCTGCATTAAAAAGATCAGCATAGACAAACCAGGGAAAGGAAGTCGGACTATGAAAACTCGAGGATTCACGCGAAGAAGCTTGCAGGCGGGGTTGCTTGCGCTAACATTCAACCTAATCGCCGTCGCGGCGGCAAACGCGCAATCACATAAAGACTTCGGAAACATCAAAATCAAGAATTTCGGCCAATTGGATGAGAGCTTTTATCGAGGCGCACAGCCCGACGAAGGCGACTATGCGGGCCTTTCCGCCCTGGGGATAAAAACGATTATTGATTTGCGCGATGACCCATCGAAGTACGAGAAGCGGGCTGCCGAAGCCGCCGGAATGCGCTACGTAAACATCGCAATGAGTGATTCGAAAGAGCCGAGCGAGGCTCAGATCGAGCAGTTTCTCAAGCTAGCCAATGATCCGGCGACTGGACCGTTTTTTGTACATTGCCTGGGTGGCCGGCATCGAACGGGCGTCGTCGCTGCTGTCTACCGCATGACTCATGATGGTTGGGACTTCGATCGAGCCTACAAGGAAATGAAGGACTACGACTTTTATACTCGCTGGGGACACGGCTCGCTGAAAGACTACACCAAGCATTACTACGACCGTCTGCAGTCTATCGAGGTGTCGTCGGGTCAATCAGGGGTCAACCGGTAGTATCAATCGACCTCTTAAAACATTATGAAAAGGCCGCTCGGGTTTGGAGCGGCCTTTTTTCAGCAGCAAGACGTTCGATGACCGCCCGAACCGGCTGACGATCAAATGAGATTCGCGGGTCGTCAGATCAATTGCCAACTCATTTAACCTTGTCGGCTCCTGCCGCCTCCAGGACCTTTCTTGCTTGACCGGCGCGATCGTCGTGAGTGTAAACGCCGATTAAGATACCGCCGCGCTCGATTTGCTCGTTGTAGAACTTAGCCTCGTGTTCGGGCACGCCCAGCCCAATCAGCGCGCCGGTCAATCCGCCGGCGGCGGCTCCGGCTCCGAGGCCCGCGAGCGTAGCCACTATGGGCCCCGCTGCCATTAATGCCAGACCCGGCACCGCAAGTACTCCCGTTGCCACCAACCCCGCCGCGATTGCGCCGATGACTCCTCCGATTGCGCCGCCGGTCGCAGCGCCTTCGGGAGCCTTGGTCGCCATCGCAAGGCCGAACTCGCGACCCTGAGTCGCATCGCTCATAAGCAAGCTGATGTCATCTCGAGACCAGCCGTGGGCTACCAGGTCTTCTACGGCCCGTTCCGCGGTCGAATGCGATTTAAACAATCCAGTAACTAATGTCGCCATTGTAATTCCCCTTTCGTTATCGCCTGTTAAATGAGCAGCGCCTTATTCTGGCGGCTCGAGTTAGAGAAGGGAGTACTCTCAGCGTCGTCGTTTTGACTCGGCGGTTTCGTACTCTCTTTCCAGTCGTTCAAATCAACTTGCGCGTCTCAACCCGACGACACTCAGCGAACAGCGCCCGCCTGTATCTGCGGCAACGCAACAAGCTGGTCAATGCGTGCACGCACCGTCCCAGCGAGCATCTCTACCTGTTCCGGGCTGTAGTTAGCGGCACGAAAGGCATCTTTGAGTTGCTCGTCGCTTAAGCGCGATAACAATTGTCCGATCCATCGGGCTTGATCGATTGTTATGTCGTCAAACACGTCCTTGCGCTTCCCGCTGTAGTGGAAATCGACGCGATTGTTCTTCACCGTGTCGATGAACTTCGCTTGAACGAAATCGCGCGGTTCGTTGCGGCTTCTGCCCATAATCCAACCAGTTTTACCAAGCGTCGCTCCAAGATCGCTGACAATGTATCGCAGCTCAGTCTCTCCAGTGTCTGCATTGCGAACTCGCACGATCCTGTTGTTGTTGTCTTTGATATCCCAGTTGCCGATCAGGACCATCAGGGTTTTCAAACCCTGAAGCTGCGGTGTGCCAACGAAGGGATTTTCGTTCCATTTCCATTCGTCGAGTCGCTTAACATTTGGGTCCCTGGCTTCAAACCTGACGTTTTCAAAAGTTCCCTTGCCTTCGATCCTAACGCTGGGAACAAGATAGGTAATGTCAGTGTAATAGCCTGCCGCCCAAAGCAATCGCGAGACGGCGGTTTCGGGCTGTGCTTCCACGCCGATCTTTGCAACCCAGGTTCGTCCTGAGCCATCCTGCACTCGATATTTTTTTGACCACCCGCCTTTTTCTTCGCTTATGAAGGTAACCTTGGTGATATCCGGCTTCATCGCCTCCCCTCCAGGCCCAAGCAACAGATTCAATGAGGCGATATCGGCAGGCTCGCGCCACAGCACTGCTACACCATCTACTTTTGATTTCTTGTCTTTATTGTCCTTGTCGTCCGCGGCTTGGACGGACAGACCCAAACTGAGAAGCACCAAAGCTAATATCAGCTTGCGAGGCTTTACTCGAACCAACATAAACATTACCCCCTTGACCTTCTGAAATTTGTACAGTTTCTTTGCTATCCGGTAATTTACGACAAACGGCATTCCATAGACACACTGGTTACCAGAGGTGCTTTTTGCTTTGCTACTGAAACGCCGTAGGAAGGGTTTGTCTGGCAAGCGTACACAACGGCGAAGAATCTGTATGACTAAAAACTGGGAGCCAGCTTGGCGGGCTCGATCCGGAGGCCGCCTAATGAACCTGTTCTCAATCGAGCAACCACGCGTAGGACCCTCTGGTACAATTGCGCGCGCATGCGCCGACGCAAAATTCTCGAGATTACGGTTATCCTGGCCGCGGCGATCATCATCTCTTATCAGCTCTTGTTCCCGCCGCTTATCGGTATGGCTGACAATGGCGACTTCGGCCGGTTTTTCAGGGCGGGTTTCGAACACATGACGGCTGACTTCGATGACCGATATTTTTCTTACTTCAACTCGAAGTTCCGCATTGTGCCGGCGGCCTTTCCGGGCTGGTATCTGAGTTCGACAGAGGTTCCGATCCGGATCGCCCGACTGGCGGGTATTGTTTTTGTCGACCGGCAAGTTTTTGACATTCGAGTGCTGGGCGGCATCTACGCTCTGCTTCTTCTAGCTGGGATGGGTCTGCTGCTGGTGGCCAGCCGCAAGCTGGTGTTTGCCGCAAGACTTGTGTTCGGTATTCTTCTCGTCCTGATCCTCACCGATCCGAGCTAC
Source organism: Blastocatellia bacterium (assembly GCA_049273835.1). Classification (GTDB taxonomy): domain Bacteria; phylum Acidobacteriota; class Blastocatellia; order UBA7656; family UBA7656; genus Onstottus_A. Next base: position 158 of record JBASRM010000463.1, on the reverse strand, counting down.
ATCGCCTCTTTCAATAGCTTCTTCTCGGAGCCCACCGCTCTGGTCTTTTTTGTGTTAGCTGCCGGCTGCGCGCTGCTGGTGATTAGTGGGCAAGGGTCAATGTGGCTCCTTCTTGCATACTTTGTGTGTTCTACAATATTTGTAACATCCAAACCGAT
>JBASRM010000461.1:0-7890 GCA_049273835.1 Blastocatellia bacterium | reverse complement strand
TCTTATGACCAGCCTGCTGTTTGGCGTCAGTGCAACCGACCCGCTGATCTTCGTCATGATTTCGTTGCTGCTGGCAGTTGTGGCTCTGGGAGCCAGTTTGGTGCCGGCTCGCCGGGCGATGAAGGTAGACCCGATGGTAGCCCTTCGATATGAATAGGTCCGAGGTTTGAGGTACGGAATAGAGGTCACCGTGGAACAATGTTGAAGGACATGCGATACGCGATTCGCGCGATGCTCAAGAGTCCGGGTTTCACCGCTGTGGCAATTGTCTCGCTGGCGCTCGGCATTGGCGCCAACACTTCGATCTTCAGCGTTGTCAACACGCTGTTGCTCAAGCCGCTTCCTTACAAGAACCCGGACAAACTCGCGCAGGTGGTTCGCGAAGAGGAACAGCGCGGCAAAGGAATCCAAACGTCAGAGCTCTGGTCTTATCCGAAGTTCGTGGCCTTGCGGGATCACAACGAAGCCTTCGAACAGGTGGCCGCGGTCAGCGATCAGGAGTTTTCGGTCACCGACTCGGATAGTCCCGAGCGGCTCAGCAGTGAGATGGTGTCCGCAAGTTACTTTTCGATGCTGGGTGTTGAAGCCGCGATCGGCCGCACATTCATATCTGAAGAGGATCAGACTCCCGGCACCCATCCGGTTGCGCTCATCGGTCACGGGGTCTGGCAACGCCGGTTTGGCTCTGATTCGAATGTGATCGGAAAGACAATCAGCCTTAACAAGGTTGCGCTGACGATTGTCGGCGTCTTGCCTGAGGGCTTCAAGGGCCAGAAGGGCGCCGCCGAAGTGTGGGTGCCCATGATGATGGCGCCTCAGGTTACGTTCGCGCGCCGGCTTGTGTCACCACTCGCACATTGGACCGAAGTCATCGGCCGGCTCAAACCCGATGTGAGTTTCGCCCAGGCTCAAAGCGAAATGGCTATCGTGTCCGGAAAGATACAGGAAGCCGTAGCTGTGCCCCAGCAACAAGGCGGCGCGGCGCCCTTCGAATCCGTCAAGCTTGTTTCGCTCAAAGAAGCAAAGCGCGATCCGGCTATCGGCAAATCGTTTCTGGTCTTGTTCGGCGCGGTCGGGTTCGTTTTGTTGATCGCATGCGTCAACATCGCGAACCTCTTGCTTAGCCGAAGCGTGTCCCGCCAAAAAGAGATCGCCATACGAATGGCTCTGGGAGCCAGTCGCGGGCGGCTGATACGTCAATTGCTGACTGAAAGCGTGCTGCTTGCTTTTATTGGGGGGCTGGTTGGGCTGCTCGTGTCGCTTTGGGGAGTCGAGGTCCTTTCGAGCCTCAAGCCGTCGGGTCAGCCCAAACATGGCAGCTATCTCAGCGTTCTCGATTTCAGCAAGGCGAACATTGACAACCAGGTGCTGGTCTTCAACCTTCTTCTATCGTTGCTGACCGGGTTTATCTTCGGACTACTGCCCGCTCTTCAAGCATCACGACCTGACGTCAGCGAGGCGCTCAAGGAAGGCTCGACCGGCTCCGCCGAAAGATTTCGCACCTTCGGTGGCTTGAGCCCGCGTAGTCTTCTGGTGATGGCTGAAATCGCACTCACGCTCGTGTTGCTTATCGGCGCGGGACTGATGATCAAGAGTTTCGGACGATTGCAGGCGCTGGAGATCGGTTTTTCGCCGGATCACGTGATGACCATGCGAGTGGACCTTCCTAAATATAAACCCGATGCTGCTGTCGCGTTCAATGAGCAACTGCTCGCCCGAGTGATCGGCCTTGCCGGGGTGGAAGCTGCTACCGTCGCATCGGCGACTCCGCTGTCCAGCAATTCCGCCGGTACCATAATGCGGATCAAGGGAGGACCTGAGGACGAAACTAAGCAAGCCGGTCTTCAGAGCGTGGGTCCGGACTATTTCCGGACTCTTCGCATCGCGTTGTTGAGAGGCCGAACGTTCACGGACCAGGATCGCGCGGGCGCCAGACTGGTCGCGATCATCAACGAGACCGCGGCGCGAAAGTTCTGGCCTGATGAGGATCCGATCGGAAAAGAGATATGGGTGGGCGTCGGTTGGGGACTGACCGAGTATGGAGAGATCGTAGGCGTGGTCGGCGATGTGAAATACGGAAAAGTCGAAGAACAGTTCAGGCCGCAAGTGTATCTCCCTTATCTACAGCCTACCGAACCCGCTTCGTTCGTGCTGGTCAGAACGGTAAACGATCCTACACGGATCGTCTCGGCGGTGCGGCGAGAAATACTTTCGCTCGACAAGAACGTGCCGGTGTTTGACGTGAGGACTCTGGAAGAACGAAGCGCGGATGCGACTTCGAGGACCAGATTCAGCGCGTTGTTGCTCGGAATGTTTTCGGGCCTCGCCCTGGTTCTTGCAACCGTGGGAATCTATGGTGTGATGTCTTACGCGGTGTCGGCGCGGACACGTGAGATAGGCGTAAGAATGGCTCTGGGAGCTCAACCCAGGAACGTGCTCGGATTGGTAATGCGGGAGGGAATAATCGTCACGATCGCCGGGGTGGCGCTTGGTCTGCTCGGGGCTTATGCAGCTACGCGAGTTTTGGGAAGTCAGCTTTACGGTGTTGAAGCAACAGACTTTGCAACGTTCGCGACCGTTTCGCTGCTGTTATCCGTAGTGGCGCTCGGCGCCAGCTATCTTCCCGCGCGCCGCGCGATGAAGGTAGACCCGATGACCGCGCTCAGATATGAATGAGCAGGTCGGGGTTCCGGGTTTATGGTTCCGGGTTTATGGTTTCTGTTCGGGCCTCGAATCTCAGCCGGTCCAGACAACCACAAACTGAAAATGTCCTTCCAATGACTCGAGTCCCATCGGCGCTTGAGTACTGAAACTCCAAACCGGGTTTCTGCACTTACAACCACAGAACAACATTCACTTTATTCCCGGTTGACGGAGGCAAGAATGAAACATTTGCTTTTGACGGTGACAATCAGCTTATCTTTGGCAGCGTCGGCGATACCTCAAACCAGCGTGCCTTCGGAACGGCTCCGAACTGTGGAGCAGGTGCTGGAAAAGTATGTTGGCGCGATCGGCGGTAGAACCTCATACGAAAAACTAACGACGCGAGTGGCAAAGGGCGAATGGGAGAATGTGACCCGAGGTGTGCGTTTCCCAATCGAGATCAATTCCAAAGCACCAAACAAGCGCGTTGAGAGATTGGACGCACCCGAAAACCGCGGCTTCACAGGCAGGGGTTTCGACGGCACGAACGGGTGGTCCATGAACATGACCGAAACAGGATTCCGTACGCTGGAAGGAGCCGAGCTGGCCACCATGCGGCGCGAGTCTGATTTCTACCGAGAGATCAGAATTGAGCGACTCTACAAGTCCTTAACGGTGGATGGAACGGAGAGAATCGACGGCCGCCTGCTCTATCGTGTAGAGGCTGTGCCTGAAATCGGGAATCGTGAGAAGCTGTATTTCGACAGCGAAACCGGGTTGTTAACGAGACGGGATATGGTTTATGGCACGACCCCCGTGCAGCATTACTACGAAGATTATCGGGAGGTTGATGAAGTCAAATTGCCGTTTCTGTTGCGTTCGGAAGGCCCAGTAAGGGTCATTACCAGGCTCAGAGAAGTCAAACACAACGCCCCTATCGACGACGCGAAGTTCAAGAGCCCGTCAGGTAATTAGCGAGGTGTTACGGTGATTCGCAAAGATCGCCGGTTCTTACTGACAGGTGGTCGCAACCTGCGATAGGATTCTCACCATACTAACTGCATCGTTTTTATGGGCACTCTTGTTCATGACATTCGCTACGGCGTCCGGTCGCTTCTCAAGTCTCCCGGCTTTACTGCTGTTGCCATCGTCGTGCTCACCCTTGGCATCGGCGCCAACACTGCCATCTTCACCGTAGTCAACGCGGTGCTGCTTCACCCGCTTCCGTATTCCAGCCCCGAACGGCTCGTAATGCTCTGGGAGACGAATCCGCGATTCCAAATTGGAGTCGACACGGTTCCGGTCACCCCGGGCGACTTCATGGATTGGCGGGAACTAAATGGTGTTTTCGAGTACGTGTCTGCGTTCGGCGCCACGAACCTGAGTTTGACCGGCGCCGGCGAGCCCGAGGTGATCGGCGGCGCCAGCGTCTCGGGCAACTTTTTCCGGTTGATGGGTATTGAAGCGAGCCTGGGGCGCGTGTTTACCGACGACGACGAAAAGCCGGGCGCGGACCAGGTCGTCGTTATCAGCTATGCGCTCTGGCAACGCAGGTTTGCCGGCGTCTTCGATGTGATCGGAAAGACGATGACGCTTGATGGACGGAGCTACACCGTTGTCGGCGTTGCGCCCGAAGGATTTCAATTTCCTCGAGCGAAGGAGATGCCCTACTTCGTGGGGGTTTCGACTCACACTGAACTATGGAGACCGCTGACACTGACTGATGACTTCATCAGCCGAAAGCGGGCGAACCATCAGCTCTGCGTGATCGCCAGGCTCAAACCGGGGCCGTCTCTCGAGCAGGCGCGAACGGAAATGACCGCAATTGCTGAGCGGATTGCCCAGAGCGATCCCGACAGCAACGGAATCGGCGTGAAGGTCGTGCCGCTCGACGAGCAGGTGGTCGCCAATGTGAGAGTGGCGCTCTGGGTGTTGATGGGAGCGGTAGCTCTGGTATTACTGATTGCCTGCGCAAACGTCGCCAATCTGTTGCTCGCCAGATCTTCAGCGCGAAAGAAGGAGATTGCGATTCGAATCGCGCTCGGCGCAAGCCGCAGCCGAATTGTGCGTCAACTTCTGACCGAGGGTCTGTTGCTTTCGCTCGCGGGCGCTGCAGCTGGAACCCTGCTCAGTATCTGGGGCATCAAGGCTGTGTTGTCGTTGACTCGTGAGACTGTGCCTCGCGCGCACGAGATCAACATCGATCTCAAGGTCCTATGCTTTGTGATTACCATCGCCCTGGTCACAACTCTGCTGTTTGGACTCGCGCCCGCGTGGCAATCGACGAAAATCAATTTCAACGAGTGGCTCAAGGAAGGATCTCAGGGGCTATCCGGCGGGCGGCGACAGAGTCGTGTTCGAAGCATAATGGTGATTTCTGAAATCGCTTTGTCGCTGGTGTTGTTGATCGGCGCGGGGTTGATGATCAAGAGCCTCGCCAGACTGCTAACGGTCGACCCAGGCTTCAAACCTGACAACATTCTGACCATGCACCTGGCCCTGGCCGGCTCGAAATACTCCGTATCTGATAAACAGATAAGATTCTTTCAAGAGGTGACACGTCGAGTCGAGGACTTGCCCGGAGTCCAGTCGGTCGGGCTGATATCGGCGGCGCCGTTGAGCGGAGGCGTATACGCCGGGGGCTTCTCAATCGAAGGCGGCTCGCCGATCGCGGAAACCGACAGCCTCGTCGCCGACAGGCGAATGATCAATCCGCGGTACTTCACAACGCTCGGTATCCCATTGGTCGCCGGGCGGTATTTCACAGAACGGGACGATCAGCTTTCGCCGAGCGTGGCGATTGTAAGCGAGAGCTGGGCGCGACGGTTTCTTCCAAACGAAGACCCGCTGGCCAGGCGGATCAAGCTCGGGGGTCGGGATTCGACGAGGCCGTGGCTGTCGATCGTCGGAATCGCGGGAGACGTGCGAGACACCGCGCTCGAATCCGATGCCAGACCCTGTGTATATCTTCCTTATCCCCAGTTTTCCTCATCGGGGATGACTCTGATGGTACGCGCGGCGTTTGAGCCCACATCGTTGGTGACAGCAATACGCAACGCCGTCTGGGCGATAGATAGGGACCAGCCGGTGACCGACGTGAAGACGATGGACCAGTACGTCGCAGATTCGGTAGCCGCGCGGCGATCGGGCGCGCTTTTGTTGTCCGCCTTCGCCGGCCTTGCGTTGGTGCTCGCGTCGGTTGGCATCTACGGAGTGGTCGCCTACTCGGTGACTCAACGAGTGCGCGAGATCGGGATTCGAGTGGCCCTTGGAGCACAATCGTCGCAGGTGATCAGGCCGATTGCCAGAGACGGGATGGCTTTGGTGTTTGGGGGTGTGGTGATCGGTCTCGCCGGAGCGTTTATGTTGACTCGAGTGATGTCGAGCCTGCTGTACGGAGTGAGCGCGACCGATCCGGCCACGTTTGCAGTTGTGCCGCTGTTGCTCGTTATCGTGTCGTTGTTCGCGACTCTTATCCCTGCGCGACGCGCGACGAGGGTTGACCCGATGATCGCGTTGCGACACGAGTGAACGCTAAAAACGGGCTCTGCGTCTCTGCGGTACCCCGACGTAATCACGGGATCATCCGTAGGGATGCCTGAGAATAGCCCAGCAATTCATTGCTGGGATCGGTCGAGCGCGTTGGATTGACTGCCGGAGGGACGGCTGAAGCTGATCCGATATCACGCGTCGCATTCTCAGCCGTACCTCCGGACTTCCTTCGGTGTCGCCGGCGATGTCGATGCGATGATCACCATCGCGAGGGCCGCCGAGGCATCAGCGAGATCGTCCGGTGATCGGTAAGGTCGCGTCGCGTTGGCCGGGATTCTCAGCATAGTCGCGCCGGGAGGTGAACCAGGCAACTTCCTCTATGCTGCTTCCGGGAAAAAGCTTTCCCGCAAGCGAACACAAACCCCTCATTCCTGGCTCCTCGCACGCTTCTTAAACATAAGCCATCGAAGCGCTTACGGCTGCGGCGTCTATGGCACGCCGATTGGCTATACACACCCGGAGGCAGTTCGCCATGCAAGCAGTAAATTCCACCGCCCCGCGCACCCTGATCGCCGACGATCAGCCCGATGTTTTGGAAGCGCTTCGCCTGTTGCTGAAGGGTGAAGGTTATCAGACCGAGGCGGTGACCACCCCCTCCGATGTCATCGAGGCCTTGAAGACTCACGATTTCGATCTGCTGTTGATGGATCTTAACTACGCCCGCGACACCACATCGGGTCAGGAAGGCCTCGATCTGCTGACCCGTGTTCAGGCCGTGGACAGCACTCTTCCCATCGTGGTGATGACCGCCTGGGGTAGCGTCGAGCTTGCGGTCGAAGCTATGCAGCGTGGCGTCCGCGATTTCGTGTTGAAGCCCTGGGAAAACAACCGGCTGCTTTCAGTCTTGCGAACTCAAATCGAGATGGGTCACGCGCTTCGAAAAACGCATCGACTCAGGACCGAACAGGCTCGCGAGCTTGTCGAAGCGCGAAGCATACAGCGACGGTTGCTGCCAACCGAGGTTCCCCAGATCGACGGCTGCAAGATCGCTGCCGCCTGGAGACCGGCTCGAACGGTCAGTGGTGATTATTACGATGTCCTGAAGTTTAGTGAGACCAGGGCGGCATTGTGCATCGCCGACGTATCCGGCAAAGGCATGCCCGCCGCGCTTCTCATGTCCAACGTGCAGGCGGCCGTCCACGCGTTTGCATCAGAAACGGTTTCCCCCTCCGAACTGTGCGCGAAGGTAAACCGAGTCGTGTCCGGCAGCACCGGAGAAGACAAATTCATCACGTTCCTTTACTGCGTCGTCGATACCGCCGAGAAGAAACTGGTGTACACGAATGCGGGCCACAACGCCGGACTGCTCGTTCGAAGCGATGGTTCAGTCGTTCGTCTCGAGCCGGGAGGAGCAGTGCTGGGCCCGTTTCCAAATTGGAAATACAAACACGAGGAGATCGAACTCAAGTCGGGCGACCGGCTAGTGCTGTCTACGGATGGCGTCACCGAATTGAGAAGCCCCGCCGCGGATGAGTTCGGTGAGGACCGGCTGATCGACCTGTTGAGTCAAAACCGAGAGCTTGATGCCGAAACGTTGCGAGACCGAATCGTGCAAGCCGTCATGAGTTTCAGCGAGGGAGAGATTCAGGACGACGCTACGCTGCTGGTGCTTTGCGCGTAGGCGGGTTCCAGGTTCGGGCTTCGGGGTTCAGGGTTTCCGGGTTCGGGGTTCAGAGTCTCGGTAGATTCCAGATT
>JBASRM010000438.1:0-3159 GCA_049273835.1 Blastocatellia bacterium | reverse complement strand
CAAAGGAAAAGCAATTTTTGGTCGCTCCACGGATCGCCCCAGTTCAGACTTAAGAACGCCTTAACTTCACTTCTCCATCGGTTTCTCCGTCCAGACCACGTCGCGAACCGCCGAGCCCGTCACGTCTTCACCGAACGAAACCCAAATGAGGTAACCGCCGGTTGCGTAGTCGGCCCTGTTGCCAAACGTCCCGTCGCCTGCGCCAAACAACACGGACACGCTTCCGCCGAAATCGTAGCTGCTATTTAGAACAGCAAGATCGAGCTTACCGTCGCCATTAAGATCACCGGCTGCCAGCGAGTGGGACGCGCTGCCGGTGACATAGCTGTTCTTCGGTTCGAAGCCACCATTCTTTTTGGCGAGCAATATGACAACCGAGCCTGATTCGCCTGGTTGGTGGCCTGCATTCGCCACCGCCAGGTCAGGAATGCCGTCCTGGTTGAAATCGGCAGCCAGGATGCAGCGGGGGCCTTTGCCGGTGAGGTAAACGCTTCTCGCTTCAAATTTGCCGCCCCCGCCGCCGAGTTGAACCGAAACAAGATAACCGTATCGATGAGCTTCGACCAGATCGGGTTTGCCGTCGCCGTCGAGATCGCCGATCACAAAACCGCAGCTTCTCTTTGCCGTCGCGTAACTAGTGCTTGGACCGAAGGTGCCGTCGCCCTTACCCGCGAACATCAATACATTATGATCAAAGCAACTCGTTACGACGAGGTCAGGCTTTCCGTCGAAGTCCACATCGCTAATTGCCGCAGAGTAGGGCAACCGATCGGTTCTGTAGTCGATCTTTGGGCCAAAGGTGCCGTCACCTTTGCCAAGCATAACGGTAACCGAGTTACCGTAGCGATTGACTACAACAAGGTCGGGGTTGTTGTTGTGGTTGAGATCTGCAACTACAAGAGCGCAAGGTACCGGGCCGGTTGGATAATCCATCCGCCGTGTGAATGTCCCGTCCGCTTTGCCTAGCAGGACGGTGACCGAGCCGCTGCCTGAGTTGGCGACAACGATGTCAGGTTTGCCGTCTTTATTGAGATCCGCAGAGGCGATGGCAGTCGGCGCAAGTCCAGTTGAATGCCTGCTCTTGAGCGAAAAGCCGCCCTTCCCGTTGTTGAGCAAAACAGAAACACTGTTGGTAGAACGATTGATCACCACGAGCTCTGGCATGGAGTCACCGTTGAGATCTACGATCGCAATCGAAGATGGGCCATCGCCGATGTCGTACGAAGTCGGATCCCCCGACAATTGCGGCGCGACGCAGGCTACAAGCAGACTCGGGGTCAAAAAAACGGAAGCGAGGACTACGAGGAGGTCTTGTCTGAACAGAGATCTCATATGTGGGCTCGCGAGCGTCGGGATAGTATCATAAATGTTCGTGGCTCGGCTGCTGGAGATGTACAACCGCTCCGCCACGACGACAACGCTTCTAACCGACAAGGGTAATTGACAATCAAATGGGTTGGGGCTATTTTCCAAAAGCAAATCGTCTCAGATAATTCTGGTTGTTAAGATGTCTAGTACATACCCGCTTCCGACTTGGCTTCCTGATCGCGAGCCGACGCGAGCTACTGAACAAAAAGCCGAGACACGAGGTGGTTGAGACGAATAGAACGGGGGAGGTCTTTATGCGACGTGAAAGGGTTTTTCTTGTATGTGTGGCGGTATTCCTGGTATGCGAAACTCACGCCCATGCTTATGCCGACCCCGGATCGGGAGCGTTGATCTGGCAGATGCTGGTTGGAGCCTCGATTGGCGTGATGTTTTACTTGCGGGTGATACTCCGCTGGTTTCGAGGCCTAAAAAACAACCGTAAAGCTAAGCGGAACACCCTTCCTTCAGAGACAGAGAAAGAATCAGGTTCTGCTATCTAACCCCTGACCGTAGCCCCGCAATTTCTAGAGCTGTCCTTATATGATTGGTGTTGTATTCTCTTGAGATCTGAGGCCGGCAAAGATGATGGATTCTCAGCGTGCTCTTGGCGACGCCGCGCCCGCTTCGTTTCGGGATCCTTCGGGACGACTGTTTAGAGTTGGTGGGCGTGTTATACGAATTGTCAACGAAACCGGAGCCCCAGATCTCAGGGCCTTTCTAGCCTCAGGTACATCTCAGAGGTTTGTTCAGGCAGGTCGACTGGTAAGAACTGATGTTTTGAATCCGGCCGCGGTCGCCGATGACAATGACGAATTCACGAGCCTGCTACACGCTGATGGCTCACTAGTCCTTGAGCATGAGCGAATACCTTTTCAGAGCTTCCCTTATGAATGGCCTCCGGAGATGTTGCACGCCGCGGCAAGCCTGACCCTTGACCTGGCGGACAGCCTGCTCGACGAAGGATTCGGTCTCAAGGACGCAACTCCCTACAATATTCTTTTTCGCGGGCCTGATCCTGTTTTCGTAGACCTGTTATCGTTCGAACGGCGCGACACGGGCGATCCAACGTGGCTACCTTATGCCCAATTTGTACGCACGTTTTTACTACCGTTATTGGTAAACAAACATTTCGGCGTCTCCTTGGAGCAACTGTTGATGGGTCGGCGAGACGGAATCGAGCCTGAGGATGTGTACAGATTAACAGGGGTCCTTCGTAGGCTACGGCCCCCATTCCTATCCCTTGTATCGCTACCAACATGGCTCAATGCCAGGCACCAGGCAGATGATCTGTCTATCTATCGAAAAAAGGTTCTGGATAATCCAGAGAAGGCGCGCTTCATTCTAGACAGTTTTTTTAAGCGCTTGCGTCGTGCGCTTAAAAGCCTGGCGCCAGCGAGAGACCGGGAGTCCGCATGGTCAGACTACATGGGGCTCAACAACAACTACACCGATGATCAGTTCCAGGCAAAGCAGGAATTTGTTCACGAGGTGATGGCGGAGTTCAACTGTCAAGCGGTGCTGGACGTTGGGTGTAACACCGGCCACTTCAGCGTGATCGCTGCTAAAAACGGGGCGCGGGTTGTTGCGATCGATAAGGACCCGGTAGTCGTCGGAGAAACGTGGCGCAGGGCCGGCGCGGAGGGTCTTAATATTCTGCCGTTGGTTGTCGACCTGACTCGCCCCAGTCCACCGATTGGTTGGCGAAACCGCGAGTGTGATGGTTTCCTGTCCCGCGCCCGAGGCGCTTTTGATGGTTTGTTCATGCTCGCAGTTACGCACCATATGCTAGTC
>JBASRM010000259.1:0-8723 GCA_049273835.1 Blastocatellia bacterium | reverse complement strand
TAGATGGCCTGAGTTTCATGCGAACAGTACCTGTCAACCTCGGAGCCCGCAGTTATAACATCCAGATTTCCTCAGGTTTACTCGGCGAACTAGGCGATTCAGTACGGCACGCCGTTGGCGGTTCCGCCAGACAGGCCGTACTCGTCAGTAATGCTACGGTAGGCAAAGTCTACGGCGGCAGAGCTGTTAAATCTTTGAGTCGGGCAGGCTTCAAGGTTCACCGTTATTCGATTGGTGACGGTGAGCGCTTCAAAAGTCTGCGGACCGCCGAATCACTTTTTGCTTTCTTGATAGGATTGCGTATCGAGCGCTCAGACGTGATCGTGGCGCTGGGCGGCGGCGTAGTCGGCGATCTTGCCGGCTTTGTGGCTGCCACCTACCTTCGCGGCGTCCGGCTGATTCAAGTTCCTACAACGTTGCTCGCTCAGATAGACAGTTCGGTTGGTGGAAAGACCGCAGTCAATCACCCTCTGGGCAAAAACCTGATAGGTGCTTTCCATCAGCCCTCGCTTGTGGTGATTGATCCGGAGATACTTTCCACGCTTCCAGCTCGACAGTTGCGTGCCGGACTTTTTGAGGCGATTAAATACGGCGTGATTCGTGATCATCATCTGTTTGACCGCTTATCGAAGAGAATTGACGATCTCAAGGGGCACGAACCGGCTGAGCTCGAGTACTTAATCTCACGATGTTGTGCCATCAAAGCTGGCATCGTGCAAGAAGATGAGCGCGAGAACGGGCTGCGAAGAATTCTGAACTTTGGTCACACTGTGGGCCATGCGCTCGAAGCCGTGACACACTACCGCCGGTTTCTGCATGGCGAAGCAGTTGCCCATGGAATGCGTGCGGCCTCCCGAATCGCGGAACGGGCTGGACTTTTGCCAAGGACAGCCCGCGACTTGATTGATGCGAGTATTGCAGGGGTCGGAAGCCTCCCGGCCGCTAATACTCTTGAACTCGATGATATAATCTCAGCAATGTATCGTGACAAAAAGGTTCAAGCCGGCCGCACCGTATTCGTGCTCCCGGTGGCGATCGGTGAAGTCGTGATCAGATCAGATGTGTCCCCGCAGGTTGTACGTGCCGCCCTCAAAGACACTCTCAGGTGAGAGGCAAGAAACGGACCTATTTCCGCGAGCGCCTGGCAGTCTTACACAAGCCTCATCGTTAGGCGCTTAGCTCTAAGCAACATTGGGGGAGAATCATGAGGAACGTAACGGACGACGATGCGGGTGAGCGTGGAGCGATATCAATCAAAGCATTGTTAACGCTTGTTGTGGTCGCGGTAGTGGCCTTCCTGGGGATCAAAATCGCACCGGCTTATGTTGAGCAGCAAAAGGTAGTTCACGATGTCAATGAACTGGCGCGGATCGCGGCGGTACGGAGCTGGAAAGAAGATAGAATCAATCAGGACATAAAACGGATTACCGGCGAATACGACTTGCCCGAGGGCGGAATCAACTTCGTCAATCGCAGCGAGAAGGGCGTTCAGATAGCTGTAAGCTATCAGAGGAATATCGACCTGTTGGTTACGACCTACGCTTGGAGAGTTGATCACACGGCCGTCGGCAAGGAACTATAAGTTCCGCCTGGCAGAATTGGCTCTCTAACATTCTTGGCAACCCACCAGGGAATACGCCTACAACTGATTCACTGCCGCTTTCCTCGCCTGGACACTTGTGAATTCAACTACACAACATTGCTCGTCTGAGCGATCGGGCATTCGTTGACGAACAACAAAAACGACCACTATGATTCTAGGTAGCTGTCAACGAGGAATAAGTTGTGCACTTCAAGCCTTCGATCGTAACCTCTTTCATTCCTATACTGATAACGACGCTGCTTCTTGGTACGACTTCGCTTGCGCTCCGCCAGAGCGGACGAGGCCGCCCGAAGGTTCCTCAGCCTACAACCACCAATTCCCAGCCATTGCCCGTAATAAGCGTACCTTCTGCTGCGTCAGTGATTAAGCAGGAACAGGTCGGTACAACATCGCGGTTCGTTCTCCGGAATGGTATTACTGTTGTTATTAACGAACAGCACGCCGTCCCGATAGCGGCTTCTGTAGCCTATTTCAAGACAAGTAGCTTCGACGAGCCCCAGTCATTACCTGGCGCGCCGCGCCTACTTCAGCACTTGCTCCTCAAAGGGTCCAAGGCACGCTCCCGAGATGGGGCCATTGCTAGTTTACGAGCGCTGGGTGCCACGATTGAAGCCAGAACCTCGATCGACGGCGCCGCGTACTCAGTAGTTGCTCCTTCCGACAAGCTCAAGAGCGCTTTGGCTATTCAAGCAGATATCGTTCAGAACCCGTCGTTCGACGAGGAAGCGGTTCAACGGGAAATTCATCTCGTGATCGAGGAGGAGAAGCGAGCTGCATTTCTGGACGACGGACTGACATCTTTCACGTCAGACGCTTTCACAGGCCGCCATATCACAGTACGAGGTGATCAGGCGGCGGTAGGCTCGGTAAAGTTTGGTGAGCCTGCGGCCTACTCTATGGCTCGACTCTTCAACCTCACTTTCACCGGCAGTCCATCGGCGGATCTGGAGCTGTTGCGCTCGATCACTCGTGACAAACTTTTCGATCTGTATCGAACCCGTTATCGCCCAGCAAATCTGATCATCTCGGTAGCGGGAGATATCTCTACTTTCAACACCCTTGTCGAGATTCAACAGCTCTTCGCGCCCCTCGGTGCAGTCCCGGGAGCGGCAGACGAACGGGGCGCCCCGAGCACACAAGCCCTAAAGACTAGATCGGCGGTGACCCAGTCGTCCTCACCTGCGGGACCTGCGCCCTCGTCTCAAAATGCGCTACCGACTATCCGACCGCAATCAAGCGAGCTCGACAAAGCCTCAGCGGGTAAGTCCGGACTGACACTCGCGCAAGAGAAGCTGCGATACGCGGCAGATCGGGCGGATATTAGCCAATCGATCGTTGGTGTCGGGTTTCACCTGCCTGGCGCCGAGTCAAGGGACTGGCTCGCCATCGAAGTTTTGACTGCAGTGCTTGGTCAGGGCAGATCGTCACGTTTGAGCCGGGCCTTGATCGATGGGCAAATGGCCGCCAATCGGGTCGAATCTAACTATCGATCCCACCAGCGAGCGGGATTTCTAACAATTCAAGTGTGGTCAAGCGATTCTCGTGAGGGGTTTTCGATTGACAGAGTGGAATCTGCACTGTTCAAAGAGCTGGACCGGTTGCGTCGCGAAGTACCTACCGACGGCGAGATGGCGAGAGCAAAGACTATGCTCGAAAAGAGATTCCTGGATGCTACAGGAGCCTATGTCGATCGAGCGTCGGCGTTTGCGCATGCTGAGGCTATCGGAATCGGGTTTCGCTCAGTGCTCGACTATCGAACGCGAATTCGCGCTGTCGCTGGCGAGGATGTGCAACGCGCCGCTGCCAGCTATTTGACTCTTGCCAACACTTCGGTTTACGAGTTGGAACCACTTTCTGCCGCGCCGCGAACATTCGATGCGACAAGTTTCGAGGCAACCGTCAAGGCATGGGCGCCGGGATTTGCACAGCCGGTTGAGAGCACCGCGGTTCGAGTGGCTGACGCCAACTACTCGATTGCCGCGATCCCGCAAGGTACAGAACGCCCCTCTGACAGGCAATATCTAGTCGAGTCACTTCAGCCGCTTCCAATCAGAGACTTCTCCACATTGAATGGTCCTCGAGCATTTGTACGTGAAGAACACTCTCAGCAGTCCGTGACCGTCGCAATACTCTTTCAGGGGGGTCGGCTAGTCGAAGAATCAACCAATAGCGGCCAGACGGAGCTGATGGTCCGCTCTATCCTATACGGGACCCCACGCCGGACTTTCTCGCAGCTAACGCAGGAACTCGAGCAACTTGGCGCGGATGTACAAATCATAGTCGAGCCTGACTTCTTTGGCTTTATGCTGAGCGTCTTATCGCGAAATTCCGACCGGGCTCTTAAGCTTTTAAGAGACGTGATCGAAGAACCTGCCTTTAGGGATGACGATGTTGCTCGGGCGCGGGTTGGCCAGATCGCGGCGATTCGCGATGCCCGCGATTCAGGCCTGGCTCGGTCGCGCGAGCTGCTGTTTGGAACGCTTTTTCCGGGCCATGCTTATTCACTGCCGCCCCATGGCCGCGAGGAGATCGTAATGGCGCTGACAGGAGCGAAATTAGGTGAATGGCATTCGCGCCTAATTAAGCGGCAGCTTCCATTCGCGATCATCGTTGGCGATACCGACGGCTCGGCCCTCGTTTCGTCCCAGATCGCCGAAGGATTCAGGCGACGAGACGTTGATACTGCAATTCAAGTGCGAACACCGCAGACCGTGCCGCAAGCGGAGAAAGCAGAGCGGCGCCTTCGTGAGCAGACTGCATTAGCCGCGGGGTTCTTAGGTCCAAAAGCGGACAGCCCGGATCTGATTGCAATTCAACTGATCGAGTCTGCATTTGACGGCGAAGGTGGGCGGCTGCTTCAAGAGTTGCGTGACAAACAGGATGTTGTCTTTGACGCGTCGCTTTTTGATGAACCATTGTTTTTGGCGGGAATGATCTCAGCAGTCGTGTCTACGTCTCCTGAAAACGAGGAACGAGCGCGTGCTGCGCTGGTGGCCGAGTTCGAGAGGGTATTACGCGCAGGTTTAACCCCCGAAGAACTTTCCAGTTCGAGGGCAGTAGGAACCACACGCGGCCTCTCTTTGTTCCAGTCCCAATCTCAACACGCACTCGCCTATGCCCGAGCGGTCTTCTCCAGACAACCAGCCTCCGATGTCGACAGTTTCAGCGAGAAGGCGGCAAAACTCTCAACCGAGGATATCAAGCGAGTTTGGGCAACCTATTTCAAATCCACCGCTTCGGCCGGTGTTGTTCGCGGTACCCCACAAGCGAAGCCCCAGTCATCATCAAAGCAGGACTGACGGTTATCTGGTTCCTGCAGCCTTTCCTTCGTCTCCAACCGTAAGTGCAAGAGAAGCTCCATGCCTTTGTTATCTTTTAGTGTGTGCTAACTCTGGGGGGCGACGATGCGAACCGGTTCCGCACCAGGCTCCCACACCCTTACCCGTTCAAACCACCGGGATCCCACTGGGATGTCTTGTCCCGAAGGCACTGCGCACGCTAAACAGATCATAACGATGCGAGAAACTCCGTTCAGCGTGAAGTCTTGGACTCCACGGCACCATCCGCGTCAACTTCCTAACGAAAGGCCGCTCGAACAAAGCCTGGCAGTGACTCAACGCACGACCGTTGTAGTCCCCGGCGTTATTCACGCCACTCAGTGATATGCCGAGAGGCGCTCCGATGAATCACGGTCGACAACCAGGGCATCGCGGATCTTCCTGAATGCAGGCGAACGCGATCAAGACACGTCTGATGCTCAGTGTTGATTCGAGCCGAGTTAAATGGGAATTAGATCGGTCCGCACGGTTTGGTTTTGTCCGGCCCCGGGAAGACGGCGGCATTCGCTGGACCGTTATTGGAGTGACACACACGACCGGTGAGAACGCTAGCATCCACTACTGCGAGGTGCTGCAACCAGCCTCGGGCAGAAAAGCTAAGCGGGGCGGTCTGAAGACCGCTGCAACCAGCCTCGGGCAGAAAAGCAAAGCGGGGCGGTCCGAAGACCGCCCCGCTGTTAGTCCGAGATGAACTCTCAGAGTTATCGATTGGCCGCGACCGTTAGGGTTTGCGGTTGAACAATCATTCCGATTGGTTCACCCGGCCTTCTTGCGCGACGACGAGGCACGCGACGCGTTGGTCTCTCGACCGACGGCGCAGGCTCTTCAGTGGTGATGACCTGAGGAGTAGCCCCACTACCGCACTTCTTCATCGAATCGATGTCAGCAGCGCTGCCATCCGCCGGAACGATCCAGAATTCAACTCGACGGTTGAGGTTCGGATCGCCCGACTCGTGCGGGCAGGTGTCGCCAAAGTTGCGTACTGTTATTCGAGCGGTGTCGACACCCTTCTCGTTGACAAGGTAGTCGCGGGCGTTATTGGCTCGAGTGAGCGAGATGCCTACACGCTCAGACGAGTCGCGGTGGCCGTCGATCACTACGCCATCGCGCGGGTTCTGCTGCAACTGAAGCGCGATCTGATCCAAACAGGCCTTGTGCTCGTTGTTGATCCTCGCCGAGTTGAACGGGAAGAAGATCGGTCCGCACGGCGAGATCGGCTTCGGAACCTCCTTGATCGTCGGCGGAACTACGGTCACAGTCGCTGAGCAGCTCCCACCTGGACACGGTTGGTCGCAGCGAGTTCTGGTCGTGCTAACATTGACCGATACGGTGATCGAGCCCGAAGCCATGCCTGTCGTATCGAGCGTGACTTCAGCACCAGAAGTCGACGAAAGCGTCCCACCGGTTGTAGACCAAGTAAAGCTCGCTCCCTCGGCCCCGCTGGCCGTGGCGCTGAACGTGATGCGGTCACCCGAGGTGACTGACGAAGACGAAGCTCTGACGTCGCAGGTCACAGTCGGGCACGGCGGCTCGGTTACTTCGAAGCTCGTAGTGCACGTTGTTTGACCAGTCGTTACGCAATCGCTAGGACAGTCAACTGCTGGTACAGTTGCAGTAACGGTGGTTGTCACCGAGTACCTGCCGCAAGCAAGCGACCCCGTTGCTACATCAACGGAAGCTCCAGTGCCGCTAACCGTGACCGGCCGGCCCTGGCCATCGCTAACCTGCCAGCGATATTCGTAAGTGACCGTAGTTGCATCATAACCAGGAGTCGTCGGCGTCGTCGTCAGCGTCAGCCGGTCGCCCTTGTTGACGGTCGTAACGCTGGCGGCAAGCACACAGGTCGGAGCGGGCGGCAATGGGCAACGCCGGCGAGTTCCGATTGAGAAGTAAGCGACGAAACCGCTTCCCCCTTCCGATTCGAAGTCCTGATTCTGGGTACTGAACAACGGATTGATGACAAAGAACTGCGGCGTGATACCGCGCGACTTGATGAAAGTGGTTCCCGCCACAAACACTGGCAGCGTTACGTCATCCGCATTGTTGAGGTTCTTGCGGTATCCACCGCCAAACGAGATAGCGCCGTTCTTGAAGAAAAATCGGAGGCCGAGATTCAAGTCGCTCGGGCTAAGATTCTCTCCCAGAAGTGGGAGCAAATTTGGTGTTCGGTGAGCCACGTAATGCGTGTGAGCTAGCTCAGCAAGGAACTCGACGTGTGAGTTGAACGCAACCGACATTCCGACATTCAACAGAAGTTTGTCAGGCAAGTCGAGCAGTTTGATGTCGTTCACGCTTGGGTCGGTAGTGCGGATATATCCAACGTTTTCGTAAAGTCTGAATCTCTTGCCGCCGCTCTCCTGGCCGAACATCAAGATCGGCCCAAACTCATACTCGCCGCTGGATCGTCCGCGGGCTCGGGCCCCGTCGCCGCTCGAGATCGGTATCTTTAAGTAGCCGCCGAGCGCCAGACTGAACCAGTGATGGTTTGGGTCAATCAGATTGAATTTCGTCCCAAGGTAGACGTCCCCCGACCCATTTGACGATTCGCGCGCGCCAAACACCGGCCGGCCGGCGTTATCAAAACCCTGGAAGTCAAGCTCGCCGAAGAATGGTAAATCAGGATAGTAACTCGGCACGTTCACGGCAAACGCTGGGCCAAGTCCCCTAACCAGCGGGCCGCCGGACCCCGCCGGTGAGACAACGCTGGTAGGGAATCCAATAGGAGTGCCGAATCGTCCCAGCGAAGGAAGTATTCCTCCAACGGCCGAACCGCTTCCGGGGAAGAACGCAGCCGCTTTACCGTTTCCGCCGACGGGTGGACCTAAGAGCACAAAGGGATCGCCGAATTGACGGACGGCGCTCCACTGATAACCGCTTAGCAGGAATGGCTGACGCGAGGTGGTGTTGGTCCAGGTATTCCAGTTGATCCAAAGCTCCCACCGATTGGTGAGGCCGACGGTAAAGTTGAACGGGACTTGATTGATGCTAAGGTCCCCCGGGTCGCGTGTATAATTGTTCCAAAACAGCGCGAAGTTAAACTCGCCCTTGCATAGGGTGCGAGTCGAGAAAGTGTTGAATAACCCGGTGCCGCCAAGCACTGTCGGCGCTTTTTGCCGCTCGGCGAGGTTTCCATCGTGATGCTCCTGCGCGAGCACGGTCCCCGCGAGGACGAGAAGCACCGTTACAAGCGTGCTTATCTTTCTAGCCGCTTTCATTGTGTGTTTGCCTCCTGAAGTAGTCATCCACGGAATGCGTTCGGTTATCAGGATCGCCTCCAAACTGAGAGAGGTGATTTTTTGCCTCCCCTTAAGAACCAAAGGGGGCGGGATGCAGATTTTTGTGAGCGTCCAGTCTGAACCGTTCCTGTACGGTCAGTTTTGATCACAAGTGCGAGAGCCGATCAAGCTGGCTCTTTTACGGCCCATTACAGTTATATCTATACTCGCAAATCGCTGTGCGGTCAACATAAAAATTACTTTTTTCCCAACAGCGCTCGCACTTTAGAAACCAACGCCAATCGACGTCGGCCGGATCCCTGACTTCATCGCTCAATATCGAATTCTCACCAGTTCGAAGCCTCTAGGCGTAGATGCCGCGCAACCGAGTATCGTAAGCTACCCTGTCAATCGCAAGCATGTAAGCCGCCAGACGAGTGTTGACCTGATATTTGTCCGCAAACCCCACCACGTCGTTGAAGCTGCTTACCATAATCTCGTGCAGACGCGTGTTGACCGTTTTCTCGTTCCAAAAGAAGCCCATCCGATCTTGCACCCACTCAAAGT
>JBASRM010000418.1:0-10977 GCA_049273835.1 Blastocatellia bacterium | reverse complement strand
GCGCTAAACCTGAAATTTCGCATTCGCATTAAGGCTAGTTTCGCGCAAAGTTCGCAAAGACTCGCAAAGACGCAAACGGAGAACGGGAACAAGCGGGCGGTTCCCAACCTGGGATCTTTCGATCACTTAGATTTGCTCGCTCTCTCGCGGGCCGCGCGAAATTGTTCTGAAGATTGCAATAGCTGCTGACGTGTGATATTAAGGTCACCTCCTCAATCCGTAGTTAATGTTCCAGATACTCTTGACCGGGAGGTCTGGGACCGCCGTATCCTGGCCGTCTCGATAAATCCCGTCGCCGTTCAAAGCTCGGGGGCGTCCACGGCGAACCCTCAGACCGCAGAAGGAGAGAAAAATGACACGAACAAGTAGCCTCACAAGAACCAGACTCGGAGCGGTTGTGGCCGGTTGCTTTGCCGCTCTGATAGTACTTGCCTCTTGCACACCTGAGAGCAATAACAACAATCGCAACTCCAACGTTGCCAAGGTGCCGCCCGCGGCAAAAAGGTCCGTGGCGCCGGTCAACCTCAGCGCGATTGATCCGTTCGCGAACAGTAGCACACCGGCGCCGCCGCCATCGGTCTACTCGGGTCCGCTGTTTCAGCTCAATCACAACTATCCGACGACCGCGCCTCCTCCGCCCAACAATCCACCCTGGAGACAGGCCCTGAACGGTCAGCCCATCTCGTCGGTAAACGCAATCGCTTACACAAATGCGCTGAAGCTGGTCATAACCCCGGCGATGAAAACTCTGATCTTCAACTATGCAAGCTGGAACGCCGCAACCTCCGGGTGGTACAACCAGCCTTGGCTGGCATCGATACGCGATCCTATTCATGGCACGTATGTGGGTTCACAGTTCCCCGCCAATACGTTCACCGGCCAGACCACGGGCCTTACGACTTACGTTCTGCCTTACTACGACAGCGTTGCCGCATACACGCTGGGCCAGGTGTGGGGCCAGACCGCTCTGAAGCCGAACATCACTACCCAGGCCTCACAGTTCCCCGAAGGCGGCATCATCATCAAACTCGCTTTAGTAACCGCTTCTGGAACCGAGTGGCCGGCGATGCAAGGCGCAGCACAGTGGCCCGTGTATGCCCCCAATCCCAATGGCCCACCCGATGGGCCCCCCGAGTTGATCAACGTCTACCTGATGCAGTGCGACATCATAGTCAAAGACTCGCTGACCTCGCCCAAAACCGGATGGGTCTTCACGACTCTCGTGTTCGACAACTCAGTCCAGGGCGACGCATGGGACCAAATGATCCCACTCGGAGCAATGTGGGGCAACGATCCCGATCAGAACTTCGCTGTCAACCCGGCACAATTGAGCGAAACGGTCATCAATCCCGATGCTCCGGCTTATTCGACTGAGACTTTGGGATGGGGCGGGCGACTATCGGGCCCCAACGATGGAGCCGTCGCGGCCCCGGGCTATGTCAACGGAGTCATCACGACCGTCGCGGCGTCGTCGTGTATGAGCTGCCACGGTGTTGCCGAGTGGCCCATGCAGTCCTTCTTGCTGCCTTCTCCACCGAGCGTGCCAATAATCGACAACGCGCTGGTGGTCTTCGAGCCTGGTTCAACGCAGTGGATGCCCTGGTTTCAGGACCGCGCCGGTACCGTACCTCAGGACCCGGGCACTGTGGCCCTGGACTTCGACATGGTTTTCGCTTTCAAGTCGCTGCCCGCATGGCAACAGGCTACGCAGAGCGCGCAGGTGGGCAAGCTGCTTCACCTGTTCAAGAAGGCTGACTCATTCAGGCGCGGGCCGAAGTATAATGGCATACCCGAGAGGTGAGTTGGCGGGGCGCGATTCGCAACCGCGGCCTCGCATCAGGGTGTCAATTTGAGAATACTCGTAACAGGGGCAACGGGTCTGATCGGGCGAAGTCTTTGCGCTTCGCTGAGTGCCCAAGGACATCAGGTTGTCGCGTTGTCCCGGTCGCCGGAAACGGCACGCGGACTGGCCGCAGTAGAGGTTCACAAATGGGAGCCTCAATCCGGCCCGCCTCCGCTTGAAGCCGCGCGTGGCGTTGAAGCGGTTGTTCATCTTGCGGGCGAGCCAATCGTTGCGCGGCGGTGGAGTGAGAACCAGAAAAAACGGATCAAAGACTCGCGAGTGCTCACCACGCGAAATCTGGTTGAAGGCCTGCGCGCCTTCAACTGTGCGCCGGCTGTCTTGGTCAGCAGCTCTGCGGTGGGCTTCTACGGGCATCGAGGAGATGAGCAGCTCGGAGACGATTCCCCACCCGGGCGCGGTTTCATGAGCGAGGTGTGCATCGAGTGGGAGCACGAGGCCGCGCGCGCCGCCGATCTTGGCACCAGAGTGGTTCAGGTTCGGACCGGAGTTGTCCTGAGCAACAAGGGCGGCGCGCTTCCAAAGATGCTTGGGCCGTTCAAGCTGGGAGTTGGCGGCCCGCTGGGCAGCGGTAAACAGTGGTTTCCCTGGATTCACATCCAGGACATTGTCGGCATTTTTCGACACGCCATCTTAACCTCTACGCTCCGGGGTCCGTTGAATGGTGCGTCTCCCCAACCGGTGACCAACCGTGAGTTTACACGCGAGCTCGGGCGGGTTTTGCATCGGCCTGCCTTTTTACCGGTGCCTGAAATAGCCTTGCGGGTTTTGATGGGCGAAATGTCGGAAGTTCTTTTCGTGAGCGATAGAGTGTTGCCGAAGCTGGCGTTGTCGTCCGGATATCACTTCCAATTCTCGAGCCTCAGGCCCGCGCTGGAGGATTTGCTGGGAGGTGCGAAATCAGGAGGCTAGAAAGCCAGGTGCGGGCCACAACCACGCAACGGCGCCTGGCTTGATTCCTCAAACAACCGCCCCGCGCTGCTGGCTCAACGACTCATTCCTTCTGATTAAAGTATTGCGTTCAAACCACTCGGATCATATGATGGCAAGGGTCGCTAATCGCTAGAAGAATTCAGGAAGGCTCCCGAGAAAGATGGCATTCTGTCCTAACTGTGAGTCCGAATACAGAACCGGTATTCTCATTTGTCCTGATTGCAACATTGAATTAGTGGCTGAGCTCACGCCGGAAACCAAACTGCACGACACAAGCGACGCCGATCTGGTCCGGTTCCAGTCGTTCAGCAACAGCGCTCAGGCGGAGATGGTCCGCGAGACGCTGGAACAGAACGGAGTTCGCGCATTCGTTGAGGGCGGCGATTTTGCCCTTATTCCGAGCAGTTTTTCGCGCGAGGTAGTCGTGATGGTCGACGAACGAGACCTGGACCAGGCGATAGCGATCTACGAAGCTTACTTCAACGCCGAATCAACTGCCCCTGCCGACGAAGACCAAACTGAGAAAGAATAGTTGTTGGTTTCTAGTTTTGGTTTCTGATCTGACTGCTTCCATAGAGCCCGAACCGGAAACCGCAAAACCAGAGACTCGAAACCTTTTAGAGGGGGTTTGCGATGAAGAATTTCGCACGCATCTATGGTGTCGCCGCGCTGGTGCTCGCCGTGGCGTCAATGGCTCTTGCACAGGAGGGCGCGACGCGAGCCGAGTTCGAGTGTTTGACGCTCGCCAACTCGTCCGGGGTGGCGGTGCGAGGAGATGCCTCGCCGTTCCTTTCTTATCATCACGTGTGGACGCCCGGCATGGACTACGGCACGTTCCAGTCAAACGGACTGAATCTGTTTTATGAAACCCAGGGGACCGGTAACGAAGTCGTGATCGTGATTCACGGCGGCGCGGGGCTCCCACACGAATACTTTCATCCGATGATGTACAACCTGAGTCGTTACGCAAAGTTGGTGTACTTCGACAGACGCGCGGACATGCTCAGCGCGCGATCAGGGCACGGGATGGCCTCGATTGAGGAGATGGCGGATGACCTCGACGCGCTTCGAAAATCGCTGGGGCTCGAACGAGTTACGATTCTAGGGCACAGCTTCGGCGCGACGATCGCTCTCAACTATGCGTTACGGCATCCGGCTAATGTTAAAAGACTGATCCTGGTCAGCGCCGCGGCTGCGGTTGAGAACCCTTACGAAGGCGAGAAGCGGATCTTGAAGCGGCTTTCGCCGAGCGAGATGGCGGCGTATCGGTCAAGCGAAGGTCTCACCGGAGCAGCCAAGCCGTGCGATCGGGTTCGGAGGCGTTATAGCGTTCTCTACCCGTACTACTTTCACAAGCTCGTGCCTTATGAATTTGAGCGCGGTGTGTACACAGCTTATTTCGACGCGTTGGGCAAGAAGCAGGCGCTTGCAAGTGATTCAACCTCACATGACGTTCGCGGTGAGCTTGCCAAGATCAAAGCGCCAGTGCTGGTTATCGCGGGACGGTACGATCTAGTGACGCCACCAGATCAATCGACAGAGCTCGCCAGCGGGCTTCCGCAATCGAGACTCGTGTTGATGGAGCACAGCGGACACTTCCCGTTCTTCGAAGAGAACTACCTGTTCACCGAATGGGTGCGGAAGTTTATGACTTCGACCAGCGGACTGCGCGACGACAGAACGCAACACACTGCGGGCACGGTGTCGTCTGATGGCTCGCGCTGATCGGAGACTCTCGCGAGGCTTGAAGCTAGGCCAGTAACCCGGCTTCTCTTAATTCGTCGTGGATTTCGCTTCCGTGATATAAGAAAGCTGTGAGCCGCGAGCTTATAGTTTTTGTCACCACCTCGAATAGCGACGAGGCGGCCAGCATCGCAAACGTTCTTGTATCGGAGCGGCTGGCCGCCTGCGTCAATATCATTTCAACAATCGAGTCAATCTATCGTTGGGAGGGTGAAGTCACCCGAGACCACGAAACGCTGATGATCGTCAAAACTACCGAGCAGCGATACGCCGAGCTCGAACGCCGCGTAAAGTCGCTTCACGGCTACAGCACACCTGAGGTGGTGGCGATCAAAATCGAAAGGGGCTCGGAAGACTATCTCAAGTGGCTTCGCGACTCAACCGAACAAGCATAACTCCACCCGCCATATGCCGGCAGATTACAATTCGTCATCGGAATTTTTAAGGCAAGTCCTGGTTCTCCCGGCCCCATTCCGGAGAGAGCAGGCTCAGTGCTTGAAATGACGCATTCCAGTAAACAACATTGCCAGATTATGCTCGTTAGCCGCGGCGATGACTTCCTCGTCACGCACTGAGCCGCCCGGCTGAATGACCGCCGTTACACCGGCGCGCGCGGCCTCGTCGACGCCATCGCGAAACGGAAAGAATGCATCCGACGCGACGACGCTTCCCGCAAGCGGGAGCTGGGCTTTCATTGCTCCGAGCTTTACCGAATCAACCCGGCTCATCTGTCCCGCCCCAACACCGATGAGTTGCCCGTCCCGCGCATAAACGATTGCGTTGGATTTCACGTGTTTTGCTACGATCCAGGCGAAACGCAAAGCGCGCATTTCATCATCGGCCGGTTGTCGATCAGATACGACTCGCAGCTTCGTTTCGTCCAGCGCACCGTGATCGCGATCTTGAAGAAGAAGTCCGTTATCGGTTATGACGCGCAGGTCGAGCCTCGCAGGACTTCCACGCGAGCCAAGCACACGCATTACTCGCAGGTTTTTCTTGGACCCAAACACCGCAAGCGCGCCCGGTTCATAGTCCGGGGCTGCAATTGCTTCGAAGAAAGTCTCGCCGATCGCCTGGGCCGCTGCCTCGGTTACCGGCCGGTTGAACCCGATGATGCCTCCAAAAGCTGAAACCGGATCGGTCGCGCGGGCTTTCTCGAAAGCCTCACGAACATTCTCCGCGGTGGCCGCGCCACAAGGGTTTGTGTGTTTGATGATCGCGCAACCGGTTTCCGAGAAATCCGACACCAACGCCCACGCCGCGTCGAGGTCGATCAGATTGTTGAACGAAAGCTCCTTACCCTGAAGCTTTTCTGCGCCCGCTATTCCTCCTCCCGATTCTGAAGTCAGGTAGAGCGCGGCGCGCTGGTGAGGGTTCTCGCCATAACGTAAATCGGTTGCCTTGCGAGCAAACAGGGTGAATCGTGCGGGCAACGCACTGGTTTTTTCGACTCGAAGCGCGCCGCTCGATTCGTCGAGCACTACCGAGTCTTCAAGAAAAGCGGAGATCGCCGCATCATATTGCGCGGTCGCCTCGAAGGCTCGGCGCGCGAGTCTCAGCCGAGTCGCGCGAGAGACCTGACCAGCGCTCGCGTCGATCTCGTCTGTCACCGATATGTAGGAATCGGGATCCACCACTACGACCACGTCTTCGAAATTCTTAGACGCCGACCGAATCATAGAAGGGCCGCCGATGTCTATGTTCTCGATGGCATCTTCGACCGTCACCCCCTCCCGTGCGACTGTCTCGCGAAACGGGTAAAGATTCACGACCACCATATCGATGTATTGAATCTCATTCGCTTCCATCTGGAGGCGGTGCTCAGGGTTCTCTCGAATCGCGAGCAAGCCTCCGTGGACTTTCGGATGCAAGCTCTTGACTCGGCCGCCGAGTATTTCCGGAAAGCCGGTCAGCTCGGACACGTCCCGGACCTCGAGACCAGCTTCCCTGAGCGCTCTGGCGGTCCCGCCGGTGGAAATCAGCTCGATTGAATGGCGCTTGAGCCGCTTCGCAAAATCAATCAATCCTGTTTTGTCAGATACACTGATGAGTGCGCGCGCTATCTTCTTCAAGGTGTTCCTTCCTCAGCCAAAATTAGCATTCCGTCGAGACGCCCTTCGGAAGGCTTCGATCGGCGCGGTGAACATTAGCATATTGATTTCGACTGTGAAACTAAGTGCTATGCGTGCGACGCAACATAATCGGGTTGAATGGTAAGGCTTCGCTGCATCGCGACCTTTGTTCAAGCCGAAAATAAATGTACGTTAGCTCATCTTATCATCGGTTCTTGCTTCGGCCTGAGACTTGCCCAAGGGCGGTCGCAGTCTCAACGTCAGCGGCCTTGCCAATCCCGGCGAGTCCGCTCCCAGAGCCGCGTGACGCGCGGACTAAAACTAAAGGAGCAAGCATGTTGAAAAAGACTTTGACTATGGTCCTTGCCGGACTACTCATTCAGGCGTTCTGCGTGCAAGCAGCATCAGCGCGCTCTAACGCAGAGAAGCAGGCCAAACAAACAGAGAAGGTGAGAGCGGGGATTATGAAGCTCGGAGTGGGTCAGGACTCGCGCGTAGCGATCAAGCTGCGAGACAACGTGAAGCTCGCCGGCTACATCAGCGAATCTAACGCCGACTCGTTCGTCGTGACCGACCCGAAAACTCGAACCGCTACTCCCGTCGCATACGGCGATGTCACCCAGGTTAAGGGTCGCAACCTCGGAACAGGCGCCGCAATCTCGATAGGAATCGGGATAGGGGTCGGATTGACGATCCTGTTCCTCTATCTGGTTTATTTGAGTTACGAGACTTAATGGTAGCCTGCCGAGCTTCCTGGTTGCGCAGTCGTTTGACGGGAAGGTTGAACGTTGCTCACCCGGCGTCCCACTCCTGGGTGAGCAGGCGGTCGTAGTCGAAACCGCTGCGGCGGCCTTCCCATCGAGCGATCAGGTAGAAGACGGTCCCCACCGCGACCCAGACGAGAAGGAGCTGCCAGATCATCAAGCCTCGCTGGCCGGGTGGAAGACTCGCGTGCTGAGCGATGTCGCGGGCGATTGTTACAACCGTCAGGTAAGCCATCGAACCAAGCGATACGAGCCCGAAAGTCACGAGCAGCGCAGGGTGAAGCTTGACTCTTGCCTTTTGGTAAAGCCCGGGTCTCATGAACGGCAGCGCAATCAACGACGCGCTATGCAGACCATAGACCAGGAACATCCCGACAATCGCGATATCCAGAACGTAGCCAAACCTCTTGGTCCAAAGCAACACAAGCGCGATTACCGCGTTCACCACCAGGCTCACCCACGGCGTGCGAAACCGCTTGCTCACCAGTGACAGCCAACCGGGCAACACCCGGTCTTCCCCGAAGACATAGAGTATTCGCGCGGGAACGAAGAGCGTGGCGTTCAGACACGTCGCGAAAGCCATCAATGCGCCGATGGTCACCACCGCACCTCCCCACCAGGGGAGATAGCGCGCGGCTGCGTCCGACATTGCGAAGCTCGAACTCGCAAGCTCCTGGTACGGCATCACTCCAAACGCGACAAACGACATCAGAAAAAAGATCACCATCGAGATCAGCACGCCGTTAATGAAGATCACTGGCAGCGACTTTCGCGAGTCCTTGGTCTCGCCGGCGGTCTGCGCCAGGCTCTCGAACCCGGCATATGCAAAGAACAGCGGGGGCAGCACAGCCATAAAGCCCCTTTCACCCTCAGGCGTAATCGCCGCCCAGAAACCATTCGGAAACGCCGGCGAGAAGTTCTTCAACTGAACCGCAAACACGCCGGGCACCACGAGCACGACAATGGCCAGGCACTTTATGATTACCATAACGGTTTGAAGCCAGCCGTAAAACTTCACGCCGAGCAGGTTGAACGCCAAAAAGAAGAGCAGCGCTGCGGTGGCGATAGCCGCTTCGCCAAGGGATGGATCCGCGGTGTAGCTTCGGCTAAGCGATTCGCCGAAGGGCAGCACGCCGGCGATCCACTGGTCCATCCCCGGGTAAAAGAACTTTAGATATTGAGCAAGCGAAACCGAGAGAATCACCAGCGCCCCGATATAGGAAAGCCACTTCAGCCATAACGCTACGAAACCAAGATAGAAGCTTCGAGTCGTGCGCGAGATATGAAGATACTCACCCCCGGGCCTGGTCCCGAGAGGCGTCGAGAGATACACCGAGTAGGCGACGGCTGTCACAAGCACAATCGGCGCAAGCACGAGATACGCGAGCGGAACTGATGGTCCGGCGATGGCGCCGGATTTACCAGTGACTACAAAGATGCCTGACCCGACCAGTATTCCGATTATCGTAGCGTAGCTCTCGAGCCTGGTGAGTTCGCGTTTGAGTTCGATTTTACCCGATTCTTTGCGGTTCACGGCTTCAGCCAAACGAGTCACCTGTGATGAGAGTTGATTTGGAGGAACGGATTCTCTCAAGCGCACCGCGGATTGTCTATGAGAAACAGAAACCGACTGATCTGAGAAACTTCACGATATGAGTTCACGCCAACTGCTAATTAAACGTCTGTTTGTGCTGGAGATCATAGTGCTGCTGCGTAAATTCTATTGCCCACTTTTACCCTTCTGGTAGAATCGGTTCGACCAATTCCACACAGGTTAATCAAGGCGTAAGCCGGCGATGCCCCCCGCAAACGGCCGGTTCGACTCGTTAGTCCTTCCCTCACGAGGCTGTATCGAGCCGTTCCGTTCCTCAGAAACCATAATCAAAGTGCGGAGACTCACAGTGAAGACTTTCTGGGCAGTTCTCGTTGTCGTTTTTCTCGATATGTCTTTCGGGCTCGTTTCGACAACGAGTGCGCAGGGCACGCTTTACGAAGTCGGACCCGGCAAGCCTTACACCTCCATCGGCGCGGTTCCCTGGGAGTCACTTCAGCCCGGCGATACCGTATTGATCTACTACCGTGCGGCTCCGTACAAAGAGAAGTGGGTAATCTGTCGTCAAGGCGCATCATCGGCTCCCATCACAATACGCGGTGTTGCGGGACCGAATGGCGAATTGCCGATCCTTGACGGAAACGGCGCTACGACGCGCTCCTCATTGAACTACTGGAATCAAGAACGCGGGGTGATCAAGATCGGCGGTGCTAACAACCCACCCGACACGATGCCGCGGTACATCACGGTTGAGAACCTGGACATCCGCAGCGCCCGGCCGCCGTTCACCTTCACGGCTGCCAACGGTAGTACACAGGCCTATATCAACAACGCCTCTACGATCTACATCGAGAAAGGCGAGAACATCACTGTGCGGAATTGCATACTTCACGATTGCGGCAACGGATTCTTCGTCGCCTCCAGTGACGAGCTGGCCTCGCGGAACATTATGGTCGAGGGAAACTACATCTACGACAACGGGAACGCCAACAGCATCTTTGAACACAACAACTATACCGCAGCAATTGGAATTACATTTCAATATAACCACTTCGGCCCGCTGCGCACGGGGTGTCTGGGCAACAACCTGAAAGACCGATCAGCGGGACTGGTGGTTCGCTACAACTGGATCGAAGGTGGAAACCGGCAACTCGATCTGGTTGACGGCGAAGACAGCAGCCTGGTTCGCAACGACCCGGGCTACAGCAAGACTTTTGTTTACGGCAACGTTCTGATTGAGCCGGCGGCGGCTGGGAA
Organism: Blastocatellia bacterium; assembly: GCA_049273835.1. Taxonomy (GTDB): domain Bacteria; phylum Acidobacteriota; class Blastocatellia; order UBA7656; family UBA7656; genus Onstottus_A. The sequence continues at coordinate 795 of JBASRM010000418.1, read as the reverse complement.
CCGGCAAATCACTCACTACGGGGGAGACAGCGGCGCGACCGCTGACTATCGCAAAGGGACTCTGTACTTCTACAACAATACAATCGTCTCAACAAGAACAGATCGTACGACGTTGCTAAGACTCTCCACCAACGAAGAGTCCTGTGATTTTCGCAACAACATTTCGTACGTTACCGCGGGAGGCAGTACTCTTTCACTCCTGGATGACACCGGCGTTCTGAGCCTCAGTCACAATTGGTTCAAGCCCGGGTTTGTAAATTCGTTTAGCACAATGACCGGCACCGTAAGCAACGACAACACATCGGTACTCGGTTCATCGCCGGGGTTCGCCGATGAAGCGGGGCAAGACTTCAAACTCGCCGCGGGCTCCGGCTGTCTCAACGCCGGAACTTTCCTTTCATCGAATGCCTTTCCGGCAAATGATGTCACGCGCGAGTACGTGAAGCATCAATCAGGTCAACAGCGGGTAGCTGACGGCGTGCTGGATATCGGTGCTTATGAAAGACCGTCGTACGCGGCTCTCCTTTTGATGAGATCGCATTTGCCAGGTGGCGAAGTGAGCATTCTGTACTCGACCAAGCTTCCGTCCACGGGGGGCCTGCGGCCTTACACATGGTCAATCATCTCCGGGAGCTTGCCGCCTGCAGTTACGCTCAACTCTGTCACCGGAGTCATCAGCGGCACGCCAACCAGCGCCGGGACCTACGACTTCAGCGCGCAGGTGTCGGATGGGCAAAGTCCGCCCGACACCGACGTAAAAGACCTCTCAATAGTGGTAACTCCCGCGCCCAGCCC
>JBASRM010000410.1:0-2046 GCA_049273835.1 Blastocatellia bacterium | reverse complement strand
CCAAATACATCGCCGAACACGGCGAGGAATTCGGCTTTGATACCAGCCGGCTTGCGGTTGCCGGCGACAGCGTAGGCGGAAACATGGTCGCAGTAGTTACCCAGCTCGCCAAAGAACGTGGCGGACCGGCGATCAGGTATCAAGTGCTCTTCTATCCGGTGACCGATGCGAGCCTCTCGCAAAAGTCCTACGAAGAGTTCGCCGATGGACCATGGTTGACGACGGCTGCTATGAAATGGTTCTGGGACGCGTATGCTCCAAACAAGGAAGACCGCAAGAAAACCACCGCATCTCCTCTCTCGGCAACGGTCGAACAACTAAAGGGCCTGCCTCCGGCGCTTCTGATTATGGACGAGAACGATATCTTGCGCGATGAAGGCGAGGCCTACGCAAGGAAGCTCACACAAGCCGGCGTCGATGTGACCGCTGTTCGCTTTCTCGCAACCCATCACGACTTCGTGCTGCTGAATGCTTTGGCGGATACGCCTGCCGTGAAGGCGGCAATTCAACTGGCTTCGCGGAAGCTTGCCGAAGCTCTCAGCCAGGCGTCCGAGAAGGCAGCCGCGACGGAGTAGCACCAATGACCTCCGAACCCTCGAAGGAATATTCTTGATAACCAAGCTGTACTACATTGCGATTGACGCGAGCCCTCTCTCTTTGTACGCGGTCAGGGAATCAATCAAGGAAAAATGAAATGATCAAAGAAAGACACGCAGGAGAACGAGGCAAGACACAAACAAGCTGGCTCGACAGCAACCACACGTTCTCATTCAATCGCTACCACGACCCGCGTTGGCCGGGCTTTCGCGATCTGCTCGTGATCAACGAAGACTTCGTCGCCCCGGCAAAAGGCTTTGGCACGCATTCTCATGAAAACATGGAGATCCTTTCGTACGTCGTGGAAGGCGCGCTCGAGCACCGCGACTCGTCTGGCGGAAGCGGCGTCATTCGCCCGAATGAACTTCAGCGCATGAGCGCGGGCACCGGCGTCAGCCACAGCGAGTCCAATCCTTCTGAAACCCAGCGGACTCACTTTCTGCAAATCTGGGTTTTGCCTGACAGGAATGGATTGAGACCCGAGTACGAGCAACGTTCTTTTCCCGAGACCGAGCGCCGCGGGCGCTTCAGGTTGATTGGCTCGCGCGACGGTAGCGGCGATTCAGTGACCATCCATCAGAACGTGAAGGTGTACGATGCGTCGCTTGCATCCGGAGACGTGGTGTCGCATCAACTCGACCCCGACCGCCATGCATGGCTACAGGTAATCAAGGGCGCTGTCACAGTCAACGGCACGGCGCTCGGGCCCGGCGACGGCGCGGCTATTAGTGAAGAGAAGGAGCTGAGCATCCAGGCAAGGGAGGCCTCGGAGATTGTGCTGTTTGATCTAGCCTGATGATGACGCGACGAGGTTGCTGCCAGTGCACTCTTGATGCAATGCAATAGAAGAATCATTTAGGAGGAAAAGCATGTTTGTCGGGCACTATGGGCCCAGCTTTGCGATCAAGGCTCTGGACGGGTCGATCCCTCTGTGGCTGCTATTCATCGCGGTTCAGTTTGTTGATGTGCTTTGGGGCATTCTCGTGCTGCTTGGCGTAGAGAAGGTAAGGATCGTTCCAGGAATAACTGCGACCAACCCTTTGGACCTCTACTATATGCCCTACACGCATAGCCTGGTCGGCGCGGCGGTGTGGTCGGGCCTGGCGCTCATCGGGTACAGGTTTTTGCCGGGACTTAGCAGAGGGGGAGCGGCGGTGTTAGTGGGTGCCGCGGTGTTCTCGCACTGGATTCTAGACCTTATTGTGCACCGTCCAGATCTGCCGATCTACGATAACGCGGCAAAGGTTGGCATGGGGCTTTGGAACTATCCCTTGCCGGCATTCTTGCTTGAGTCGAGCCTGCTGTTTTGTGGGATGGCCCTATTTATCGTGTCCAGCGAACGAGTAGGGGCACTCCGATACAGGTTAATTATTTTCGGTGTGGTTATGCTCCTGATCCAGGGCTGGGTCTTCTTCGGCCCGCCGCCTGCGAGTGACAAAGCAGCCGCTG
>JBASRM010000407.1:0-16773 GCA_049273835.1 Blastocatellia bacterium | reverse complement strand
TGATGAAGCTCAAGAACACGCTGCGTCACTTGCGGGGCGAAGAACTGATCACGCATCTGGGTCTCGAGTATTACGACTAGCCGAGAGAAAAGAGACAATCCAGACACTGGTCACCGAGAGTTCGCAGTCCCGCCGTCAGAAGGCGGGACTGCGAACTGAGTTTTCGGCGACGCCCTCATTAACCCTACGCAGGTTGCGGAGCTTGTTTGCTGCGACGCGACACTGCCAGAGCGATGCCTCCAAAAAGCGATCCGATGACCGTCGTAAACCCGATCCACATAATCAGCTGCGGAACTACCGCAAGCTGAATGTACTTGGTCCAAAACTCCATGTCCTGCGGAAACTCGGGCGGAATCGCATCGTAGTGCGTGCCCCAGCTCCCCCGCATCGCGAAGTACATCAAGATCACCACCGGTATTCTCGCCGCGTAGCCATAAGCCAGCAGCACCTTCGCGAGGGCTTTCCAGCCGAGGAACGGAACCAACCCGCCCGCCACAATGAGTGCAAGCCCGAGCGGGATCTTACCCGGGAATTCCGATTTCATACCGAAGCCGATAAACCCGCCTACAAAGCTCAGAGCCAGTCCCAACAGCGCGTATCCGATCACCCGCCATGCGCTCGGCGGTGTTTCGCCGGCTCGCGCAAGCTTCAACGCGAAGTAAGCGCCGAACACCAGAACGAGCCAGGTGATCCCGATGATCGATCCCCCTCCACCCGCCGAGGGATTGAACAGCGCGGTCGGCCAGTGTTGAAGCTCACCAACCAGCCGGAGCAGCGTCACCGCGAGCGTTATCACACTCGGGATGAGAATTAGCTGAATAATGTTCACTCGCGACCCTGATGTCTCAGTCATGAGGTTTCTCCTTCGATCGAGGGTTTGACCCATCGCAAACGGCAATCGAACCCATACTGATCTTACGCGCTCCCACTCTACGCCCGGGCGGTCGCGCTTGCCTGTTTGCCGCGATTCACTATTGCAAAAGCAATAGCGCCGAACAGTGTGCCGAAAATCACAGTGAATGCAATCCAAAAGACCAACTGAGGCATAGCGCCGATTAGAAGGAACTTGGGAAACCAATGCATGTCGGCAGGAAAGCCCGGCGGCGGACCATCGTAGTGCGTTCCCCAGTTTCCTCGAATCGCAAAGAACATGATTATCGTGACCGGAATCCGCGCCGCAAACGCGTACGCAAGAAGCGCCTTGAATAGCGCCGGCCATGCGCGATACTGGAGGATTATAGCGATAATCGCAGCAAGGCCTACGGCGACCTGGGCCCCAAGTAATCCGGGCTGTGATAGCGCGAACGCAAGCACGAACCCGACTACGACCACGCAGATCCCCAGGAAAGCAAAAAGAACCGCTCGTCCAGCCCCGGAAGGGCCGTCGCCTGCATTTGCAAGCTTCATCGCAAAGTACACTCCGAAGATCGGTACCAGCCACACGATGCCAATTGGAGCCAACCCGCCGCCGGGGTCCGGATTGAACCAGACACGCGACCAGCCCCGTCGTTCACCCACCAGCCGCAAAATCGTGATCGCAAGCGTTATCAACGCCGGCATGGTGATTAGCTGCAAGGTCCCCGGTTGTCTATCTGCGGTATTGTTTGTCACTGATTAACTCCTCCGGTTTAGAGTCCGCTCGCTCGAGAGAATGATCGCGGCGACGCCCCGACGAATCCCAATCAGACCACAGGGTTTTTGGTACGGGCATATCCTATATCACAACCCGAAGCGGCAAACAATTAACTTCTCACCCTGTGAAGTCCTGGCACGCGGTCCTTGCGGATGCTAAGATTCACTGTCAAAAATCGGCTCGAATCGAACGAGGTTCCCGTACACGAATCCATCTTATGCGAGCTCACCTAATCACCTTTGGCTGTCAGATGAACGAGTACGACTCGCACGCTGTCAAGTCGGAGCTTGCCGGTATCGGATATTCGTTCGTCGACAGCTTTAAAGAAGCGGATCTTGTGCTCGTGAACACATGCGCGGTGAGAGGTAAGCCAGTTGAAAAAGTACAGACCCTGCTTGGCGAGTTAAGAAAAGAGAAGGCGCGCCGCAAATATCTTACGGTGGGTTTGATGGGATGCCTGGCGCAACTCCCGGAAGGTCAGCGGATGGGCCGAAGGTTCGGCGTAGATATAATGCTCGGACCGGGAGCAATCACCCAGATCGTCCCGGCAATCGAACGCGGTAGGTTCCAGTCGTTCGAGTTCAAGCGCGAGTTGCAGTTCTACTCGCCGCCCCCGCCTGAGGGCGCGCTCAGCGCCCATCTCACGATCATGCGGGGCTGCAATCATCGCTGCACTTATTGCATAGTCCCGGCGACTCGCGGACCGGAGGTTTCGCGGCCCGCGGAGGACATCATCGCCGAAGCATGCGCCCTCAAAGAAGCTGGAGTGGTCGAAGTAAGCTTGCTTGGCCAGAACGTCAACTCCTATGGAATGGCCGCCGGAACCGGGTCTCGCCGAGCATTATTGCCGGGCTATCCTTCGTTTGCCGAGCTGCTTCGAATGGTTGGTAGGGTGGGTATTCCTCGCGTTAGATTCATCACTTCGCATCCGATAAACTTTGACGACGAGATCATCGAGGCGATTGCTGACACCCCGGCGGTTTGCCGGTTCATACATTTGCCCGTTCAGTCGGGCTCAGACCGTCTTCTCAAACGAATGGCGCGTGAATATACTCGCCGGTTTTACCTCGATCGTGTGCGAAAGGTCCGCGAGTTCTTGCCCGACGCGACGATCTCGACCGACTTCATCGTGGGCTTTCCCGGTGAAACTGAAGAGGACTTCGAGCAAACCCTATCGCTCTATCGCGATGTTCGTTATGACATGGCTTATATGTTTGTTTACTCCGAGCGCGAAGGGACGCCCGCCTCGATCCACTTTGACGATATGCCTCGCGGGGTCAAGGTTGACCGGCTGACTCGGCTGATCGAACTGTCTAAGGAGATTTCACTCGAACAGAACGGGAAGTGGACGGGACGGGAAGTTGAAGTACTGGTCAGCAGCCGCGCCGAGGAGGAAGGGTTTGTCCAGGGGCACACCCGAGGGAACCACGTAGCCCTGGTCAAGGGCCTTCTCGCACCGGGGATACATCAGGTTCGGATCGCCCACGCAACTCCGAATCGCCTCTATTGCACAACCGGCGCAACCGAACAGAACGCGGAACCTACAAACACTCAACTCCCAACTGCGCTTTACCAATTGAGCCTTGCGGTTTAGGCAAAGCCGCTCGAGAAGGGTCAGAGGGCTTTCTTGCCCCAGGGGGCGAAGCCCATCGGCACAGGGGGCGGCAAAGCCGCTCAACGCTGGGGGAGTTGTTAAACCAAGTCGAAGCAAATCGGCACAGCAGGCAGGTTCCTCAAGCTGGGCTTGCTGGCCGTCCGTTCACGCAGCAAATCCGCTCAACTCTGCGGACGTTGATACTCGGTGGTTAAGCGAATCGGCAAGGACCGACGAGTAGCAAAACTTACGTCATAAATCACGGCCCTCCAGCGACTGTTATTGGAGTCCGTGTCTTGTTGGAGTCAAATCGAAGTGATATATTGAACCGTTGTTAATCAAACGTGGGCGTTAGCAATAAGCAAATACTCTTATAGGAGGGTGGCGATGGCAGACAATGACGGATCCGGATCAGCCGAAAAACTAACATTCTTACTGATTGGCGCAGGCATAGGGGCGACATTAGCGTTGTTGTTCGCACCGAAGAGCGGTCGCGAGTTGCGTGGCGATATCGCGGATTACACCAAACGCGGCGTGGATGCTGCCGGCGAAGGAGCACGAGTGATCGGTGAACGCGCGACTGAGCTTTACGGGACAGCCTCGAGCAGAGCTTCTGAGGCTTATGGAACCGCGGCCGGGAGAGTCTCCGAAGTTTACGGCACTGCCCGGGAAAAAGTCGTCGCAGGCGCGGAAACTGTTTCAGAGGTCGCCGCCCGGCAGAAGGAACAGATCGCAGCCGCGATAGAAGCAGGCAAACAAGCGTACCGCGAAGAGAAGCGAAAGGCTGGAGTTGCCGGCGAGGGCGAAGACGCGTAGGCCGTTGGCTGTTGCAAACTCAGCACTCAGTCTTAGCGTGTAGCCAGCCGTGATTTGAATCGCTTTTTGCGCCGCGTCATTTGAGTTCGCATACTAATATCCGGCCAACCAATTGCCTTGTATTCAGCGAGGAGGGCTCGTGGATCAGCAAACGTTTTACATCGTCATGACGGTGGCCGCAGCAGTCATCGTTATTAGCTTCATCGTGCAAGCGGCGATGTTCGTGTTTATCTATGGCGCCATCAAGAGGCTGACCGGCATCGCGGCTTCGCTTCAGACAAGGGCGGAACCGGTGATCGCAAAAGCGGGCACTGTGATCGAGCAGGTTCACGGTACGATCGTCACCGTCAAGGACTCAGTCGAAAAGATCAGCACTCAAGCCAGGGACGCTTTTGAGAAGGTGACTGGCGAAACCCGCGCCGTCGCCGCTGCGGTTTCGGCGTCCTCTCAGGAAATCACCAGGCTTGCACGGCATCAGGTCGAGCAGGTTTCCCAGACCCTTGACCATACGAGTGCTACGCTGCAGCGCCAGGTCGCCGAATTGGACGGTCTGCTGCTGCGTACACAGGATCGGTTTGAGGATACAACCAAAGAGGTCCAGGCAACGGTATTGCAGCCGATGCGCGAGGTGTCGGCGCTGCTTGTTGGTCTGCGGCGGATCCTGGAAACCTTGTTTGGCCGCAACCGCAAGCCGCTCGACCAGGCATATCAGGACGAAGAGCTTTTTATTTAGGTGCTCCTTGAAACCGGCTACCGGGGCCACTTTCACGGAGCTAAGAATTGATTGTCAACAGCACCTGGTTTCCTATTGTTAGGAGCCAGGTGCTTTTCGATTTTTGGATTTTGGATCGGCGAGTGAAGCATCGGTCGACAATCCAAAATCCAAAATCTAGAATCCAGAATGAGGTAACTGATGGCGACCGAGACGCCTTTCGAAATGAAGGCAACAGTGAATCTGCCGAAGACCGGCTTCGCGCAAAAGGCGAACCTTACTCAACGTGAGCCGGAACGGCTGGCGCGATGGCAACAGATGGATCTCTATCACGAGATTCGCCGCGTGCGAGCGGGCCGGCCGATTTTTGTTCTGCACGACGGGCCGCCTTACGCTAATGCCGACATACACATCGGCACAGCGATGAACAAAATATTGAAGGACTTCATCGTTAAGTCGCATTCGATGATGGGCTACGACGCGCCATACGTACCCGGATACGACTGTCATGGGCTGCCAATTGAGTTGTTTGTCGACCGAAAGCTCGGCGCTAAGAAGTCCCAGATGAGTCCAGTGTCAATTCGACGAGCTTGCCGCGAGCATGCCGCGCATGCTCTTAAGCGGCAGACCCGCGACTTCCAGCGACTCGGGGTGCTGGGCGAGTGGGATGATCCTTACCTAACTATGTCGAATGCGTATGAGGCCGAGACCGCGCGTTTGTTTGGGCGATTCGTCGGCTGCGGTTACGTGTATAAAGGGGCGCGCCCGGTGTATTGGTGCATACACGATCAGACGGCGCTCGCGGAAGCGGAGGTCGAGTACAAAGAGCACACCAGTCCTTCGATCTATGTCAAGTTTCCGCTCCCCGGCGATCAAGTTCTCGTCCTCGAGAAGAGGATGGCAGAAGCTCGCGGGCTCCCGTGGTATCAGGAAACAACCGAGGCCGAAAAGCTCGGGCTGCAGGACGCTGATGGGGTCTCCACCGCCAAACAACAGTTACACCCTCTTTCCAGCCCCGGCAAATCGGTATTTGTGCTGATCTGGACCACCACCCCGTGGACTCTTCCGGCGAATCTCGGAATAGCGGTAAATCCGAACTTCGATTACGCGGCGATCGACGTCGGCGATGAGCTCTATATTGTTGCGAAAGACCTGGTTGAAGGCATCGCGGAGAAATGCGGTCTGGGGTCCTCCAGCATCGTCGCCGGCTTTCCAGGTTCCGCCCTCGAGGGGCTCCACGCGCGGCACGCTTGGATAGATCGGCCGTCGGTGTTGATGCTGGGCGAGCACGTGACGCTCGGAGGCGAAGCAGACGCCGAAACCGAACTCGATGTCGCGGACGCACAAAAGAAAGGCACGGGTAAGGCGGGGACTGGATGCGTGCACACCGCGCCGGGTCACGGCCACGACGACTTTGTCATTGGTCAGCAATACCGCGAGCTGCTCTCGCCGTTGTACGAACAGCTTCGCGAAGCGGGCGTGCTCAGCGGACAAATGGAAGGCGCTGAGGTTTACTGTCCGGTCGACAGCGCCGGCCGCTTCACTTCTGAGGTCGAAGGCTTCGCGGGTCTCTCGGTGTTTGAGGCGAACGATAAGATAGTGGATTTTCTGGGCACCAGTCGCGCGCTGGTGTTCAGCGAAGAATATACGCATCGATACCCGCATTGCTGGCGGTGTCATAATCCGGTGATCTTCCGTGCCACGCCGCAGTGGTTCATCTCGATGGACCGTTCCGCTGAAGGTGATGAAAGCTTGCGAGCCGGGGCGCTCCGCGAAGTAGAAAGCGTCACGTGGGTTCCCGAGTGGGGACGCGAGCGAATGCGAAACATGTTTCGAAACCGGCCTGACTGGTGCGTCTCGCGGCAGCGCGTATGGGGCGTTCCAATCCCCGCGTTCTTCTGCGCCCGATGCGGCGAAACGATCGCCGATGAGAGAGTGATCAATCACGTATCGTCGATCTTTGAAAAAGAAACCGCCGACGCCTGGTATGCGCGCGAGGCGGAATACCTATTGCCCGACGGCTTCACCTGCCCCGGTTGTGAAGGAACGACGTTCACAAAGGAACAAGACATTCTCGACGTCTGGTTTGACTCGGGGTCTTCGTCGCTGGCGGTCCTGGTAGCGGAACGTCAACTCCCATGGCCGGCTGATGTCTATTGTGAAGGCCCGGATCAGTATCGTGGATGGTTCAATTCATCACTTATGGTTGGCTTGGCGGCGCGCGGGCAGGCCCCCTACAAAACGGTGATCACGCACGGCTGGACTGTGGACGGCGAAGGCAAAGCCATGCACAAGTCAACCGGGAACGCGATGCCGCCCGAAGAAGTCGTTGGCAAGCAAGGCGCCGAGATTCTGCGGCTCTGGGTGGCGTCCTCTGATTATAAGGAAGATGTTCGGGTATCACCTGAAATCCTGAATCGCATGGTGGATGCCTATCGCAAGCTTCGCAACACAGCCCGCTACGCTCTGGGGAACATTGGAGACTTCGATCCGGAGCGCGATCAAATCGCCGAATCCGAGATGTGGGAGATCGATCGGTGGGCGCTTGCGATGACACGGGACGTCACGCGGAGGGTCGTCGATGCGTACAAGCGTTTCGACTATACGACCGTTTATCATTCGCTTTACCACTACGCGACGGTGTCGCTTTCCAATATCTACATCGACATTTTGAAGGACCGGCTGTACACATTCGCACCCAAGTCGGATGGGCGTCGAAGCGCGCAGACTTCGCTTTATGAGATAGTGGATTGCTTCACTCGGCTACTTGCACCGATACTTGTGTTCACCGCGGATGAGATCTGGGAGAACCTTCCCGGAAAACGCGAAGCATCCGTCCACATGGCGGAGTTTCCGGAGACCGAGCCGCGGGACCGGGATGCGGACCTGTTGGCGACCTGGGAGAGTTTGTTTGAGATTCGGTCGGTCGTGCAGAAGGCGCTTGAAGAAAAACGGAACGAGAAAATCATAGGCGCATCTCTGGAAGCAAAAGTTATTTTGCGCGTGGGAGGCGAAACCTACAAATTGCTCGAGCGGTATGAAGATCACTTGCCGGCGATTTTTATCGTTTCGCAAGTCCAGCTTCAATCCGGGGAGGGCGAGAGTTTGACTGTCGAAGTCCAACACGCGGATGGGAAGAAGTGCGAACGATGCTGGAACTGGTCGGAAACAGTTGGGCAGGACTCGCGCTTCCCCATGCTCGACGCTCGATGTGTACGCCAAATAGATGAAGGCTGGGAATTCTGAGTATCACGGCCCTCGAGCATCAGCACAGGCTGACAGACGGCACGATAAAGAACCTGAAGCCGGGAGCAAGAAGTTAATGAGTTCAGAAGCAATCACTACAAAAGCGAGCCCGACAAAACTCGGGTATCTTTTCATTGCCCTGGTGGTGATGACGTTGGATCAAGTGACCAAGTACTGGGTCTCAATCAAGCTCCGAGAAGGGGAGGAGATCGAGATTATTCGAGGGTTCTTCAAGCTCAGCTACACTGAGAACCCGGGCATCGCGTTTGGGATGCTCAACAACGGCAACGTTAAATGGTTATTGGTCACTGTTTCGGTCGCTGCGATCGTGGTGGTGATCTACTATATGAAACGGACGTCCGTTTCAAACACGCTGCTTCTATGGTCGCTCTCGCTGTTGGCTGCCGGAATCTGTGGCAACCTCATAGACCGGATTCGATTGGGCCGTGTGATTGATTTCATTTTGATCTACTACCGGGATTATCAGTGGCCGGTGTTCAACGTCGCCGACACGGCGATCACCATAGGCGCGGCATTGATGGCAATAGAACTGTTTCTTACGCCGCAGGCGGAGCGCGCACCAGCGGTAGAGTCAGTCGAGACCCCGAACGCCGATAGTCCGTAATACTTGCTCAAGAAGGTTACAATGTTTGGACTACGGACTTGACCAGATGCTGGAGTAGTAATGTTCCCAGAATTATTCAGGATCCCGGGTCTCGGGATTCCAATCGCAACCTACGGAGTGCTGCTGGCAATCGGCTTCATCGCCGCTTTATGGCTTACTGCTCAACTCGCCGTGCGCGACGGTTTACCGAAGGATCGAATCTACGATCTTGGGCTCTATGCGCTTGCGGCCGGCCTTATCGGTTCGAAAGTGCTCATGGTAATCATCGAGTGGAACGACTATCGCGGCGAGTGGAGAAGAATCCTCTCGTTCGACCTGTGGCGTTCAGGGGGAGTCTATTACGGCGGCTTTATTATCGGGTTGCTTATCAGTGTCATTCTCATGCGGAAGTGGCGGTTGCCCTGGCGCAAGACCTGTGATGCGTTTGCCCCCGCGGTCGCCCTCGGGCACTCAATCGGCAGGTTCGGATGCTTCTCAGCCGGTTGTTGCTGGGGCAAGCCTACAACTTCGTGGATAGGCGTGCGATTTACCGAGAAAGCAAACGAGTTGACTGGTGTTCCGATCGATTCGGCGCTGGTGCCGACTCAGTTGATAGAGGCATTGGCGAACCTCGCCATCTTCGGCTTCTTGATGTGGCTGCGGAAACGCCGCGCCTTCGAGGGACAAATCATCTTTTCGTACTTGATGATCTACGGAGTCGTGAGATTCACGATCGAATTTTGGCGTGACGATCCGCGCGGTCAAGTCTTTGGGCTTTCGACCTCTCAGTTCATTTCGATCATCATGTTCGCGCTTGGCCTGGCGATGACGCTTTATCATCGGCGGCGACGATCGACTCCTGAAGTCGCTCACGGCAAGGACGTCGCCGCGCAGATTTCTTAAGAGTGACCACTGGAGCTCAGCTACTGACAATCAGCGGCGGCGACGCGGGTCTGCGCCTCGATTCGTTTCTCGCTTCCCTTCTCACAGACATCAGTCGCACTCGAGTTCAACGCGCCGTGCTCGACGGAGACATTTTGGTCAACCAGCTCGTCGCCAAGCCCAGCTATCGCCTGCGCCTCGGAGATCTGATCGAAATCGATCTGCCCGATCCCGCACCCGTCGAGCTTGTAGCTGAAAACATTGCGTTGACGATAGTCTATGAAGACGACGATCTGGCGGTTGTAAACAAAGCGGCGGGCATGGTAGTTCATCCGGGGGCAGGCGTCGATTCGGGCACGCTTGCCAATGCACTTGTCTATCACTTCAATTCGCTTTCCGAAGTCGCGGGGCGAATCCGGCCGGGCATAGTACATCGACTGGACAAGGATACTTCCGGGCTGCTTGTCGTCGCGAAGAACGATGTTGCGCACGAGCGATTGTCGGATCAGTTTCGAGACCGGCAAGTATTCAAGTTGTACACGGCATTGGTTTACGGTCGCGTGTCCAGGGATCAGGGTGAGATTGAAGCTCGCATCGGACGCGGAGCGCATCACCGCACTCGAATGGCTGTGCTTCGCGGCGGGGCTGGACGGCCGGCTCATACGAACTTCGAAGTAGTCGGAAGGTATCAGGAGTTTACGTTACTCAAGGTTCAAATCAAAACAGGGCGCACGCATCAAATACGAGTTCATCTTGCTCACATCGGGCATCCGGTCGTCGGCGACGTGGCTTACGGAGGCGGCAGAGAGAATTCAATTCGCAACGCGACGATCAAGCGCGCGGTTCAAGGGCTGGGGCGTCAATTCCTGCACTCCACGCAGCTAGCCTTCAATCATCCTCGAACTGGGAATCGGCTTGACCTTGCGGCGCCGCTCCCGGCTGATCTTGTGGAGTTTCTAGGACAATTAGATTGAGTCGGTGGACCGTTCATTCCCGGCCTACCAGAGCCGGCGTACCAAATTACTTCCCGAGTCCCACCAACTCAGTTGGGTTTTCATACCCACACGCGTCAGCGGTGGGTCCTGATGTTCCAGCCTACAGACCAAGGGGCAGCCGCCTTGGATGCCCACATGCGCAAGCAGTGGGAGTTTCACGATGTAGCCTGATGCGGACCGAGGCGATCGGAAAGTGATAGAGTGAGCGACCGACTGCTACCCAGAATCTGCTGGGGCTCTACCCTCGCTGCAATCCAGTTGACTCGTCAATCGCGTAAACTGGACATATTGTCAAGAAAGAGAACCCTCAGAAAAGAGGAATCTGATGAAAACGAACTTTGTGTTGAAAAGTGTATTAATTACGTTAGCCGCGCTGCTCATCGCCCTACCGGTGTCGGCCCAAAAGAAGAATGCTCCCGCAAACAAGGCTCTGGAAGCCGAATTCAAGGCTATGATCAGCCAGTACTATGAGGCATGGAGCACACTCGATCCCGACAAAGCCGCAAAGTACTACGCCAAAGACGCCGATCTTGTCTTCTACGATGTAGCCCCACTGAAGTACAACTCCTGGGCGGAGTACCGGGCAGGCGTGATCAAGGCTTTCACCGAGCCCATGGCCAGCGGAAAGCTGACTCCAAATGACGATCTCAAAGTAACTCAACACGGAGACATCGTCTGGACGATCGTTACTTTTCACCTTTCCGCGAAACCAAAGGCCGGCGGGTCGATGGAGATCGACTGCCGGCACACCGCCATTTGGGAAAAGCGCGGCGGCAAGTGGCTCATCGTTCACGAGCACGTTTCTGCGCCGCTCCCGGGATAACGATTCCAACATGGCTTGCCGCGCCTTCACGCTCGGCGCAACCGAATCCCTGTCCTTACTGGTCAAGCTTTATTCAATCGGGCGAATGGGCTAACCTGAAGGCAGACGATGAGCGCACGAGCCAACCATGGGTCTTCAACTACGAAGCGACTGAAGAGACTGATAGCCGCGCCGTTCGTCTTATTTGCGGCAATCATCATCCTTCTCGAAGACTGGTTGTGGGACGATCTGGCGCGGTTTGCAGCGGCGATTGGCCGGCTGCCGGTCTTCCGCCAGGTCGAAGCCTTGATCACAGGACTTCCCCCGTATGCTGCCCTTGCCTTCTTTGCGGTACCATCCGCGTTGCTGGTTCCGGTGAAGCTGATCGCCCTTTACTTCATCGCTCACGGACACGCGATGGTTGGGTTGCTGACCGTTGCGGTCGCAAAAATCGCGGGCACAGCCCTGGTCGCGCGGCTTTTTGCGTTGACTCGTCCAAACCTCTTGCGCATCGGTTGGTTCGCGTGGCTGTATGAAAAATTCATCGCGTTCAAGGCAAGAATCTACGCGGCGATCAAGGCGACGAGAGCTTATGAAGCCGCGCATAAAATGCATCTTCGCGTGCGCGGCGCGCTAAAGGTGTGGTTGGGCAAGCGTAAGGGCTTCTTGCGTAGACGATGGAATGCCGCTCTGCGGCTATCGCGCAATCAAGGCCCGGTGAAGTGATTCGGCACGCCGCGATTCCAACTGGTCGACATGCTTCCGTCCGTGATGGCCCAACACCTTTAGGAGTCCACTAAGTCCGCTCTTGGGCCAAGAGGCTTACCGTGTGAGCAGCCTAGTGACCCAGGGAGTGTCGGAGCGCCGCGGCGCCAGGCTCCCGGTTCTCTAAGTGCGATGTCTCAACTCTTCGGTTGCAACTCCACCACGCGCCGCTATCGAGGGCCGAGCAAGAAACGCCGCCAACTCTTGATTGCTATGGCGCAGACAAAACTCCTGAAACGTCTCGCCATCGGTTCGATCTTCTTTGTAGCGGGTGAACAGCCTGGCCATTGATTCGGCCAGCTCTTCCGATGGCAAGCGCACGCCGATTCGTCGCCCAAACGTCTCGCGCGTGCCAACGCCGCCGCCGAGAAAGACCTGGAAGGTCTCTTTCTTCACACCGTCGATCGTCGTCAGCGAACCCTCCAAACCAACATCGCAAATGTGATGTTGGCCGCAAGAGTTCGGGCAGCCGGTTACGCTGATGCGAGGCGCATCATCAAGATCAACCGCGCTTTCGAGATAGTCGTTCAACTCGACGGCTCGGTTCTTTGTCTCCGCTAGCGCAAGCTTGCAGAACTGCACGCCGGTGCAGGCAATAATGCCCTTCCGCGACCACGAAGGTTGATACTCGAATCCAAATCGGTCGAGGTCTTCCGTGAGGGCTTCAAGGTTACGTTCGGGAACGTCGAGCAAGATAATGTTCTGCGTGTTCGTGGTTCGTAAGCGGCCACTGCCATACTCATCGGCCAGGTCTGCGAAGCGTCTCAAATCGTCTCCCGAGGTTCGTCCTCCAAGAATGGAAAGGCCGGCATAATAGAGGCCTTGCTGATGCTGGCCGTGGATGCCCAGATGCGACCTGTCGCGCTCGTTTACGGGGTTAGCTTCTGCGTCCGGCGCCCTGCGCAGCTTGTGTCCGAGCTGCGCCTCAACCGCCTCCCGAAACCGCGGAATCTCCCACTGCTCGATGAGGAACTTTAATCGCGCGCGTTTGCGATTCTCTCGATTGCCTTCTTTGCGAAACACCGACGCGATCGCACCGCAAAGATCGACGACCTCATCCGGTTCGATCAAAACGCCGAGGTCTTTTGAGAATCGCGGCGTCGTCGAAAGCCCGCCCCCAACACGAGCGCGAAATGCTACACCGCCGTGCTCTCCGTCGTGGACCGCAAACAAGCCGATGTCGTTGATCTCTGGATAGACGCAGCGGACGGCGCATCCAGTAATCGCGATCTTGAATTTTCGCGGAAGGTTTGAGAAATCCCGATTGCCTACGAAGAAGTCGTTCGTTTGCCTGATGAGAGGAGTCGTGTCGTACAACTCATCTTGATCGACGCCGGACACCGGACAGTTGATGATGTTGCGGACGCAGTCGCCGCACGCTTCGGTTGTGGACAAGCCGACCGCGCGCAACCGATCGAGAACATCGGGAAGGCCCTCAACTCTCACCCAGTGGAGCTGAATATTCTGCCGCACTGTGACGTCGGCAAGGCCGCGCCCGTGCTCGCCTGAAAGATCGGCTATCGTGCGCAACTGTTCGGTTGTGAGCTCGCCGCCGGGTATCCGCATTCGCACCATGAAGTATCCGTCCGAGGCGGGCCGCTGGGTGTAGATGCCGTACCATCGAAACAACGCTTCGTCGTCCGGTGAAATTGACTCGAACCCGAGCTTCGCGTAACGATAGATGTCGGCGAGCACGTCGAGCCCGTCCTTGCCTCTCTTGATCTGTTCAATGTTGTTCATTGTTACACCTCATCGGCTTGGCCGGCCTGAGCCCCACGATTTCGCGAATTGAGAAATTGAGACCCGTCAAAGACGAAACGTTCATAGAAATCGAATCATCAAACTTCGCCAGCTCCGCCGGAGCGAAATGTGCCGGTGACTTCGATCCAATTCTGAAACTCGAGAACCGGAGACACTTCGCTCCTACGGAGCCGGCGAGCCTGGCGGGATCATTTGCGATAAACATTCTCACTCCAGCGGAGTCACATACGTTTCATTTCTGCCTGCGTCGTTTGCGAGTCTCCGCGGGCTTTGCGAACCGGATTCTCGCTCTGCAACACAATCCCCTTCGAACCGCCAGCGCTCTTGCGACGCCACACAACGGCACTCCTCATCGAGGGCGCCGCTCTCGACAAGATAAGTGAGTATTTTGTCGGTGCTGGCTTCGATGGACTCAACAGAACTATCAACGGTGATCTCTTGCGCACGCGGTTCTTCGTAGGGATCGGTGATGCCGGTGAAATGTTCGATCTCGCCTGCAAGGGCCTTAGCGTAGAGGCCTTTCACATCGCGCTCGACGAGAGTTTCGAGCGGGCAACGGACGAAGACCTCGATAAAAAGCACGTCATCATCTTCGATCCAGCGGCGGACATCGTCGCGCGACTGCCGGTATGGAGAGATAGCAGCGCCGAGTACCACTACTCCGTTGCGCGCAAGCAGTCGCGCGACGAAACCGATACGGCGGATGTTGGTGTTGCGGTCTTGTTCTGAGAACCCCAGCCCGCGACTCAGGTTCTCTCGCACCTCGTCGCCGTCGAGAGTTTCAACTCGAAGCCCCGCCGCCTTGAACTGAGCCGAAAGAGACTTTGCAAGCGTTGTCTTCCCGGCACCGGATAACCCGGTGAGCCATATAACCAGCCCTTTGTTGTCTCGCATGACTCTGTTGTTCGCGTATTTCATTTCTAATTTTCTGCTGCGTGCACTGCTCAGAATTCAGTGCGGATGTGCCCCGGATGACTATGGTCAATGTGCATCCCTCGAATGCCGCGGTTCGTCAATGCGAACAAAGGTTGTTGTCTGAACCGGGGCATGCATCCCGCACTCTCGTTTCGAGCGGCCCGCCCAGCGGCCTGAGCGCTCGGGTTCACCGGGAAGGACAGGTCGAGTGCAATGCGTGCAGCCGATGCTTGGGTAGCCCTGGTCGTGCAGCAAATTGTATGGGATGTTATGTTTCGCGATACGATCCCAAACCTGCTGTTTGCTCCAACGCACCAGCGGATTGACCTTCGCGAGCTGCCAGGTATAGTCCCACTCAACCACTCGAGCGTTCGAGCGCTCAATGGTCTGGTCGCGCCGGATTGCGGTTATCCACGCAGCTTTCCCCCGCAGCGCTTCTCTCAACGGCTCGAGCTTTCGAAGCCGGCAACAGAGATCAGGATCGCTGGCCCAGAGCTTTGCGCCAAATCTCCGCTCCTGTTCTTCCGGCGTGATTTCGGAGCGGAAGCCGCGAATCTGGATGTTGTAGCGGTCTTCGAGTCGACTGCGCAGCTCGTAGGTTTCGGCGAAGAGGAATGATGTGTCTAGAAAGAAGATGTCCGCTCGCGGGTTGATCGCCATCACCATATCGATCAACGCCACGCCCTCCGCGCCAAAGCCCGTCGCTATCGTAACGCTCTCTTGAAACTGATCGAATGCCCAGCGAAGCGCGTCTTCAGGCGGGGAGTGCTCGAGCAACCGCGCGGCGGCTTCCAGGCGAGCCGGCTCACCGGGTGGAGGCGCGGATTTCACGACATCACAAATAACTTGAGTCATTGTTTCCTCCGGTCAATCATTCAGCCGGCAACGGCATAGTCCCGTAACGATCTCAACGAGTATCGAAGCTGCTCGCTTCCAAACCATCTTAGTTGTGGCGCCAGCGAAACGACGTCTCCGATGATCGCAATTGCCGGGGGCCCGATTTCCAGTTCGCCTTCGGCGCCTCTATCCAACGAGACCAGATCCTCGAGCCTCCCCGAATACACTTCCTGATGCTGGTAAGTTCCCCATCGAACGACCGCTACGGGTGTGGATAAGTCGCGTCCGCTCGAGACGAGTGCACGTGCGATCCTCGACAGGTTTTCAGCGCACATGAAAACCACGAGCGTGTCGGCGGCGTTTGCCGCGACCGACCAATCGACAGCTTGTTTGCCGGCTTGGCGAGCATCGTGCCCTGTAATAAAGCTGACGCTTGAAGAATACCCGCGATGCGTGAGCGGAATGCCGGCATAAGCCGCTGCGGCTACGCCTGATGAAACGCCTGGAATGACTTCCCACTGAATGCCGGCTTCCACCAGGGCCTCGGCTTCTTCGCCGCCTCGCCCGAAGATAAACGGGTCGCCGCCCTTGAGCCGCGCGACGACTCGACCCCGTCGCGCGTGATCGATCAGGATTTGATTGATCGCCTGCTGCGAAAGCGATTTTTCGCCCGCACGTTTCCCGGCGTAGATAAGCTCAGCTCCGCGCCGGGTGTGAGCCAGGAGTTCGGGGTTTACGAGATAGTCGTAAACCACAACATCGCTGGCAGCCAATGTTTCGGCAGCCTTTAGCGTGAGCAGCTTGGGGTCGCCGGGCCCTGCGCCGATCAAATAAACTCGCCCGGTTTGCGTTAGTGAAGCCATCTTCGGCCCTTTTTGCCAAAAAAAGAGAACCCGCCAACGGCGCAGTGCCGATAGCGGGTTCTCCAAAACTCCTGAACTTATAAGTGCGTTAGTTAGGTTTCAAGACAATGGATTCCCTCTAAAGGCTCTGCGCCGCGCGCCTCTGGCGCGCAACAACCTGTGCAACAGTAGAAGGAAGCCATCGAATTCATAAGACCTTTGCGACAACCTACGTATACTACGGCGCTGGTGTTCGAGTCAAACAAAAAATCCGCTACCCCTTTTCATCCGGCTCCGCGTTCTGAGTTCAGCCGTTAAGCTGCTAAGGTCGACCTGCAAGCTAAAGCTTGAACTCAGAACGGTATTTGG